>JBAQAB010000431.1:0-13724 GCA_049285535.1 Xanthobacteraceae bacterium
TCATGTTTGGCACGCCCCAAGGGTCGTCAGATCGCAATCAATTGCCGCAATTGTTCGAACTGTTGCTGACCGCGACTCCCGAGGAGCGGCCTTGGCAATAGACGTTTGCCGCCGGAGCGGCGGCGGCAGGAGCGGCCGCTCGGGGTCGCGCCGCGGGCGGCTCACGCTTTACGGTGTGCTTCGGCGGCGGTTCGTTGGCCACGCATTCGCTGCCCTCGGCGTGTTGACCGTGCGGGCAGACTAGCGGGCAGACCCGCTTGTTGACGCCGCGCACGGCATTGATCGCGTCCTGCGATACGTCGTCGGGCATGTTCCTGGACGTGAGCTTGACGAATTTGTGCCACGCCGCCTTGGTGTCGTCGTCGAATTCACCGTTCACCTTGCCGGCAAAGCAGCCGACTCGTATCAATTCGAATTGCAGCAATCGGGCCAGATCATGCGGATCCGGTGCGGTTACGACAGGGGGCGGCGGTGGTGCAGCCGCCAAGGAGGCGATCCGCTGCTCGGCATCGGAGCGATCCGGGCTTTCCGGAAACTGCCGGACGAAACGGCGCAACTGCTCGGGGTCCTTTGCGTCTTTCACGAGGTTCCAGGCTGCCTGTTCCGCCGCCAGCGCGGCCATCCGTGTCTCGGCGTCCTTTCGCAACGGACTATCAGGAAATTGGGAAGCAAAGCGCTGCAGCGCCGCGGCATCGTCGGTGTCCTGCAGGAGCGACCAGGCTATGGCGGCAGGATCGGGGGCGGGCGAAGCGGCAGGCGGGGGTGCCACAGTGGCCGGCTTGGTTTCCGTGTTGGCGACACCCGAACCTGCGGCGGCGACTGTGGTCTGCGGCGGCGCGCTCGGGGCGTGTGCGAAAAGCGGCGCCGGTGGTGGACCAGTTTGCGGAGTTGCCAGCGCCACGACCTGGGAATTGTTCGTTGCCGGACGCGTTGCAATCCAGATCGCCACCACGGCGATCAGGGTTGCCGCCGCGGCCCCTGCGCCGATCATCGCCGGCTTTGACGGCTGACGCGATTGCCCCGGTGCGAGAACCCGCAACCGCGCTCGCACTTGATCGACGTCCTCGCCTTTTTTGTACACGTCCCAAAATGCCTTGAGCGCGACCGGATCATCGCTTGCCATCGCGCGCTTGTGGGCATCCTCGCGGGTCCGTAACGCCACTCTGAGCTTGTTCGCCTCGGCGGCGAATGCGTTTTCAGGGTAGTCGCCGAGGAAGGCCTCGATCGCGGCGGTGCTGCCGGCGGCTCTCGCCGCCTTAAAGGCGCGCTCTTCCAGTGCTTGCTTTTCGGCTGCCGCTTTGTGCCGGCGGCGGTCCTCGGCGGCGCGTTCGCGGGCTTCCTGCTCCGCCAGCCTGGTGCGGTCCGCTTCCTCGGCGCGGCGCGCGACTTCAGCGTGCTCGCGCTCCCGCGCTTGCCGAGCAAGCTGTTCAGCCTCGGCTTCCGCAGTTTTGCGGCGGGCTTCTTCCACCTCCCGCTGTCGCGATTCCTCCGCCTCGCGCCGTTTGCGCTCGTCCGGCGATACCCATGGTTTATGCAGCGTGTTCGTAATTCCCCGGCAAAATCGCTCCAGCCTTTTCCGGACTTCCGTCGAATTCAGATCGTGATGGCGCAGTTCGCGCCAATCAAGGTACTGACGGGTGCCGACGACGCTAAGCACGGGATCGTCGCGCCACAGCTTCTCATCCTCCAGCGCTGGAACCGGAATGTAGAGGATCGGAAAAACTAAATCGGCGCGGCCAAGCTCAGCTTCGCGCGCCAGGAACGATTGGAATTCCAGGCCGCAATGATGACTTCTAAGCGCGCGCGGCGTGACGATCGGTATGAAAAATACCGACTGGCGGATGCCTTGCTGAATCTCGTTTTCCCAGAGCGTGCCGAGCGAGATTGCAGCCTTATCCTGCCAAATCCGAAAATCGGTCTGGGAGCGACCGAGTTGCGCGCTGAGCTCGACTTGAATTGCGTCGCGCAGATCGGACAACCCGCCTCTGGAGCCTTGGTCGTCTTCACGCGAATAGCTGAAAAACCCAATAAGCTCTGGAAGGTCGGAAAGTGATGGCATCTGTCACCGGTAACGATGAACATTCACAGTTCGGCATGTTCGCTCAAAAAAAGCAACTCTCGGGCCAAAGACCTTCGGCCACAAGTTACCGACGCACTTGCATTCTTTGCCTTGTAAAATGAGCCGCCAATGGTACTCAACTTATAAGTGTAGACGCGCCGGACGATTTTTCCAAAATCCCTATTGTGCCGTCCACAAGACACGCCCACGTCATTTTGCGCGGGCAGATTTGCCCCTGAGCTGTGCAAGGCGGCCAAAAATCGGCGATGTACCGAAGTCCCGCTGTTTC
Organism: Xanthobacteraceae bacterium; assembly: GCA_049285535.1. GTDB lineage: Bacteria > Pseudomonadota > Alphaproteobacteria > Rhizobiales > Xanthobacteraceae > BOG-931. The sequence goes on from JBAQAB010000431.1 coordinate 2,349, forward strand.
CGCTCATAGCTCCGGTGCCATCGGTAGGCACGCTGCTAAACTTCGAATTTGACACGATCGCAGGTGCCCGCGGGGGTGCTGCCTTCTTCACGTCCGCCGCGAGTGCTTGGCGCACGACCACTTTGGATTCGCAACCACAACGTAGGGATACGCAATCATGCCCATGATCACAACCAAAGACGGCACGCAAATTTATTACAAGGACTGGGGCAAAGGTCAGCCCATCGTGTTCAGTCACGGTTGGCCGTTGTCGGCCGACGACTGGGACAATCAAATGCTGTTCTTCCTCAGTCGCGGCTATCGCGTCGTGGCCCATGACCGCCGCGGCCACGGCCGATCGAGCCAGACCGGCGATGGCCATGACATGGATCATTATGCGGACGACCTCGCGGCATTGACCGCGCATCTCGACCTGAAGAATGCCATCCACGTCGGCCATTCCACCGGCGGCGGCGAGGTTGCGCACTATCTGGGGCGGCACGGCGAAAGCCGTGTGGCAATGGCGGCCCTGATCAGCGCGGTGCCGCCGCTGATGCTAAAGACCGCGGCCAATCCAAACGGCCTTCCCAAGGACGTGTTCGATGGATTGCAGGCGCAGCTCGCGGCCAATCGCTCACAATTCTATCGCGCGCTTCCGGAGGGCCCCTTCTATGGCTACAACCGGCCGGGCGCCAAATCCTCTGAAGCCATCATCGCCAACTGGTGGCGGCAGGGCATGATGGGCGGCGCCAAGGCGCATTACGACGGCATTGTCGCCTTCTCACAAACCGACTTCACCGAAGACCTCAAGAAGATCACCGTGCCGGTGCTGGTGATGCACAGCGAAGACGATCAGATCGTTCCCTATGTCGCCGCTGGACCGTTGTCGGCGAAGCTTCTCAAGAACGGGACGCTGAAGACCTATAAGGACTTCCCGCACGGCATGCCTACCACTCAAGCCAAAATCATCAATGCCGACTTGCTGACCTTCATTCAAGCGAAGTCGAGCAAATCGCAAGTCGCGGCCTAGCAATCACCGTCCAAAAAGGTGCGGCCGGCGCCTGGGGGAGGGAAGGGCAGAGCCCGCAAGATCAATCGGTTACCGTGGAGCGCGCAAGCACTCCACGGATTTTCCACGAGTATTTGGCGGAAGCCAAACGGACAAGCCGGTGGAGCTTCAATGAAGCCAATTAGTGTGGGGTAGTTTGTAGATTTATAATTTGAGAACTAATAGACCCGATAAGCAGTTGCTGCAGAAAGGAAACAGCAGCTTCATTCTGCGGCCTGACTTCCTTAAGTAATTTCATGGGCTTTCCCACGTTGGGACCTTGGGCAAACGCAACCGTAATCTTATCGGTGTTTACCTCAGAGAGATTCACATTCGCGCCGATGCTCTTGAAACTAATGAGCGCCCATGACGGTCCTGCCGCAGTGAGATTCTTGGTAACGAGGAACTGAATTGACCCTCCAAAGACGCCTTTCCCTGACAGTTTCTGAGTTTGATCAAGATTTTGAGATAGCGCGGCCATCGCGACAAAGTCTTTTAGTCCCAACGTTCCCGCCAAACTCGTATCGGCCGTGGGACAACTATGAGCTTCAGGGTTGCTCTTCCAATCCATGTAAATTTGTCTAACGGAAAGCTGTATATTCTCTGTGAAGTTGTGGTCACGCGACTCACTCAGCGTGCCACTCGCACCGAACATGAACGATGTGGCGGGCGTTAGAGTAATCGGGGTCAAGTAGGACAGGCTTGGTAGCAGCCCGCCGGTGTCGTTAACTTCAAGAGAAAGCGCAACTTCGACGTCATAGTCATTGTCCAGGAGAAATCTACTGTGGAATGTGGTGGGGTCATCCGGCCTGTCGTCGCGGACCATATCCCTTATTTCGCACTGAACACGGCGCACGACAGTTCCGACGGTTGGCTGGCCAGCATTATCGTAGCGAACGTCGTAATGTGGCACGGTACATCCGCCGCACATGGAGGCGCCCATAACTGCGGTAAGGAAAAGTGCCTTGTCCAAATGCATGTCATCCCCCAGACGTTGCGAACTGAGAAAGCTCACGAACTTCAAATCTGGCGGGGTCTCTTAGGCGCAAGACCCTTTTTCCCAATGAGTTGCGCTTTCTGGATGTGCGATTGCAATCGCGTCGCACTCTGCTTCGGTAATATTGGGTATATCCCTATCGGGAGCCCCTTCGGAGGATATGGTGCAACAACCTTTGGGCGCCGCTGACGCTTTCAGCGCGGAAGCGGTAAAATTGCGTATGAGCCCCTTTTTTGCAGCAGCGCTTCTGGATCTTCTCTTGGACGGCTTTTTCATAACGTCCCCAAAAAAAGCCAAGGCTTAAGTAGCCGATGTGACGATATACGAACTTGAGGCCAATCAAATGCTGCGCTCGTAGAAATTGCAATTCGCAAATTGCAACAAACCCACTAATCAATTAGGTGTTGCATCGGAGACACAGTGGGAGACACGAGTAAACGAATGTTTTGATTGGGCATACAGGCGAAGGCTGGATGCCTCGTGACGCGCGCTGCTGTTGATGAGGTGGTGAAGCGTTTGTCGTTGTCATAATCCCGCAAAAGCAATATACTATAGGTTGATTGTTGGCTGCAGCGCTCGCGGGGTTCAAAATGGCAGGTTTTTGTACCGACCAGCAAATGACGGCGTTAGCCCGGCTGGGCTATAATGTGGTCCGGCATCCCAGCTCTAACTTTCGGCCACTACTTCTGATTGGCAAGCAAAACAATGAGTTCGTTCAATTGGGGCCGTTGCACCAACTCATTACCAATCCCCCCGGCCCACCTGACTTCTCCTTGTTGATAGTCGACAAATGGAATTACAAAAAACATTGCGCGAGTTAGACGGCTGGACGATCGAAGCTGAGCGCGTCATTCGAGTTCAGCGCGTTTGAAATTATATGAAGTGCGGCCGGTCTCTGGGGAGGGAAGGGCGGGGCCTGCAAGAACAAGCGGTTACCAAGAGGGCACAGGCACTCCATGGATTTTCCACTGGTGATTGGAAATTTATCTGGGGCCGCTGCCGATGGGACTGCTACCGGCTCTACTCGTTCCCGACAATAGGGGGCGCGCGGGAAGGCAAGCGGCCCACTCCGAACCCCACTTCTCATGACTACGTGCACTACTTCTGGCTCTCGCGCGAGGACTACACGCCGAAGAAGACGCTGTTTAAGCGCATCAAGATGAAGGTCATGCGTTCGAATGCCAAGCAATTCCTCGAGGACCTCGAGAATGGTGTTGAGACATATCGCCGTATCTTCGAGCCCGAGAACTTTAAATGGAACAATGAGGAACGCCCTTTCTCTCGGTCACTGAGCGCCCTCCAGACATTTCGGGTCAGGCAGCCGACGCCACTCGTATTTTCGCTCCTGCGCGCATACTACGATGGTGACATCTCACTCAAACAGCTTAAGAGCGGGTTGCATGCCGTGGAGGCGTTCCACTTTCAGCACACGGCGATCGCGTCGCTCTCGTCATCGGGCGGTATCTCGATGATGTATGCCGCGGCCGCCCGCGAGCTGTATTACGCGACCGACCCCCAAGAGCGGGCAGCGCACCTTCAGGCATTCAGGCAGAAGCTCCGCGAGCGTATCCCGGAAGATAAAGCGTTTGCAGTACAGTTTGGTGAGGTTCGGTTCCTATCGTCAGACACTAAGCAGCGCCCACTTGTCCGCTACATTCTAGAGAAAGTGGATGAGCAGCTGCGAACAGACAAGATGGTTGATTACGACAAAATGACCATTGAGCATTTGTCGCCGGAGAATCCTGGCGCGGGCCAGCAAGCGAAGGGGCTGGACGCCGGCAATATTGGCAATCTTATCTTTGTCTCGGAGGGCCTCAACGGGAAGATGAAGAATAAGGATTTCCCGGCCAAAAAGAAGATTCTGGGGGAAGCGGGCATCCCATTCGACAAAGTTCTGAAGGGCGCCACGAACTGGGGCTCCAAGGAGATTGCCGCGAGAGCAGCTCAGCTAGCGCAGCTTGGGCGCGAGAAGATATGGAAGCTTTAAGTCTCATGGGTCGTACCCTACGGCATCAACCGAGTCGCTGGACGGAACGAGTACAAAGTCCACGGATTTTCCACGGGTCGAAGCGTCATTTTCGTGCTTCGTTCCGTATTTAAACGTCACCGACCTGCACCGAAAACCCTGTAAACGCTGGAGTCTGGGCCGCTGAAAAAGGTGCGGCCGGCGCCTGGGGAAGCGCCGGCCGCCACGAACCCGGTCTGGGGACGGGGAGGGGTGGGGACGTGACCGGGGTCGTGTAGCTCCTTGTCTCTTTTGCGCTTAGCGAGAGGACGCAGTGGCCGGCGCGGTTGCGGTGTCGCCGAGCGCGATCCATGTGTTCGGGTCGGATTGCGATTGACGCTTGACGAAGCGGTAGCCGGTGTCGGACCAGAGCATGATGTCGTTGGTCTGGTTGTCGAGAATGAACTCACCCTTGTCGGTCTTGACGGTGAGGACGGCGTGGCCGTCGCCGTTGCGGTCGCGCACCACGGTGATGAGCAGCGCTTCGCGCGGCCAGCCTTCCTGCATCAGCATCTTGCGCTTCGCCAGCACGTAGTCCTCGCAGTCGCCGTAGCCGTCGTCCGGATAATTCCAGCGTTCGACGACGCCCCAATGATCCATGTCGGTCATCGGCTTGACGTGGGTGTTGACCCAGAGGTTGACGCGCTGCAGATCGTTCCAGGCCTCGCTCGACAGCACGACGTCGCGCGGCACCGACGGCTTGGTCTTGCATTCAGGATCGTATTCGACGCAGAACTCGACCCAGCCGATCGGCGCGCGGGTAACGCCGCCGAGCGCGATGAACTGCGGCCGCTCCTGCGCCGAGCTTCCGCTCGGGGATGCGAGCAGCGTCAGCGCGACGACGCCGGCGGCCGCGCCACGCTTGAGGATTGCTTTTGCAACCGAATTCATTGTGACCCCTTCCCGTCTCGTCAGGGTCACGTTTCGCACAAAGCTTTTGCAGCGTCGCTAAGTTGAAACGTTCAATTTGAAGTAAAAACGCTTCAAGATACAGCAATAGCGACACGGTCTTCTCTGCTAGTATTGTATAAAATTTGAACTATTCTAATTTGATTCAAATTGTAACTATGTCAGCGTGAGCCGCATACCGTGCGGATTTAGCCGCGTCGGCGCATCGTCCGGCGGCGAATACAGTCGCAATCGATGGGTATTATTGCGGATGAAGCGGGGCCTGCGCGCGCCTGACGGAGGCCGCAAATTGTCGATTCGGCGTTTACCCGCCGGTGATGTTGTCTTCGAGAAAGTCGGAATGCTGCAGGCGGGTAAACTCGATGGCGAAGCCGTCTTCGAGGTGGCGCACCACGCGGCCCTGCACCTTGCCCAAGGTCACCAGCGTTCCGATCGGCGGCCGTTCCCTCGAGGCGATACCGGCGCCGGATTGCGACACGTCGATGATACGGCAGGTAAGATTGACGCCGTTCGGCAGGATCAGGCGGCCGACCGGATTGCGCGGTACGATACGGCCATGGCGGCGGTCTTCCGGCAGGCCCAGAATATGCCGGTTGGCGAGCCAGGTGAGCTGCGCCGCGAGCTTGTCGCGTTTGCGCGCGGTGGCCGAAATGGTCATCGCGAAGCCATTCTCAAAGACGCGCGCGATCTGACCTTCGAGCCGGCCGAGATGATCGACATAGGCGATGATGCGTTCGCCTGGCGCGCCGGACATCGGCGCGATCAACGCCATGCCGCCGGGCGACATATTGATGACCTGGCAAGGGAACTCGCGGCGATCCGGCAGCATATAGCGGCCGAGCAAATTGACCTTGACGCGCTGATGGCGTCGGCGATCCTGATTCAGCGCCCGCAAACTTGGTATTCGCTCAGCTAACGCCATTATGCTCTTCGCCTGACGGGCTGGAGCAAACTTAGGCGCGCGATGTTAACGGCTCGTTAGCCGCCGGCGCTGCGGCCGCCTTCATAGACCACCAGATGACGGCGGCGCGGCGCCATAAAACGCGGCAAAAGCCGAGTTTCTACTGATGCGCCAATGTGACGGCGGCTGCCCAGGGTCAGCGCGCCGAGCGGGCTCGAACCGAGCCATTGCTGCGCTTTCAGCGGTGCCAGAATGCCGATGGTGCGGGCAAGACTTGGCCGGCTGGCGCTAAGCGGCAAGAGCATCAATTCAAGGTCGATGGGTTCGCCGTCGGCGCTCTGCGCCGTTACGCCGGCCACGGTGCCGACGCGCTCGTCATTGAGAATGGCGAGCAGATTGGAGACGATCGGCTGGCTCGCCCCGGCCCACAGGCCGATGAAAGGCTCGCCTTTGAGCTCGCGGCCGAACAGTGCGCACACCCGTGTGCCGGCAAGGCGAAACGGATGCCCGGCGCCGCCATCGAGAGCAAGGATAAAGGCGTCGCTGAGCACTTGGCGAATGGCGCCGGGCTCGATGTCGGCGCGCTCAGGCGCCGAACGCTTGCCGCGCCGCTCCTCCCAATACGCAAAGAGTTCCCGGCTCGCTGGGTGTTTCATAAACGCTCCCTGCCAACGTGCCGGCGCCGCACAGCTGTCCCTGATCGGGACACGATTTGCGGCAAACGGCTGTTTGGCGAGATGCGGAGCAGTTTACGTGCCTGGCCGGCGCGATGATCGCAAAACGGGGGGAGCGTCCCGGTAATTAAACTTAACTTAACGTTGGCGTTGCACCGCGCGCCTGGCTGCCTAGGGTGAACTCAGCAAATGGTCTTCAACGCGCCGCGTCACTTGCGGGCGGCGTTTTTCAGCTCAGGGAGGCGAGGGGATGTGACCGACGTCGGCCGATGCGAGGCCGCAAAGCCAAAGATCGCCGGCGTCGACCGCGGAAACCCCGCGCAAGCTGCAAAAGGGAGGACCGCAACGTCCTCCCTTTTGTTTTCGGTGTGCACTCAGTCGCGCACCGTTGGGATTCGCCGCGACTTCGCGTGCTCTTTGCACAGCTTGTTCTTGCTATCGCCCAGGCCTATTTCGGCTCTACACAAGGCATGACCGGTGACGCAGCAACCCGAATCCGAACCCCCAATTCGCGAGCCCATTTTCAATGTGCCGATGGTCGTCTTGGCGACCGTCGGCGTTCTTATTCTCGTTCATGCCTTCCGCATGCTCGTGCTGACGGACGACCAGGACGTCAATTTTCTTCTGACCTTTGCGTTCATCCCGGCGCGCTATAGCGCCGATGCCGGCATCGCGGGCGCATTTCCCGGCGGGTTTGCCGCCGATCTTTGGACCTTTTTCACTTACGCGTTCATTCACGCCGATCTTATGCATCTCGGCCTCAACCTGGCTTGGCTGATCCCGTTCGGCACCGCGCTGGCGCGCCGCTTTGGACCGTGGCGCTTCATCCTCTTCATGCTGGTCATGGCGGCGATCGGCGCGTTGACACATCTGGTCACTCATCTCGGCGAGATGGAGCCGATGATCGGGGCATCGGCGGCTATCTCCGGCGCCATGGCGGCGGCGATGCGCTTTGTGTTTCAACCCGACGGTCCGGTCGCGCATTGGCGCGAGCGCTCCGACGCGACCCATCGCATCCCGGCCGCGACGCTCAGCGCAACGCTCGGCGATCCGCGTTTTCTCTTATTCCTCGGTGTCTGGCTCGGGCTAAACGCCCTGTTCGGCTTAGGTACGATCTCATTCGGCACCGAAGCAGGACAGGAGATCGCCTGGCAGGCCCATGTCGGCGGCTTTTTCGCCGGTCTTTTCCTGTTCGACGCGTTCGATCCGGTCGTGCCGCAGGCCGAGCTCGACACCGAAGTAAGCGGTTAAACCGACACGCCGCGTCACGCCATTGCCGCATTGACCTGCGATGACTCCCTTAAGAGTCGGCGCTGGTTTTCGGGCGATGCCACGCGGAACTCGATGCTGCATTGCAGCAGCTGCGCTGACGCCGTCGGAACTCGGCGCCGACCCGAACATTAAAGATATTGCCTTCGCCGTCGCGGCTCCGCCGCCTTGCGGAGCCCCTGGCCGCGAAGGTTAGGGAGGCTACGATGACTGTCAGCATTATTCTCGCGGCCAAGGGCCGCGAGGTCGTCAGTGTCGAACCCAACGCCACGCTTACCTCCGTTGTCGCGCTGCTCGCCGAGCGGCGTATCGGCGCGGCGCTGGTTCTGGGCCTGGACCGCCGAATTGTCGGTATCGTCTCGGAGCGCGACATCGTGCGTGCGCTTGGCGAACGAGGCACTGCCGCGCTCGACGATCCGGTGAGCCGGATCATGACGCGGAGAGTATCGACCTGCACCGAGGGCGAGACCATTTCCAGCATCATGGAACGAATGACCGAGGGCAAATTCCGCCACGTCCCGGTCGTCGATCAGGGACGGGTCGTCGGCATCATCTCAATCGGCGACGTGGTCAAGCACCGGTTGCACGAGATGGAGTGTGATTCGGCGGCGATGCGCGATTACATCCTGACCGCGTAACCCGTTCGGACGCCAGTGGCGAAAACAGAACTTGGGGTGCAAGCCTCATTCCCCGGGCTTGCGCCCGGCGCTATGATGCCTCTCGACAGTGGCTCGGGGAGGCAATCATGCGCCGGTTGGTGACGCTGCTCTTCGTTTTGGCGCTCGGCGCTGCGACAGTAGAAACGACCGGGATTGCCAATGCGGCTGGAAAAATCCGGTTGGCGCAAACTTCGACCGTCACCAATTGCATGATGACGTGCAATTCGCAGGCCGCGGCGTGCGAGACCACATGCCTGGTGCCGGGCGCGCCACCGATCGGGGCCGCGACGACGACTAGCAATGCCAATGTGAACACGAGCTGCCAGTTAAATTGCACCACGCAGCAGATCGCGTGCCACACGACCTGCGCGCAGAATTCACCGTCGCCGTGAGGCTGCGTTAGCTCAACTCGGTGATCGTTTCCTGAATCGACTCGATGGCCTTCTCGGTGGCGGAGCGGCCGATTGCGATGGATTCGGCGGCGCGATGGAAATCGAGAAAGCCGATATTGGCGATCCGCGGGGTGATGTGGATGTCCGGCGGGTCGCCGGCAAGCCGCATGCGGGTAAGCCTATCCTGCATGATATTGAACGATTCGATCATCACCGTTGAGAAGCTCGGCCTCGCGTCGCCCGCAAGCATGTGACGCTTGAGCGCCCGTTCGGCGCCGAACATGCCGCGCAAGCGGGCAAATCCGTTCGCGTGATTGGCCGATGCGATGGCTTGGCTGTCGCCGGGATCGGCGCCGTGACTGGCTATGGTGGCCCCGCGGCCGAATCTATCGGCATCCATGTTGATCGCAATCACGACGCGGGCACCGAGCGCGCGCGCCGCCGATACCGGCACCGGATTGACCAGAGCGCCGTCGACCAGCCAGCGGCCGCCGAGATGAACCGGCGCAAAAATTCCCGGCAGTGCATAGGAGGCGCGCAGCGCCAGCACCAGCGAGCCACGCGTCAGCCAGACTTCGTGGCCGGTCCCGATCTCGGTTGCGATTGCGGTGAAGCGGATCGGCAGATCCTCGATCGCGGTATCGCCCATCGCTTCCTCCAGCCGGTGCGCCAGCCGTGTGCCGCCGATGATGCCGGAACCGCCGATGCGGACATCGAGATAACTGATGATCCGCCGCCGCGTCAGCGAACGGGCCCAGTCTTCCAGCGAGTCGAGTTGATTGGTGGCATAGCAACCGCCGACCAGAGCGCCCATCGATGTGCCGACGATAATGTCCGGCGCAATGCCGTGCGCCTGGAGCGCCCGCATCACGCCGATATGGGCAAAACCGCGCGCGGCGCCGCTGCCGAGGACGAGCCCGATGGCGGGACCCCCGCGCTTGACGGCGAGATGGCCGGCGTCGACCGTTTTGCCCTGAACGTCGATATTACTCACCAAGTCCTCTTATTGGGGCCTCAAGGGGCCAATCCGACGGCGCCTGCCGGCCACAACGCTACGCATTTGTAATCGATCGTCCGGCCGATCCAAGCGGACAACAAGCCGTAGCCGAGGATATGGTGAAAGTGGCGGCGAGTCAGCTAGATACGGCGTCAATCGCGGCGGAAGGCGGCTGGCTCCGCGCGCGCCCCGCGGCATGAAAATGCCGCGTTTATGATCGAGAAAAAACGCGATGTCAGGGTGGGGCTTGCTCGGTTCTCGGAATGTCAGCGTTGCGGCGGTATGCGCCGCTGCGGCATTCTTTCTCCTCAACCCCGCCCCGGCCTCGGCGCAAATGCGCGCGCTCGCGCCGCCACAATCCACGGCGCCGGCGCCGCTAGCGCCGGGCGCTGGATCGCCCAGCGCGACAATGCTTGCGCCAAATCCCCTGGCGCCTGCGCCGCTCGCGCAGACCGAGCCATTCGTTCCGGCCGGCCGGGTGGCGCTGGCGGTGGCCGCCCGCTACGGCCGCGATGCACCACTTATCAGCGGTGGTCTCATCTGGCGGGTCTATGCGGCAAAACCCGATGCAACCGGTATGTTTCCTTTGCTCAAGGAAGAACACACGTCGGCGCCGACCTTTGTGCTGCCGCCCGGCAATTATGTCGTGCATGCGAGCGTCGGGCTGGCGAGCGCCGCCAAGGCAGTTCAGCTGCGCGCTGAGCCGGTACACGAGGTGTTCGAAATTCCCGCCGGCGGCATGCGGCTCGAGGGTCGCGTCGGCAATGTGCGCATTCCCACTGGACAGATATCGTTCGAGATCTACACCGGCAGCGAGTTCGCAACCGCCGAGCGCCGGCGCATCGCGCAGAACGTGATGTCAGGCGACGTCGTGCTGTTGCCCGCGGGCACGTACAATATCGTGTCGAATTACGGCGACGGCAATTCGGTGGTGCGGTCCGATGTGAATATCGAAGCCGGCAAGCTCACCGATATCGTGGTGACGCACCGCGCCGCTGTCATCACGCTCAAGCTCGTCAACAATCCCGGGGGCGAGGCGCTCGCCAATACGCAATGGACGGTGCTCACCCCCGGCGGCGACGTCATCAAGGAATCGATCGGCGCCTTTCCGCGCATCGTGCTGGCGGAAGGTGATTACCACGTCATCGCCCGCAACGAGGGTAAGACCTATCAGCGCGACTTCAAGGTCATCACCGGCGTCGACGGCGAAGTCGAAGTGCTGGCGAATTCTGGCGGTTGAGCGGCGATTGCGCGCGCGGCCGTTCGTTTCGGCCGGCCGCTTTGCGTGCGGAATATATACGCATTTATATACTTGACATAAGTAGCGGCCTTCCCTACGATTAGCGTCATAGGGGATGAGCCATGACCAAAGCCGCCACGTTCCAAGACCCCATGTTCCACGACGAGGATAAGGCCCGCAAAGCCCTAGAGGCCGTGCGCTGGCCCGAAGGGCCGATCTGCGCCAAATGCGGCAATGCCAACCCTGAGAAGATCGCCAAGATGGCTGGCAAGAGTCATCGCCCGGGCCTCTATTATTGCAACGAAT
>JBAQAB010000432.1:0-3673 GCA_049285535.1 Xanthobacteraceae bacterium
CTGAATCAGGAACGCGTGCGGTTTGCGTCAGCGGTGCTTGCTGGGCCGCCGCTGGTGTGGCCACGGCCGCCGGCGGCTCAGGCGCTGCGGGCGGTGACGTCGCGGACGCCGCGGTGTCGGGCGCGGACTCGTGTTCGCGCGACAGTGCGTCCGGCCATGTGGTTTGTCGCGGCGACAACGGCGCCGTGACAGCAATCGGTGGCGCGGTTTGTGCCTGAGACTGGGGAGCCGGCCGCGGCGCGGCAATGCTACTCGGCGGCGGCGCGTTGGAAGCCGCCTCCTGTGGCACGGGCGGCGCAGAGGTTCCCGCCGCAGGAGCCGCGGCGGCGCTTTCGCTGACCCTTTCGCCGTTGATCTTTCCGACTTCCGCGCCAACCTCGCGGTTTGGTGGTGCGGTCAAGGCAAGGTCAAGGGCAAAGACGCTAAAGCCGCCGATGATCCCACCGACGAGCGCCGCGATGGCGATAACGGGAAGGACCCGTAGCGAACGGAGGAACCAGCGGAAGTCCGGATAGGGAGCCGGCGGCATGATAGCGCTCCTTCATCCTCGCCCTCGACAGCTAAAGGCAACGCCGAACTTCGCTGCTGCGTTCCTTGTTCCAGAGTTCCAGCTTGATCCCAAACCTCCAGCTTGATCCCAAACCTAATGAGCCGCGCGCCCATCCATGCCGGGCCCGCATAGGAACTTCGGACAAGCGTTCGCGCACGATGGCGGGGAACGCCGGGCGCTTTCGCAAGTTTAGAAATATATGGGGCAACGGAGGAATTTCCCCGGGAGAGTCGTTCATGAATCGACGAGATCAGGAACTCTTGGAAAAGCAATTACATTCGATCTACGTTGCGCCGCGCAGCGATGGCGTGTTGATGCTGGGGGTGCTCGCGGTGTTTTTCGCCGGCATTGCGCTCGGCGGATTTCTTTATGCCTATACGGGGGAACCGTTGCGGCTTGCCGCCAATGACACGGCGGCGGCGATCTCATCGCCACAAGGCGCGCCGCTGGGCGGCAAGTTCGAGTAGACCGAACGAAAGCGGCCGTTCGCTATTCTTCCGGTTCGGTGGTGAAGAACAGTGGGTAGCCCTTGGTTTTGCCGAGGTCGGTCGCTTCCTTGGCCTTGGTCTCGGCGACGTCGCGCGTATAGACCGCGATCACGCAGGCGCCTCGCTGGTGCGCCGTCAACATCACCCGATAGGCTTGATCCTCATTCATGCGGAACACCGACTTGAGCACCAGCACGACGAATTCCCGCGGCGTGTAGTCGTCATTGAGCAGGATCACCTTATAGAGCGGCGGCCGCTGCGTTTTGGTTTTGACCGCAGTGCGGGGCTTGACGGTAGTTTTGCTCATGGCAGACCTGATCCGGCACGACGATAATACCGGCGGCGACACGCCATCATCATCGAGTACCGGTACAATATAATCACTCGTGACCGTTGTCCTAAGCCGCGGGGCCGCTGGCGGCGCGGAGCCGGCCGACCTATCTGGTCTTGACCGGCAGCCGGCTGTTAAATGATGATTGAGAACGTGAACGCATCGAAATTATTGCGAGGGTTGCCATGCATTTTATCGGAATCATCCTGATCGGCTTCGTCGCGGGCATCATTGCGCGGTTTCTCGCGCCCGGCGCCAACAATCCCTCAGGCTTCATCCTGACAACGTTGCTCGGAATCGCCGGTGCCTTTGTGGCGACCCTTATCGGTCAGGCGATCGGACATTATCAGCCCGACGAGGGTGCCGGGCTAATCGGCGCCGTCATCGGCGCTGTGCTCGTCCTGTTCGTCTGGCACCGCCTGGTATCCGCGCGCGTTATATCCGACCCCGGTAACCGACGCTGGCTCTAGGCCGCAGTGCCGCAGCGCGCGACGGACGGCGCTCGACCACGACGGCACGCGGCGCACCGGCACGGCCGGCGATGGTGAAGCGACTGGTCTCCTTGCGCTGGCCCATTTTGAGGACCGCGCCCCGCGCCGCTTCGGCGGACACTTCCATCAGCGACATGACAATTTCGATCTGGGCGTCGCTATCGTCGCTGAGTCCCTGGGCTGCCAGGACGGCATCCTCCAGGGTCGGCGGATCGCGCCGCACCCGGCGCCGGCCGTCCTTTGTGTCCCATACATCGCTCATCTGGCACCTCGACTCGCCGTTCTCTCGGCTTTTCAACTTTGAGCCTCTATTATCAGATATTTACCGCACTGCAGCAAGCCTATTGTGCAATGCACTCACAGTAATTTTAACGGTTGCGAAAAAGCGCAAGCCGCCCTAGAGCCACGGGGCGCATCCGAAATCGGCGTTAAGACGTGCTAGCGCGGAGCCATTTCACTGAACAGCACGCCACCTTTGCCCTTCGACGTTTTCGCCGTTTCGACGAGGGACACGGTGACATGGTCGGCGGTGGTGCCGGCATTTTTCACCACCGCCTCGGTGATGTCTTTGACCAAGCCGCGTTTCTGCTCGAGCGTGCGGCCTTCAAGAATATAGACGACGACTTCCGGCATATTTGTCCTCCAATGTTGCCCGCCTGCCTCACCTGATCATTAGTCGCATACCGCACCCGATATGCGCTTGCCTCAAGTTCGAGCCCGTACTATCCGAAAGTTCCCGGGATGGCACAACAGGGAGCTGACAATGAAGCGTTTGGCATTTGCCGTCGGTGTATTGGCGCTGAGCTTTGCCGCGTCGGTACCGGCGCGCGCCGACTTCGCCGTGGTGAAATTCGAGCTCGGCTATTGCCGCATCTGGTGGGACACCAGTGCGAAGCCGATCGGCACCGGCTGGGGCATCGTCGCAACGGCGCCTACTTTTGAAGGCGCCTGGGCCGCGCAGGACGCCGCGGTCAAGAAGGGTAAGTGCAAGTAATCTGACCTTCTTCGTTGCGCTTTCCCGTAACCGCCCGCCAGTCCTTGGCGGGCGGTTGCAGTTCGCCAAACGGCACGAACTCAATTTCTAACCGTCGCTCACCGCGGCCGCTTAGGGGTTGACGCACACGTTGCGCGCAACACGCACGTAAGCCTCATGTCGATGCGGCGATTGCGCTCAACCGCGCGTGGATTGCTCGCCGCGTGCGCTATCAGCGGTTCGGATAGTATGACGTTCCGTGGTGCGGACTGAACAGACGCCGCAATACCGTACCCAGGCCTGGCGTCGGCTGATATTTGTTCGACGCATAGGCGGCGTGTGCCCTGGGTTTTTTAACCGGGACCGTCTGCGGCGGGATCAATGCCTGGTCCGTCGTTTCCGCGGGCGCCGCTCCGGTCGCAGATGGCACATCCGACAGCGAGGCAAATCCGGAAGCTGGTTTTGGCGCTGAAGGCGCACCACCGCCGCTCGCGGCGGAGTTTTCTGAAGCCGATGAATCGATCGCGACCGCCGCTTGAGGCGGCGCGCTAGAAGGCTGCGGCTGTATCGCAGCCTGCGGCGTCACAACGGGCGGCGGCTGCATCGCGACCTGCGGCGCGGCAGGTGGCGGCGCGACCGGTGACTTCACTTGCGGCGCACCGGGCGCCGGAGATTGCGATTGCGCCGTTGCCGCGTTGGTCGCAGGAACGGCCGTTGCCACGCCGACGGGCGCGGCGAGCGCAGCAGTTCTCGAACTCGGCGTCGGAGCTGCAGCCGCCGGGGCGGCCTGTGCGCTGGTGACGATGGCGTGCGCGGTAATGGACGCTGTCCTGTCGTGCT
>JBAQAB010000433.1:0-3459 GCA_049285535.1 Xanthobacteraceae bacterium
ATGTGCAAGGCCGCGGCGGTGACCAAGCGCATCCGCATGGGCGCTGCCGTCAAGCTCATTCACCTGCATCATCCGGTCGATACCGCGACCCAAGCTGCGGTTGCCGATCATGTCATCGGCGGCGGCCGCTTCATTTTCGGCTTCGGCTCCGGCTTTCCGAGCCCACTATTCTCCGACGAGCGCGGCCTGTCCTATGCCGACCGCCACGAGCGCTTGCGCGAATCGCTCGATCTCATTCTCAAATGCTGGGCCGCCAAGGAGCCGTTCGACTGGGACGGCAAGCATTGGCAGGGCAAGGGCATCGTCGCCACGCCGCGGCCGCTGCACGCACCGCATATGCCGATGGCGACGGCCACCGACACACCGGCGATGATCGATCTCGCCGCGACGCGCGGCTATACCATGCTCAGAGCCCAGCTTGAGCCGGCCGGATCGATCAGGAAAATTGCCGATCGCTACATGCACGCCGCCAAAAGCGCCGGTCAGCCCGCTCCGCTCGGCAAGTTCGCGGTGGCGCGCTACGTCTATCTCGCCGACTCCCGCCGTCAGGCGATGGACGATCTGCGCGCCGACATCAATTACGAGCTCACCTACCAGATCAAGCGCGGGTTGATCCGCATGCTCGCTGGGAATTATGGCATGTCGTTCAATGCCGACGAGGTCACTTTCGATCAGCTCGCCGAAGCCGGCGTCTATCACCTCGGCGATCCCGACACGGTTGCTAAGGAGCTGCGTCAATTCTACGAGGCGTCCGGCGGCTTCGGCACGCTGTTGATCGTCACCGGAAAGAAGTGGGCGACCCGGGAAAAGGTCTTTCGCTCGATGCGGCTGTTCATGGAGCAAGTCGCGCCGAAGCTGCGCGACCTGGTGCCGGCCCGGGAGCCGGATACTGTCGCGGCATAAGGCAGAAGCGGAGGAACGCATGCGGCTCGGGATGTTCATGATGCCGGTGCATCCGCCGGCCCGCTCCTTCACCGAGACCTTGGCCGAGGACGAAGAGAAGGCGCTTTACGCCGACCAGCTCGGCTTCGACGAATTGTGGCTCGGCGAGCATTTCTCGGCCTCGAGCGAGCCGATCCCCTCGCCGCTGATGTTCATGGCGAGTCTCCTGCCGCGCACCAAAAATCTCACCTTCGGAACCGGCGTTATTTGCCTGCCCAACCACGATCCGGTCACGGTCGCGGCCGAGGTCGCGCAATTCGACCATATGAGCCGCGGCCGCTTCATGCTTGGCATCGGTCCGGGCGGCCTGTTGTCCGATTTCGAATTGTTCGGCAATGCCGATCGCGGCGTGCGCGCACGCAAGACGATGGAACCCATCGCGCTGATCCAGCGCATCTGGGCGCAAGATCCGCCCTACGATCTTCCCGGCGAATTCCGCTCCGTACGGCTCAAGGACGCGATCATTCCCGGGCTCGGCATCGGTTTCATGCCGAAGCCGTTCCAGAAATCCGGTCCGCCGGTCACCATGTCGGTCAGTAGCCGCAACTCGCCGACCGCGCGCGTCGCCGGGCAGCAGGGCTGGGGCATTTTGTCCGGCAATAATATGCCGGCCAACGCCGTCGCCACCCATTGGCAAAGCTACGGCAAAGCCTGCGCCGAAGCGGGGCGAACCGCGCGGAGCGAGAACTGGCGCGTGTCGCGCAATATCATGGTGGCGCCGAGCGACGCCGAGGCTCACGACCGCGTCTTCAGCGCGCAAGGATCGAACCGTTATTTCTACACCTATATGCGCGAGGTGCTGTCGCGTGTCGGCATCCTATCGGTGATGAAGCCCGATCCGAACATGGCGGACGAGCAAGCCACCGTCGAGGTCATCACCGAAGGCTGCGTGCTCTACGGCTCGCCGAAAACCATGCTCGACAAGCTCGTCGCCTTCCGCGAGGAAGTCGGCCCGTTCGGCACGCTGCTGATGACCGGTCTCGACTGGAGCGGACCGAACCAAGGGTGGGAGCGCGATTCGATGCGGCTCCTTGCCCAAGAAGTGATGCCGAAATTCCGCCAGCACGCGACAGCGCAAGCGGCGGAGTAGCCGGTGCACAACGATACCGGCACCGAAGGTTAATGTGATGGCTTCGCAGTCCGGCCGAGTAGTGCTGTTAACTGGCGCCGCTGGCGGAATCGGCCGCGTGATAACGGACGTACTTCTCGCCGCAGGGCATTCGGTTGCCGCGGTCGATTGCGACCAAGCCGCGCTGAGTAGACTTACCGCCCAGCACGGTGCCGCCAGTGATCGCCTGCATCCCATTACCGCCGATCTCGGCACTGAAGCGGGCTGCCAAGGCGCCGTTGCCACCGCCCGCGCCAAGTTCGGCGCCATCGAAGCCGTCATCAACAATGCCGGCATCGGCATGTCGAGCATCCGGCCCGACGCCGAAGCGCGCGCTCCCGGCATCGAGGAATTGACGCCGCAAATCTGGGACGGCTTCATGGCGATCTTCGTGCGCGCGCCGGTGATGCTGGTGCGCGCGGCGTTGCCCGATATGAAGCGCGGCGGCTTCGGCCGCATCGTCAACAACACCACGAGCTACGTCACGATGCTGCGCGTGCTGCCCTATGGCGCGGCCAAAGCGGCGCTCGAGTCGATGTCGGCGGTGTGGGCCAAGGAGCTCGACGGCAGCGGCATCACCGTCCATGTGCTGGTGCCGGGCGGCCCGACCGATACCGCGCTGATCGCCGACGAATCCGGCTGGCCGCGCGACAAGATGCTCCGTCTCGAGATCATGGGTCCGCCGGCGGCGTGGCTCATTTCGGACGAGGCCGGAACTTTCACCGGCCGCCGCATCACCGCGGCGCGCTGGGACACGAAGCTAAAACCGGCGGACGCTGGAGCGCGCTCGAGCCGCGCCATCGGCTGGCCAGAGCTTGCCGCCGACGCGGTGTGGCTGACGGGAAGCAAGGCTTAAGCCGACAACTGCGCCCGCCGATTAAACAGCGGTCACAAGCTTCGCCGGCGTTGCTACGAACGGCGGGGCGAGTTTTCCCGGTTGCGCGCCATCAAGAGCCACTCCGAAACTGGCGTACAATCCCGCCCTACCCGCAGCCGTCAATCGCAGCGTACGGCTGTCGCGCTCGCGCACAAACCAGCCGCGTTGCAGACAGCACCGGCAGATTTCAGCGCCGACGTGGCCGGCAGTGTGATAGCGCCGCTCGCTCCAATCCAGGCAGGGCCGGCAGAAGATCCGGCGGCCGCGCGATTGCCCAGCTAAATCAGCGCCGAATTCGCCGAGGAAACGGGCGCCGCCCGAGGTGACTTCGCCGCCGTCATCGCCAAGTTCGACATAGTCCCGCGCCACCAGCGCATCGGCAATGGCAACGGCCGCCACGCCGGCGAGATGATCGTAACAGGTGCGCGCGAAACGCATCGCGTCGTCGCGCATCGAACGCGGCTGATAGCGCGGCGGCACCTCGATCGCGGCGACCACTTTAATGCTTTCGAGCATCTGCGCCACCAGCGGC
>JBAQAB010000434.1:0-1569 GCA_049285535.1 Xanthobacteraceae bacterium
CCGGCACTTGGCCTGTCAGTTCACCTTTGCCTGCGAAGGCAAGGATCTCAGCCGCATCGACGAGCCCGATATGTGGGAGCAGGCGCAAAAGATCGCCAAAGACGAACTCGACGGCAAAATCTGGCTCGCCGATATCGGGCACGCCACGCATTATCACGCTTACTGGGTGCACCCGAGCTGGGTGCATGAAATGGTGCGGCTCTACAAGCTCGGCGTCCACACCTTCTACCGGCCGCGCGCGTGGGGCGACGACGAGCCGACCTGGAGTCCGGCAGCGGTCAAGGACGAGACCCAAGCCGACAAACCGCAAGCCGCGATTCCGGCCGCAGCCACACCGGTGGCTGCGACGCCTGTTCCGGAGGCGGCGGCCAAGGGTCCGCAAGCCGCCGCGTCTCCCGCGCCCGCCGAGGCGAAGCCCGCGCAGACGGCGAAGCTGTAATCGTCATTGCGAGGAGCGGAGCGACGAAGCAATCCAGGCGGCGCATCCAAGTGCTGGATTGCTTCGGCACTGCGTGCCTCGCAATGACGGCAGCGGTCACATCTCGATATCCAGCCCGACGTCGAGATTGGTCACCGAATGGGTGAGCGCGCCTGACGACAGATAATCGACGCCGGTTTCGGCGATCACCGCGGCGGACTCGAGCGTGATGCCGCCGGAGGCTTCGATGACGAGGCGGCCGGCGACCAAGGCGACCGCCTTGCGCATCGCGTCAAGATCGAAATTGTCGATCAGCACCACATCGGCCAGCCCGACGTCGAGCACTTCTTTGAGCTGATCGAGTGAATCGACTTCGATCTCGATCTTGACCAGATGCCCGGCGGCGGCCTTGGCGCGCTTGAGCACCGCGGCGATGCCGCCGGCCACCGCGATGTGGTTGTCCTTGATCAGCATCGCGTCGTCGAGGCCGAAGCGGTGATTGTAGCCGCCGCCGCAACGCACCGCATATTTCTCCAGCGCCCGCAGTCCCGGTGTGGTCTTGCGCGTGCAGATGACGCGCGCCTTGGTGTGCGCGATGCGACGCACGAATTCCGCGGTCGCAGTGGCGATGCCGGAAAGATGGCCGAGGAAATTGAGCGCGACACGCTCGGCGCCGAGAATGGCGCGGGCATTGCCGGAAATCGTCACCAGCTTGCTTCTGCCCGCGATCGTCGCGCCGTCGCGCGCATGCGGCAAGATCTCGATGTCGGGCGCCAGCCGTTTGAACGAGGCTGCCACCAGCGGCAGCCCGGCGATCACCCCGGATTGGCGCGCGTTGAGCACGGCGCGCCCGGGCGCATCCTCCGGCACCGTCGCGGTTGAGGTGATGTCGCCGGCGCGGCCGAGGTCCTCCTCAAGCGCGCGCGTCACCACCGCCTCGATTTCGAGCGGGGACAGAAATGCGTCGGAGAGAAGGAGCGACATGGCGGTGAACTTCCAGGGAGGTGAAAAGCAACCGGAAATCCATAAGCGCAGCCGATACCTAACGCAAACGGGGCTTTATTCCATGCATCGTGCAGGAGATCAGCCATGCGCCGCATGATCCAGGCGGGTATATTTTCGTTTGGGCGACCGGCGGTATGGCTCTATGC
>JBAQAB010000435.1:0-1627 GCA_049285535.1 Xanthobacteraceae bacterium
ATGCGCTCAATCGCGAAGGCAGCCACGATTATCAGAGCCAGAGCTGCACCGGCGTGCTCGGCGCTTCATTGGCAGACGTCTGGCAGATCGCGCACGAAATCGTCGCCCGCGTCGGCGGCGATGCCGGTACGCCCGGCCTGCGCGGTCCGGACACGCTGCCGCCGGCGCAAAGACCGCGCCGCCTCGCGGTGCTTGAAACTGCGGGATGGGACAGCGCATCGGTTGCCGCCAAGCAGCAGCTCGGCGAGGCCATCACGCGGCTGCGCTCGGCCGGCGTCGAAATCCGCACGCGGCAAAATGACGACAAGGTCGCGGCGCTGGAGACCGATCTGCTCAATGCCGCCGAGCTGTCACACCGCTGCAACGGCTGGGAGACGCGCTGGTTCTTGCGCGCGATGCGCGATCGCGACGCCGCCAAATTAAGCCGCAACGTCATGGAGCGCGCGCAGAAATACGAGGATTTGACGCTCGCCGATCATCGCGCCGATCTGCGCGAACGAGACCGTCTGCGCGCGGTCCATGC
Organism: Xanthobacteraceae bacterium; assembly: GCA_049285535.1. Taxonomy (GTDB): domain Bacteria; phylum Pseudomonadota; class Alphaproteobacteria; order Rhizobiales; family Xanthobacteraceae; genus BOG-931. The sequence continues at coordinate 524 of JBAQAB010000435.1, forward strand.
CGCGCTCGCGGCGAATTGCGACGCCTGCATCACGCTCGCCGCGCCGAGCAACGCGCCGGAGGGCCTGTCCTTCACCGGCAGTCCGGAATTCGCCGTGCCGGCTTCGCTTTTGGGCGTGCCGGCGTTGTCGCTACCTTTGTTCGAGGTCAACGCCATGCCGCTCGGCCTGCAGCTGATCGGTTTTTTCGATCGCGACGCCGAGGCGTTCGCTATTGCATCGTGGCTCATGTCGTTGCTGATGCCGGCGCGGTAGGCTTGCTCCTCCCTCCCCCTTGTGGGGAGGGTGGGGTGGGGGTCAGGAGGTGACTCTCGGCGAAGATGAATGCAGAGAGATCGTCCGTCCGCGCCTACCCGTCGCCTCCCGACCCCCTAGCCCCTCCCACAAGGGGGAGGGGAAGATATGAAAAACCTCATGCGCACCATCGATGCCTTCAATCACTTTTTCCCCAAGCGCTACTACGACGCGCTATTGGAGACGCCGGCCGGCGCCAAGGACCTCGGCAAGCGCGTGCGCGGCATTCCCGCGCTGTCCGACGTCGACTTGCGGATTTCGATCGTCGAATCCTTCGACGATTATACGCAGCTTCTGTCCCACGGCCTGCCGCCAATGGAGCGGCTGTGGGGTCCGGACAAATCGCCGGACATGGCGAAGATCGCCAACGACGGACTCGCCGAAGTCGTCGCCCAGCATCCGAAGCATTTCGTCGGCTGGTCGGCTTTGTTGCCGATGAACGCGCCGGAGGCTGCGGCGAAGGAGGCGGCGCGGGCGCTGCAAAACGGCGCCAATGCGGTGCAGCTCGGCACCAATGCCAATGGCGTGCCGCTCGACGCGCCGGAATTCCTGCCGATCTTTGAAGTCATCGCCAAATCCGGCAAGCCGATCCTGCTGCATCCCGCGCGCACCCGCGACATGCCGGATTATCCGACCGAGAAATATTCGAAATACGAAATTTGCAGCGTGCTCGGCTGGCCCTATGAGACCGGCGTGACGCTGGCGCGGCTGATCTTTTCCGGGATCATGGACCGCTTCCCCGATCTGAAAGTGATCGCGCATCATCTCGGCGGCGTGGTGCCCTATCTCGAAGGCCGCGTCGGCCATTCCTT
>JBAQAB010000436.1:0-4014 GCA_049285535.1 Xanthobacteraceae bacterium
CGGGGGTGCGGGCGCAGGCCCGCGAGCCCGGAATCCATAAGCCCGGCGCCTGTGGATATGGATTCCGGGCTCCCCGCTTCGCGGCGCCCCGGAATGACAATCATGCTAGAACCGAACGGCGGTTGGCGCGTTAAACGTCTGTCGAATTTCAGCCGCGTGTTTTGCGCTCCTCCCAAAATGCATTCCAAACCCGAGGAAAACCATGATCATCACCGCTGCCGAACTGTCGCCGATCGTCGCTCTCATCGCCGGCATCCTCATTCTGATCATCCCGCGGCTCCTCAACATCATCGTCGCGGTCTATCTCATTATCGAGGGACTGGTCGGACTCAACGCCGTCCACCACTTCATCCATTAGGTACCGGCGCGGCTTGCATCGTCTGCCGGGACTTGCAATCACACTGAGCCGGATCCCCTAGCCGCATGATGTCATGGTCAAATCGCGCTCCAAGCAGTCCCGTCAGCCGGTGAAGAAATCGGCGGCCCGCAAGGGCAAATCCGCGCCCAAATCAGCGCGCGCGCCGGTGCGTAAATCCGCGGCGGCGAACGCGCCGGCGCAAGGCAAATGGGTCTATGCCTTCGGCGGCGGCAAAGCGGAAGCCCGCGCCAACATGCGCAACCTCCTGGGCGGCAAGGGCGCCGGTCTTGCCGAAATGGCGCATCTCGGCCTGCCGGTGCCGCCCGGCTTCACCGTCACCACCGAGCTCTGCACGCATTTCTACCAGCATGGCAAAACCTATCCGAAGAGCCTCAAGGCGCAGGTCGAGACCGCGCTCAAGGAGGTCGGCCGTATCACCGGCAAGAAATTCGGCGATGCCGAAAATCCGCTTTTGGTTTCGGTGCGCTCCGGCGCACGCGCCTCGATGCCCGGCATGATGGACACCGTGCTCAATCTCGGCCTCAACGATATCACCGTGAATGCGCTTGCCGAAAAGTCCGGCGACCGGCGCTTTGCCCAGGATAGCTACCGCCGCTTCATCACCATGTATTCGGATGTGGTGCTCGGCATCGGCCATCATCACTTCGAGGAAATCCTCGACGACCATAAGGACCGCAACGGCTACGCGCTCGACACCGATCTCAACGCCCAGGACTGGTCCGAGGTTATCGCGCGCTACAAGGAGCGCGTCGAGGAGGAGACCGGCAAGCCGTTTCCGCAGGATCCGCACACGCAATTGTGGGGCGCCATCGGCGCGGTGTTCGGCTCGTGGATGAACCAGCGCGCCATCACCTATCGCCGCCTGCACAATATTCCGGAAAGCTGGGGCACCGCGGTCAACGTGCAGGCCATGGTGTTCGGCAATATGGGCGAGACGTCGGCCACCGGCGTCGCCTTCACCCGCAATCCCTCGACCGGCGAGAAAAAACTCTACGGCGAGTTTTTGATCAATGCCCAGGGCGAGGACGTGGTCGCCGGCATCCGCACGCCGCAGGAGATCACCGAAGCCGCGCGCAAGGAAGCCTCCTCCGACAAGCCGTCGATGGAGGCGGCGCTGCCGGAAGCCTTCGCCGAGTTGGTCCGCATCCACGCCAAGCTCGAAAAGCATTACCGCGACATGCAGGACCTCGAATTCACCGTCGAACAGGGCAAGTTGTGGATGCTGCAGACGCGCAACGGCAAGCGCACCGGGCAGGCCGCTTTGCGCATTGCCGTCGAACTGGCGCAGGAGAAACTGATAACGAAAGAGGAAGCGGTAGCGCGCGTCGATCCCGCGGCGCTGGAGCAGCTGCTGCATCCGACGATCGATCCCAAAGCCGAGCGCAAGATCCTCGCCACCGGCCTGCCGGCCTCACCCGGCGCGGCGAGTGGCGAGATCGTGTTCTCCTCGGAAGAGGCGGAGCTTCTCAAGAGTCAGGGCCGCAAGGTCATTCTGGTGCGCGTCGAGACCTCGCCCGAGGACATCCACGGCATGCACGCGGCCGAAGGGATTTTGACGACCCGCGGCGGCATGACCTCGCATGCCGCGGTGGTGGCGCGCGGCATGGGCAAGCCCTGCGTCTCCGGCGCGGGCTCCTTGCGCGTCGATTATCGCGCGCAAACCATGACAGCGGGCGGCACGACGCTGAAGAAAGGCGACACACTCACCATCGACGGCTCGACCGGCCAGGTGCTCGCCGGCAAAGTGGCGATGCTGGAACCGGCGCTGGCCGGCGAATTCGCCACCGTGATGCAATGGGCCGACGGCGTGCGCAAACTTAAAGTTCGCGCCAATGCCGATACGCCGGCCGACGCCCGCGCCGCGATAAAATTCGGCGCCGAGGGCATCGGGCTCTGCCGCACCGAGCATATGTTCTTCGACGAGGACCGTATCCGCGCCGTGCGCGAGATGATTTTGGCCGGCGACGAGAAAGCGCGCCGCGCGGCGCTGGCAAAGCTGTTGCCGATGCAGCGCGCCGATTTCGTCGACCTGTTCAAGATCATGGGCGGCCTGCCGGTGACGATCCGGCTCCTCGATCCGCCGCTCCACGAATTCTTGCCGCACACCGAGCAGGAGATCGCCGAAGTGGCGGCGGCGATGGGCGCCGACCCGCAAAAGCTTGCCGATCGCGCCCGCGAACTGCACGAATTCAATCCCATGCTCGGCTTCCGCGGCTGCCGGCTCGCCATTGCCTATCCGGAGATCGCGGAAATGCAGGCGCGCGCGATTTTCGAGGCTGCGGTCGAAGCCGGGCGCGCAACCGGCAAGCCGGTGGCGCCCGAAATCATGGTGCCGCTGATCGCCACCAAGATCGAGCTCGATCTGGTCAAGGAGCGCATCGACGCCACCGCGAAGACCGTGGCGTCGGAGACCAAGAGCAAGCTCAACTATCAGGTCGGCACCATGATTGAATTGCCGCGCGCGGCGCTCAAAGCCGGCGAGATCGCCGAGACCGCGGAGTTCTTCTCGTTCGGCACCAACGATCTCACCCAGACGGCTTTCGGCATCAGCCGCGACGACGCTGCGAGTTTTCTCGGCATCTATACGGCGAAAGGCATTTTGCCGGCCGATCCGTTCGTCTCGCTCGACCGCGACGGTGTCGGCGAACTCATCCGCATCGCCGCCGAACGCGGCCGCAAAGTGCGGCCGAAGCTCAAGCTCGGCATCTGCGGCGAGCACGGCGGCGATCCCGCGTCGGTGGCGTTCTGCCACGAAGTGAATCTCGACTACGTGTCATGCTCGCCGTTTCGCGTGCCGATCGCGCGGCTCGCCGCCGCGCAAGCGGCGCTCGGCAAGGGCGCGACAGTGGACGGATAGTTGGAACCGAAAGCTCCGTCGCCTAAGCGTGTTCGTGGTTAATAGATTTCAAAAATTTTGTGCGCAATTGCAGCATGCATGGAACCTACGAAACGTTCGCGTAACGATGATTGCGACATCGCGCCGCGAATCTCGCGCGGGCGCGCGCGATTAACGCCTTCGCAACGTTAACTCGCCAATAAATCGAACCGTCGCATTCGAGCCACTGCGGTGGCGTTTCCATAATCGTGTACGCGTTGCGTTGCGCGTGTTGGCGTAGGGGTAGTTGTGGCGTCGCGTGTTGGGGTGTCGCGTAGCCGTGTCTTAAGTGCGTCATGTTCGGCGCGCTTTTGGTTCAGCGCTTTCTGCATCGCCTTGATGCCGACGTCGGTCGGCTATCAGGATCTCGCGTCGCTCGTGACGCATGAGCGCGGCGCCTCGACGGGCTGGCATCTGATCGCTTCGCCGCTCGGCACCGTGCAAGCCGCAACCTTCAACTACACGCGGCCGATCGGCACGACGATCGGGGAGCCCGCGGGCCTGATCAACGTCAATTTCGATCCGGGCACGCTCGATACTTACGCCTGGAAAATAGACGAGCCGATCACCGCGCAGCGCGCGCCGCAGATCGAATATCCGACCGTCGACCGCACCCATAAAGGCGACCGGCTGCCGGCGAGTAACGTGGCGCCGGCGCCGAGCAATCCGGCGAACCTGCCGCAATTGCAGCCGGTCAGCGCGCCGGCGGGATCGCCGCCGTCACCGGCAGCGCAGCCGGCGTCGCCGCCGGCCGTGACGC
>JBAQAB010000437.1:0-4135 GCA_049285535.1 Xanthobacteraceae bacterium
GAGATAGACCATGGCCTATACGCTTGACCAGTTCGCCTCAGATTGCCGCGCAGCGCTGCTCCAAAGCCATGGCCCTGCCGGCAGGGAACTTGTTCGTCAATACACCGAAAAAGCCTGTGCCGACCCGGATTTCGTCGCAACGCATCTCGGCCCCGACGCGGATGCCGAACGGAAGCTCCTCTACGAAGATCCGGACCTTCATTTCTGCATTCTTGCCCATGTTTACAAAGGCGCGAAGTCGAGCTCGCCGCACGATCACGGGCCGAGCTGGGCGATCTACGGCCAGGCCGTCGGCGTCACCGAAATGACCGACTGGCGGTTCGTCGAAAAGCCGGCCAACGGGCAACCCGGAAAAGTCGCAAAAATCCGCACCTACAAAATGACGCCGGGCGTGGCGCATCTCTATGGCGAGGGCGTTTTGCACTCGCCGCGCCGCGAGACCGACACCCGCCTGATCCGAATCGAAGGCATCGACCTGACCAAAGTGAAACGCGACAAGTTCGAGATCGCGGCGTAGAAGCGGGACGAGGCGGGGGAGTTCTGCCTGGCAGGTCTTTGCGCAAACACTCCGCAGTTTGACGCAGACAGCGGCAGGCATGATGGCAAGCATGACGCCAAGGATGGTGATTATCGGTGGTGGGCTCGCGGGACTGGCCGCGGCCCATGCGCTGACCCGTATCGGGATACTGGCGCAAGTCTTCGAAGCGGCACCCGCCTTGGGGGAGATCGGCGCAGCAGTCAATGTTGCGCCGAACGCGTCACGGGCGCTGGTTGCCATCGGACTCGGCGAAACGATTGCCGCCGTGGCCAACTCTTCCCCGGGTATCTACACGCGGAATATGCAAACAGGTGAGTTCCTCGAATTCAATGACCGGCGGAAAGCCTCGGCGCGTTACGGGGCGCCGTACTATACCTTCCACCGCGCCGACTTGCTGGACGCTTTGGCGAGCGCACTGGATCGCCGCTTGATCCATCTGGACCACCGCCTGGTTGGGGTCGAGGATCGAAACGACGGCGTCGTGCTCGCCTTCGCCAACGGCGCCGAGGTTGAAGCCGACTTTGTCATTGGCGCGGACGGCGTGCGTTCGGTCATCCGCCAAGCCCTCTATGGTGACGACAATCCCACCTATACCGGACAGATGGTGTGGCGTGCGTTGCTCAATGGCAGCGATGTGCCGCACGATGTGCTTGAGCCAACCGGACATATCCAGTGGGTCGGTCCCGGTTGTCACCTTCTGGCGTATTACATCCGTGGCGAAAAACTCGTGAACATCGTCACGCAGGAGGATACCGAGAAATGGGTCGAGGAAGGCTGGTCGACCCGCGGCGATCCCGATGAGATGCGCGCAAGCTTTCCGAATCCGGAGCCCAGACTGGCAAAGCTCCTGAGCCTCGTGACCCAATGTTCGAAATGGGGCCTCTTCACGCGGCCGCTGACGGCGAATTGGGGCCGCGGCCGAATTCAGCTCGTTGGCGATGCGGCGCATGCCATGCTGCCGAACACCGGCCAGGGCGCCTGCCAGGCGTTTGAGGACGCATACATCCTCGCGCAATGGCTCGAGGCCGCTCCCGATCCGGTCGAAGCGTTCGGGAATTTCCGTCGGGTCCGCATTCCGCGCGTGCACGGGGTACAGCGTCTCTCGCTCGCCAATGCCCGCTTCAAGCACATGCGCAACAGCGTGGAACAGAAGGACCTGATCGCCTCCGGCAAAGGCAGCGTTCACGGCACGGCCGAATGGGTCTGGGCTTTCGATCCGGTCAGCGGCTGGGACAAAGAGCCGATGGTTCCGGCGATTTACGCGGACGCCCATTCCCCCGTGGCACCATAGACGAGGTACGTGGCCGCTTCACGCGCTCCGCGGCGGACACGCCGGCTCTGCGCGATTCTGATTATTCGATCTTGAGACCGGTCGCCTTTATCAGTTCGCCCCATTTCATGTTGTCCTCTTCGATAATGCGGCTCATCTCATTTGGACTGTTGGTTGCGGACTCGAGGCCCGCGGCGCGCAGGACCTGTTGCGCTTGCGGTATCGCCATGATCTTGGCGATCTCCGCATTGAGCTTGGCGACGCGATCGTCCGGCGTGCCGCGCGGGGCGAATATCGCAAGCCATGACATCGCGCTGAAATTGGGAACACCGGCCTCGCGCAGCGTCGGAATGTTCGGCATGGACATCGCGCGAACCGGCTCGGCCACGCCCAAGGCCAAAATCTGGCCGCTACTGATCAACGGCAGCACCGCGGCGGTGTCAGTGAATGCCAGCGGCACCTCGCCGGCCGCGACCGCCGCCGCCGCCGGAGCGCCGCCGCGATAGGTCACAGGTTGCATCGTCAGCCCAAGCTGGCGCTGCAGCAACTCGCCCGCGAGATACGACGACGAGCCGCGACCGGCAACGCCGTAGCTCAAGGACTTGGCCTTCGCGGCTTTAACAAGATCGGCAATCGATGCGATTCCCGCCTTGGCATTGGCGGTCAAGATGAGGGGGCTACTAACGACCTTGCTGATCGGCACCAGATCGGTGAGCGGATCGTAGTTGACCCGTGTCAGATGGACGTTGATCGTGACGGGGCTATCCGAGAGGATGATCAGCGTATAACCGTCCGCCTCGCTTCGTATCAGATCGTCGATGCCGATGGCCGCATTCGCGCCCGGCTTGTTTTCCACGATGACGCTCTGTCCGACGCTGTCTTGCAGGTTCCTTGCGATCACGCGCGCGGTCAAATCGATGCTGCCACCGGGCGCATAGGGCACGATAATTCGGATGCTCCTGCTCGGGAATGTCTCCGCCCGCGCCGATGCGGCGACCGCGACCGCTGCGACGAGAAGAGCGCCTAGCACAATGACGAAACGACCCATCACCCCCCTCCTCCCTGCTTTCCGGCGCGACTTAAGCGCGCTTATCCGGACCGGATTCAAGCATATCGGTCGCCGGGCATGTGAGACAGATGCTGCAGAGAATTTTGACGCGGACAGGCCGTGGCATAATTACAAGCAGCGGTTACCGGCGGGACAATGAAGCCGCGAGATTTCCTTTCCTAATCTAAATCCGGCTTCGATCGGAACAGCAAGCACGCGTCGCCGTAGGAGTAAAACCGGTAACCGCCGTCGATGGCATGCGCATAAGCACGCCGCATCACATCCAGCCCGCAAAACGCACAGACCAGCATGAACAGCGTCGAGCGCGGCAGATGAAAGTTGGTCAGCATCGCATCGACGGCGCGGAAGCGGTAGCCGGGTGTGATGAACAACGCGGTCTCGCCGGAAAACGGCGAAAGCATGCCGTCTTCGCCGGCCGCGCTCTCCAATAAACGCAGCGAGGTCGAACCGACCGCGACGATGCGTCCGCCGGCGCGTCGCGTCGCGTTCAACGCCGCCGCTGTTTCGGCGGATACGCTGCCCCATTCCGGATGCATTTTATGGCCGGAGGTGTCGGCAGCCTTCACCGGCAGGAACGTGCCCGGGCCGACATGCAGCGTCACGCGGTGAAGATCGATGCCGGCATCGCGTAGGCCTGCGGTCAAAGCGTCGGTGAAATGCAGCCCCGCGGTCGGCGCCGCAACGGAACCCTCCTCGCGCGCGAACATGGTCTGGTAGTCGGCGCGATCCTGCTCGTCGACGTCGCGGCGGCTGGCGATATAGGGTGGCAATGGCATGTCGCCGCGTTCCGCCAGCGCCTGATCGAGCACCGCGTCCGTGAAGGAGAAGGCGAGCGTCACCTCGCCGCCTGCCTCGCCCTGCCCTTTGTGCTCGATTGTGGCGTCGAGCTGTTCGAGAAAGCACACCCTGCCCTCGCCGCCGAAACGCACCACATCGCCAACCGCGAGGCGCTTCGCCGGCTTGACCAAAGCGCGGAAACGCGAGCCGTCGAGCCGCCTGATCAAAGTCGCCGAAATCGCCGGCTCGTGCTCGCCGCGGCCGATCCGGCGCCCGGAGAGATTGGCGGCAAACACTTTGGTATCGTTGACCACGACCATATCGCCCGGCCGCAACAGCGCCGGCAGATCGCGCAAGCTACTGTCTTCGAGCTCGGACGCGGCGCCCGGCCGCACCACCAAGAGCCTGGCGGCGTCGCGCGGCACCGCCGGCCGCAGCGCGATGCGGTCCTCCGGCAGGTCGAAATCGAACAGGTCCGTGC
>JBAQAB010000438.1:0-5391 GCA_049285535.1 Xanthobacteraceae bacterium
GGCGGCGATGGCCGTCACGCGCGCCGCGGCATCGTGGAATTGACTTGCCGCGGCCCCCGCTGTCTTAGCCTGCAAATGCAGAAGCCCGGAGACGATTTGCAAGCTGTTCTTGACGCGGCGATCGACCTCCTTGAGCAGGATGTCTTTCTGCCGAGCGCTTTCCTCGAGTGCACGCTTGGCCTTTTCGAGTTCTTGTCGCTCGTTGAGATCGCGTAGCGATTCGAGTTCCTCGAACAGCCGTGCTCCCATCTCACAATGGCCAGCCTCTGTATCCTCCAACAGCATGCGGGCGAGCTCTTCATGCTCGCGCAGCAACTCTTTCACGTCGTCCTCAAGGGTGAGCTCCGGGTGCATTAATGTCCAATAGTGAGCCGACCGGACGAAGGTCAGGAATGCAACGAGCAACTCGAATTTTTCATCGCCAAGCGCGATGTGCAGTGCGTGCTTGGCGCGAACGGCCCGCGCCGGCTGAAGGAATAGCACGGTGGCGGCGGTTAACAGGTCATCGTCGTATGAGGTTTCGGGCGAAGGCCAATCGATCGGCTTGGCGACGGCTTCCAATCGGGCAAGGGCCGCCTCGGTACGTTCGGCGGTCGGCAGTGGCCGCTGCAGCAATCGCACGACCTGCCCTATCGTCATTGCCTCGGCATTGGCGTCGCCCGCAGCGCGACCAAGCCCCAACAGGAACCCGCAGTGTCGGGTGATGCAATAGCGCACTTCGCAGAAGCGAGACAGGTATACAAAAAGCCGCTCCTTGAAGAGCGGTGGGATCGGAGTATCCAAATAGGCCGATTTCGCGAACGCCCATAGCTCGCGGACGACGAATGGGGCGTCCGGAGCGCTGCGGAAGAAATTCGGAACGAGCCCGAAGCGCGCCGCCACCTCACGTTCGAAATCTTCTTGATTCGCTTTTTGCGGGTTCGCGGCACCTGGGAACAGCGGAACTATCGGCATAATCGTACAACTCTTTTACCCGACTGCATCGAATCGCAGGATTTGGCGTCGGCTTACAGGCGGGTTGGTGAGGGACAGCCTAGGCTCTGTGCGAGCCGGGTCTGTATAAAACTGCTCACTCTCAAGCGGCGGTCGCTATACCGCCGCCGACCGCTCATGCTCTCGCGGCCATGGGATCAATAAAAAACGGCCGACATTGAGACGATGAGTTAACTATGACGCCGCTCGGCTTACAGGATGTGAGTTTCCATAAGCTCGCGATGTTCTAACCTGCATGGCGCACGTCGCGGATCATTGCCCCGGGTGAGCAAAACGCCGCATCCGAGCCAATTGCGGCGATTTGTGACTGTCAAGTCACGCGTCCTGTCCTTTCGGTCACAAAATTGCAATCGAATGCGGCGTTTCATCGCCTCGTTCGCGCCGCAGAAATTTGCCAGCTTTGACCGTATTGGCGTCGTTGCGTGGCTTCGTCGTTTTTGCCGGCTCCAACAATCGGACTTCGATGCGCACGGAACGAGATTCGGCGATCCGTCTGCTGCAATTGCTGATGGTCGCGTCGCTGGTGTTTCCGGCGGCGCTGTTCGCCTATGCCTCCTATAACGACTATCACGACGTCTATGCGGTGGCCGACGAGCGCATCGACCGCTCGCTCGACGTGCTGCAGGAACAGACGCTGAAAGTCTTCGAGACCGTCGACCGCATCTTCCCGGAGGTCGGCGAGGTGGTGCGCGGCATGTCGGACGATCAGATCCGCGGCGCGCAAGCAAGCCTGACCCCGCGGCTGCAGCGCATCGTCGGCGTCATGCCGCAGGTGCAGGCGATCACCTTGATCGGCGCCGACGGCCGCCCGCTGGCGTCCAGCGCGCCGGCGGCGTTCGCCGGCGGCGCCGATTTCGCCGGCCGGCCTTACTTCGCGGCACAGCAAGACAGCGACACCGGAACCTACGTCGGCGACGTGCGGACCTCGACGCGGCAGGCCCCGGGAACCGCGCTGTTCGACGTGTCGCAGCGGCTGCCGGCTGCGGATGGATCGTTCCGCGGCGTCATCGCCGTTGCTGTGCGGCCGCGCTATTTCGACGACTTCTATGCGATGATCGAGCAGTCACCGGGAAATTTCTATGCGCTGGTGCGTCCCGACGGGCGATTGCTGGCGCGCTATCCCTCCGGGCCGCAGCTGACGCATCAGCTCAGTCCGCAGAGCGCGCTGCGGCAGTCGATCGGCCGCGGTCTCACGCACGGGCTTTATTCGGTCGATTCGGAAGTCGACGGTCGTAGCCGCCGCGTCGGCTTCCGCGAGCTGCCGGGCTATCCGGTCTATGCCATTGCCGGCATCGACAGCGCCGCCATCCGCGCCGCCTGGCTGCACCAGGTCGGCGGCCATCTGATTTTCGGCCTGCCGGTCACGCTGTTGCTGTTCTCCACGCTGTGGGTGGTGTTACGGCGGACCAAGCGGCTCTACGACGAGGCGCAGCGCCGCGAATTCGCCGAGGACGCGTTGCGCCAGGCGCAGCGGCTCGAAGCCATCGGGCAATTGACCGGCGGCGTCGCCCACGACTTCAACAATCTCCTGATGATCGTCAGCGGCACGGTGGCGCGGCTGCGCCGCCACGTCAGCGGCGAGAAGGAGGTGCAGCTGCTCGATGCCATCGCCAATGCGACGGCGCGCGGCGAAAGCCTGACCCGGCAATTGCTGGCGTTCTCGCGCCGCCAGATGCATCAGCCCTGCGTAATCGATCTCGCCGAGCGGCTGCCGGAGATCAAGGACATGCTCAGCCGCTCGCTGCGCGGCGACATCGACATCCGGCTCGGCGTGCCGCGGCGGCCCTGCGCGGTCAAGGTCGACCCCAGCGAGTTCGAGGTGGCGCTGCTCAATCTCGCCTTCAACGCCCGCGACGCCATGCCGTCGGGCGGCACGCTGACCATCAGCGCCAAGCCGACGGTGCTGCGCGGCAAGGGCGCGGAGGAGGGCTTGAGCGGCGACTACGTCGCGGTGCGCGTGGCCGATACCGGCACTGGCATTCCGCCGGAGGTTTTGCCGCGGGTGTTCGAGCCGTTCTTCACCACCAAGGACGTCGGCAAAGGCACCGGCCTCGGGCTGAGCCAGGTCTATGGCTTTGCCCGGCAATCCGGCGGCACCGCCAGCATTGCGACGTCGGCGCGGCGCGGCACCGCGGTGACGCTGTTTTTGCCGCGCAGCTTCGAGGCGGCCGCGCAGCCGCGCCAGGACATCGCCAGCGCCGCCATCGCACCGCCGGCCGGCACCGTGCTGCTGGTCGAGGACAATGCCGAAGTCGCCGAAGTCGGCCGCGCCTATTTCGAGCAGCTCGGCTATGCGGTGCGTCACGCGCCGAGCGCGCAAGCCGGGCTCGATGTCCTGACCGCCGACGCCGGCGTCGATCTGGTGTTCTCCGACATCTTGATGCCGGGCGGCATGAACGGATTGCAATTGGCCGAGATGGTGCGCCGGCTTTATCCGGATCTCACGGTGCTGTTGACCACCGGCTACAGTTCGAGCGCGCAGGACGCGGTGCGCCGCGGCTTTGCCGTGCTGCAGAAACCCTACGATCTTACCGCGCTGCAAAGCGCGCTGCGCGACGCGCACGCGCCGTCCACCGCGCCAGAGCGCGCCGTTGGATGACCCTGCCAGTTAGCTGCGACTGACGCGGTTTAGCCGCGGCGTACCCGCCCTATTACTAGCCACCCCATGGCATCTGCATCATCATCGCCGGGTAGCCATTGACGCCGATCGACGAGATGGCGAGGCAGAACGACAGCAAACCGCCGATCGCGCAAAAGGCGATGATGGTCCAGGCATCGGCGTCCGGCCCTGCCGCGCGGCTCTTGGCAGTGGTTTTGTCGCGCGTGGCCGGGATGGGAAGCTCACCTCGATTGGGCATTGCGTGCTCCTTAAGTTGGTCCGCCGCTGCGGCAGCCGATGCAAATCCCGCGCCGCGCACCGATACCTGGCATGCAAGACGAAATATTGACCGGGCGCGGTAAGGTTTTCGGAAAAAGCGAAGCTTGTTTCGAAGAGAGGGAACAATGGAACCGCGGCGCCGTTGCCTCTCTGCAAATGCCCAATCCCCTGCAAATGTGGAATCCCTGGCTGGCGCTCTCGGCGCAGACCGCGCTCCTTGGCTGGGAGGCGCAGCAGGTGATCGCGCTCCGCCTCGTCCGCATCGCCGGCGGCGGCGCCCGCGGCCGCGCCGAAACGCAGCGCATGATGAGCGAAAAATTCGCCGCCGCGGCCGAGGCGCAGGCCGTCGTCACGGCGAGCGCGATCGAAGGCGGCGCCGACCATCGCGCCGGCAAGAAGCTCTTGGACGTCTACGGCAAGCGCATCCGCGCCAACCGGCGGCGGCTGTCGCGGTAAGCGGGCTGATTTTACGCCGACTATCGTCATTGCGAGGAGCGAAGCGACGAAGCAATCCAGCCTACCTCGCCGCCTAGATTGCTTCGCTTCGCTCGCAATGACGAGTTTGGCCCACCACGCTTTAAGCATGCGGAACCAACCCAGGCTTGAGTGGTTCCTAACACTGCGGAAGTCCGCTTCCGCGCCAATTCATTCATCGCCGGCGAGGGCTCCATGTTTCAGTACCGCTCCAGTTCATTCGGTCCGAGCGTCAACGCGATCCAGAATCATCTCGGCGCCGTCGAGAAGGAGCTCGAGAAGATCGGCCGTATCGCCGGCCGCCGCGGCTCCGCCGCCGCAACGGCAGCGGGCGCCCAGATCGGCGACACGATTTCCACGGTGCTAAGCGACATGATCGAGCGCTTCCGCGAGCGCGGCGAGGCCGCCGGCGATCAGGCGTCGCGGCTCGGCAACCGCGCGCTAAAACTCGGCGCCGCCTACGGCAGCGATGCGCTCAAGCGCGGCGCCGGTTACGGCAGGGACGCCCTGGCGCGCGTGAGCGCGCAAGCCGAAGACCGCCCGCTGTTCACCGTCGGCGTCGCCTTGGGCATCGGCATCCTGATCGGGGCTGCGGTGTTGGGCAGCGTCGGCGCGCGGAAATAAGAGTTCACTGACGATCTCACTCTTGCGCCACGGGCGCACTTAAATCCGTCATGGCCGGGCTTGTCCCGGCCATCCACGTCTTTGCAGCGCTCGTAACAAGAAAGACGTGGTTGCCCGCAACAAGTGCGGGCATGACGGGTCAAGGTCATGTCACTCCTATGGAGACACGCTCTTGACATTCGTCCCTGTTACCGTTACATACTAGCGAATCATCTCGCCCTGTAGGGACGCCGTCCGGGTGATGCCGGGCGGCAGGGGCGAGGGCGGTGCCCGCGGGCGAGGCCTCATCAGCCTTGCTCCCGGGCGGTCCGGGCATCATGTCTGCCGGCATTACGACCGGCATGCGAGGTGCGTCGCTGGAAGTGGGCCGATCGCCGGCGGAGTGACCCCCGCCCCTTGGACGGTTTGCCCACGAAACCTGG
>JBAQAB010000439.1:0-5787 GCA_049285535.1 Xanthobacteraceae bacterium
CGACCTTCGGTTTAGGAAACCGCTGCTCTATCCGGCTGAGCTACGGGACCAATGGAGGGATTTCATTTTGGCGCTCATAACCGTCGCCGACTGCCTCCTATAGCATAGGTGTCACCGGCCGCGTCCAGACTCGCCGCAGTGCCGCCGCATTCTGGCCTTTGCCTTGACGCCGATGGTGGGCCGGCGGCAGGGGATTTTTGCGGTTGCGATCGCTTGCGCGTTCGTCATGAGCGAGCGCGTGCGCGCCATGGCTCAAGAGCAGCCGCGACCTTGCGGTGGCGACGAGATCGCCCGCGCCACGGTGAGCCGGATCGGCGACGGCCGTACGTTCACGCTCGCCGATGGGCGCGAGGTGCGTCTTGCTGCGATCGAAGTGCCGCTGATGCCTATGCCGCAAGATTCCGACCAGGCGGCGCCGCCCGGCGGCACGGCGGCGAAGGATGCGCTCGATGCGCTGGCCGGCGGCGACACCGTTGTGCTCCGACGTGCTCAAATTGCGTCTGATCGGTACGGCCGCATCGTCACCTATGCCTATACGGAGCGGGATGGTGACGAGCTGTTCGTCCAGGGCGAAATGATCGCGGCTGGCTACGCCCGGGTCGGCGATCAAGTCGGCAGTCCCGCCTGCGCTGCGGCGCTCCTCGCCCGCGAAAATACCGCCCGCAAAGCCAAGCTTGGCCTGTGGGCCGATCCGTATTATGACCTGATCGACGCCGAGGCCCCCGCGAATGTGCTGGCGCATAAGGGTCAATTTGCGCTGCTCGAGGGCCGTGTGGTGTCCGTGCGCGAGAGCGGACCCACGATCTACGTGAATTTCGGACCGCATTGGTCCGAGGATTTTGCGGTTACGGTCCGGAAACGAAACGAGCGCAGTTTCGCGGCCGTGGGGCTTGATTTGCAGGGCCTCGCGGGGCGCCGCGTGATCGTCCGCGGGTTTATCGAAGCGCGCGGCACGCGGGGCAGCCCGTCGATCGAGGCGACGCGGCCGGAGCAGATCGAGACCGCGGATCGCGAGTGATCTGCGCGATTGGTTGGGTGTCATGGTGAGACCGGGACGATCGGGCATCGCAAGTTACCGGCTGTGCCAGGTGGGCGTCGCGCTCGCGGCGATCCTGCTTGCCGCTTGCACCGCGACGCCGCCCGCCAATGTGTCACTGGCGGGGAATCCGGCTCCGGCCAAGCAGACCGACACCAGCATGTCGCCAGCGGTGCTGCGCGAGCATCAGCGCATCCTGGCGACTTATGGCGGTATCTATACCGACCCGCGGCTGCAGACCGTGATCGAGCAGATGGTCGAACGTCTGGTGGCCGCGTCGGATAAGCCTGACCTGCATTACAAGGTCACCATCCTCAATTCGCAATCGATCAATGCTTTCGCGCTGCCGACCGGCCAGCTTTATGTGACGCGCGGCCTCATCGCGCTTGCCGACGACGACTCCGAGCTTGCTTCTGTGATCGCCCATGAGATGGGCCATGTCATCGCCCGACATGCCGAGCTGCGCGAGAAGGAGGAGCAGCAGGTCGATCTTGTCAGCCGCGTCGTCAACGACGTGGTCAGCGATCCGGAAGCCGGGGCGCTGGCGCTTGCCAAATCGAAGCTTGAGCTCGCAAGCTTCTCGCAAAAGCAGGAATTCGAAGCGGACGCGATCGGCATCGGTATCGCCGCCCACGCCGGCTACGATCCTTACGGCGCGGCGCGTTTTCTCACCGCGCTGGAGCGCAATTCCGAGCTCAAGCCGGAGCAGAGCAACGCCATCAACCCGGCGGCGCCTGATTTTCTTTCCTCACACCCGTCGACGCCGGAGCGCGTCACCCAAGCGATCGCCAATGCACGTCAGTATAAGGCTCCGGCGAGCATCAGCCCGGCGGAGAGCGAGCAGGCAAGGGACGCTTATTATGGCGATATCGACGGCATCGTGTATGGCGAAGATCCGAGCGAAGGCTTTGTGCGCGGCCGGCGCTTCCTGCATCCCAAGCTCGGCTTTACCTTCACCGCGCCGGAGGGTTTCGCGCTGGACAACACCGCGCAGGCCGTTCTCGGCGTCAAGCGCGGCGGCGGCGAGGCGCTGCGTCTCGATGTGGTGCGCGTGCCCGCCGAACAGACGCTCGCGCAGTACCTCACCTCGGGCTGGATCGAGAACATCGATCCGGCGACCGTCGAAGAGGTGACCATCAACGGCTTCCCCGGCGCAACCGCAGTCGCTAAGGGCGATCAGTGGGACTTCCGGCTTTACGCCATCCGTTTCGGCAGCGACGTCTACCGCTTCATCTTTGCCGCCAAACATCGCACGCCCGACACCGACCGCGGTTTCCGCGAAGCCGTCAATACATTCCGCCGTATGAGTCTCGCCGAGATCGAGCAGGCAAAGCCGCTGCGGATAAAGATCGTGAAGGTGGCGCCCGGCGATACGGTGGAAAAGCTGGCGGCCCACATGGCCGTTACCGACCGCGCGGCCGACCGCTTCCGCGTGCTCAACGGTCTCGAGCCAGGCGACCGGCTAAAGCCTGGCAGCGAGGTCAAGATCGTCGTCGAGTGACCCGGCCCCCTCGTTTACTTCACTGATTTTCGCCTATTTTCTCCGGATATTACCTCGGCTATGATGCAAACAAGAGCCGAAAAAGGCCTTGGGGAATCTGTTTGGGGGGAAGTCATGCAGCTCGTGAAAGCGGCGCTGCCCGTCACCGTAGCGTTGGCAGTCGTATCGGCGGTCACCGCGGTGCTGTGGTATTCCAAATTGGCGACGTACGGACCGGATCATCCGGTCTTCTTTTATCTACTGCCAATTGCGCTGGTGACGATTGTTTACGGCAGCTATCCGGCGTTGCTTTGCGTCTTCGCGGCGGCGGCATGCGCCGACTATTTTCTCTACGACCCAATCTACAGCTTCGACATCACCACCCGCGTCGAAGCCGGCGACCTCGCCTGTTTCACATTTTTAGCGCTAATCGGCGTCAAATGCGCCAGTGCGCTGTTTTGGCGTTCGGCCGAAATGCCAGCGCCGAAATCCCGCTACGGCAGGTCATGAAATTCCGCGACCTCGGTCGAGCTCCGGAATGACGCTTAGAATTGCGACGCGAGCTGATCGAGCCCCATGACATGGGCGAGATCGCGGACCTGTTGTTTTTGCTCCTCGTCGAAACTCATGATCAGCGGAACGGCCGCGGATTTGAGGCCTTCCACGCTGTCCGGATCGATATCGGCGACCTGCGTCGTCTCGCCGGAGACGCCGCGCCGGCGCGCTTGCTGCGCTCGCGTATAAGCGATGTTGCGCAGCGCCACCTCGACCGCCGGCCACATCTGTTCTTGATCGGGCGTCAGATGCAGCCGTTCTTTGATGCTCGCGATCTGGGCGTCGTCGAGCATGAAACCCGGCCGGTTCATGACAACGCGACGGGGAGCCACGGGCACGCGATTGACGCGCAACGGCATGGCTGAGGCGACCGGTGCCACGGCCGATATCTTGGGCGCGCGCGCCGGCGCGACCGCGACGATCGCCGGCGGCATCGAACCGGTGGCGGAGGCTAATTGCACGGATGCTTGGGGGACCGGAGCTTGCAGCGCCACTTCCGCCGCCGGATGAACTGGCTGCGGCACCATGGGCGTGGGGTTCAACAGCGCGAACTGCCCATCGTCCGTCCCGTTGGCCGCGGTGACCGGTGAAGTATCGAGCACCCCTGCTGCGGGTGAAGGGCCGGCATCGCCAGCAACCGGCGCGGTGTTCCAATGTTGCGGAAAGCGCAGGGCGACGGATTGGGCGGCGGAGAGGCTCTCGCTTCGCAACGCAGTTGGATGCCAGCCGCCGATCAGATAGCCGATCATGCCGGCGAGCAGGATCGGGAAAGCATATCCGCGCGTGAACCCCTTGCTTCGCCCCATTCCTCGCCCCCGCGATATCGCGTGCTGTGCCTTCTATCTCCTTTCAAATGAAGCTTAATTTATGACTAACCATAGGTGTTTTGCCGGCATCGTCTGGACATTTTGCGTATCGTTCATGTACGCAACCAAACAAAAGGCCCGGCATCTCTGCCGGGCCTTGGTAGCTGGGAATATTTGTAAGGCTAAGCCGCCTCTTCCTCGACGACGGCTTCCTCGTCGGTCTCGGGCTTCGGGCCGCGCCGCGGTCCCTTGGCGAGCGCCGCCTCGATCTCTTTGATCGCTTCGGTCTCGGTGATCCGCTGAACGGCGGACACTTCGCGTGACAGCCGGTCGAGAGCAGCCTCGTAGAGCTGCCGCTCGGAATAAGACTGCTCCGGCTGGGTGTCGGACCGGTAAAGGTCGCGGACGACCTCAGCGATGGCGACAATGTCGCCGGAGTTGATCTTGGCCTCGTATTCCTGGGCGCGCCGCGACCACATGGTGCGCTTGATCCGAGCGCGCCCCTTGAGGGTGTCGAGCGCGCGCTTCACCATCGGCGTCTCGGCAAGCTTACGCATGCCGACGGAAGCCACCTTCGAGGTCGGCACCCGCAGCGTCATCTTGTCCTTGACGAAATTGATGACGAACAGCTCAAGCCGCGCGCCGGCGACCTCCTGCTCCTCGATCGACACGATCTGGCCTACGCCGTGAGCCGGATAAACGATGAATTCCTGAGTTTTGAAACCTTGTCGTTGAGTAGTCTTCTTCGCATTCATTCCCAAAGCTGCTCCTTCCGGCTCCGGCTTGCGACGGGGCGCGGGCTTCGCCACGCTGACCCGGCTTGTGGCCGCAGCTCGCGTGGACTGTGAGGGCCTCCGGCTCGCGCGGGAGGAGGTTTTCGTTGCCTTCCGGCTCATGCCGGCCGCACTCTTTTTAGAACGACGACGAGTTTTCTCTGCCACTGCTCTCGCGTGGAATCTCACGCCTCTATTGACGGTTTCCTCGAAATTGCCCCGAAAAAATATGCTCCCGGTGGGGGAGCAGCGTCTCGCGGGGTCTTTTTCATTGTGGACAGCTATATATCACATTTTCAGCCAAAATCAAAGCCTTGTGGCGTTGCGAAAGCGTCGCATCGGCAAGTGCCGGCGGAAACCGTTAATAAGGGTTAATAGCGACAACCCGTAGCTGCTCTTAATCGCCAGTTCCCGGATTCGGAGAAAACTGCTCTTCGAATTTATTGGCAACCCCTTCCCATTGCTTGGCATCGGCGGGCGGGGTCTTCTTGGCCGTAATATTCGGCCACATTTTTGCAAATTCGGCGTTGACCCCCAGCCACTTTTCGACGCCCGGCTCGGTGTCGGGCTTGATCGCCTCCACCGGGCATTCCGGTTCGCAGACGCCGCAATCGATGCATTCGTCCGGGTGGATCACGAGCATATTCTCGCCCTCGTAAAAGCAATCCACGGGGCAGACTTCCACGCAATCCATGTATTTACATTTGATGCAATTATCGTTGACGATATAGGTCATCTGCACACTCTGAACGGGCTTTTTTGCAGCTTTGCTCCTAACGCATGGGTCAGATGGGCGCAAGGCTGGCTGCTCGTGGGCAGCGGCCTCATCCGAGATCTTCATATAGCGTCGCGGTACCAGCAGCGGGACCCCGGCGCTCGACGAACCCTCTCACTTTAAGAACCCGAACGCGGCGGTCGAGCGCGATCGTGACGATGTCCCCGGTCCGCACCATGCGGCCAGGGGCAGCGATGCGCGCGCCATTAACGCGGACATAGCCCGCACCCGCAAGCGCCGCCGCAGCCCCGCGCGTGCGTACCAGGCGGGCATGCCATAGCCATCGATCGATGCGCTGGCGCTCGATCTCGTCCGGCACTCAACGGCGCTCCTTGGCCTCGGCCTCAAGCTGGGCCTTCAAG
>JBAQAB010000440.1:0-8288 GCA_049285535.1 Xanthobacteraceae bacterium
CAATGCGGCTCGGATGCCTGATCTTTGGGGCCGCATCGGCGGGGGCGAAATAGGATCGACGAGGGCGTAAAGGGCGTGCTTTTGCTCGGCATGGTTCCGCCGTTAACCGGGCCAATTCCA
This sequence comes from Xanthobacteraceae bacterium, assembly GCA_049285535.1. Lineage (GTDB taxonomy): Bacteria > Pseudomonadota > Alphaproteobacteria > Rhizobiales > Xanthobacteraceae > BOG-931. The sequence continues at coordinate 121 of JBAQAB010000440.1, forward strand.
TAGTTGCCAACGACAACTATGCTCCGGTTGCTCTGGCTGCGTAAGCAGTCCGAAAGACCGACTTAAAGTCCTAACGGGTTAAGCTCCGTTAGGCGGGGTTCGGAGGCACCTGGCAACAGAAGCCTCCACTTTCTTCGGAGGACAGCGGTCGGAGGACAGGGGACAGAATCGATCTGGTTCTCTATGATTCCTTCCCTATCTTCGGTCTGTCCTCTGTTTTCCGATGTCCGCCATGGCCACCGATCACATTCGCTACGACATTCTGGCGCAAGAGGCGTTGCGCGGCGTGGTGCGCACCGTTCTCGCCGACGTGGCCGAGAAGGGGCTGCCCGGCGAGCATCATTTCAAGATCACGTTTGCCACCGCGGCGCCCGGCCTGCGGCTGTCCGAGCGCATGCGTGCGCAATATCCCGAGACGATGACGATCGTCCTGCAGCATCAATTCTGGGATCTGGCCGTCGGCGACGACGCATTCGAAGTCGGCCTGTCGTTCGGCGGCGTGCCGGAACGCCTCGCCGTGCCGTTCGCCGCCATCACCGCGTTCTTCGATCCGGCGGTGCAATTCGGTTTCCAGTTCGAGACCATCGAGGTCGAAGCGGGCGGCGAGGCCGCCGCCGCAGGCGCAGCAGCGGACAAACCGCCGCCGATGAGAATCGTACCCGTGGAAACCGCCAAGTCCGACGCCTTGTCTGCGCCCGCGACAGCCAGGGAGCCTGAACCGGAGCCGCCGAGTGGCGGCGGCGAGGTGGTGCGGCTCGATCGGTTTCGGAAGAAATAGGAGTCCGTGTCCCAGGCGCAGCGCAGCACGAAGTGGTGCGCTGCTGAACTCGGACCTTTACATACTCCAACTCTTTGACGATCCCGGATCAGCGATGCACCGCTTCGCGCCGCACCGCATCCGGGAAATGTAATTGAGCCGCTCATGAAGACTCGCACCGAAACCGACAGCTTCGGCCCGATCGAAGTTCCGGCCGATCACTATTGGGGGGCGCAGACCGAGCGGTCGCGCAACAATTTCCGCATCGGCGATGAACGCATGCCGCGGCCGCTGATCGCGGCCCTGGCGCTGGTCAAGCGCGCCGCCGCCGAAGTCAATCGCGAGCTCGGCTTGCTCGATGCGCGGCGCGCCAAGGCGATCGTGCAGGCGGCGGCCGAAATCATCGACGGCAAGCTCGACGATCAATTCCCGCTCGTGGTCTGGCAGACCGGCTCCGGCACGCAGACCAACATGAACGTCAACGAGGTGATCGCCAACCGCGCCAACGAACTCCTGACCGGCAAGCTCGGCGCCAAGGATCCGGTGCATCCCAACGACCACGTCAATATGAGCCAGTCGTCGAACGACAGTTTCCCGACCGCGATGCATATCGCGGCGGCCCAGGAGATCGTGCATCGGCTCGTTCCGGCGCTGACCCATCTGCATGCCGCGCTTGCCGCCAAAACCAAAGAGTTCCGGTCCATCGTCAAGATCGGCCGCACCCATACGCAGGACGCCACTCCGCTGACGCTCGGCCAGGAATTTTCCGGCTATGCGGCGCAAGTCGCCTCCGGCATCGTCCGCGTCAAGCTCGGCTTGAAGGAGCTTTACCCGCTGGCGCAAGGCGGCACCGCGGTCGGCACCGGGCTGAATTCCAAGCGCGCCTTCGCCAAACTGTTCGCCAAGAAGATTGCGCGGCTGACCGGCCTGCCGTTCACCAGCGCGCGCAACAAATTCGAGGCGCTGGCCTCGCATGGCGCGCTGACATTTGCCCACGGCGCGCTCAACGCGCTGGCCGCCGATCTGTTCAAGATCGGCAACGACATCCGCTTTCTCGGCTCCGGTCCGCGCTCGGGTTTCGGCGAACTGATTTTGCCGGAGAACGAGCCGGGCTCATCGATCATGCCGGGCAAGGTCAATCCGACGCAGTGCGAAGCACTGACCATGGTTTGCACCCGGGTGTTCGGCAACGACGTCACGGTCGCCGTCGCGGCGAGCCAGGGTCACTTCGAGCTCAATGTGTTCAAGCCGGTGATCATCGATGCGGTGCTGCAATCGATCCGGCTGCTGGCGGACGTGGCGGTGTCGTTCACCGATCATTGCGTCACCGGCATCCGCGCCAACGAGCCGCGCATCCGCGAACTGTTGGACAATTCGCTGATGCTGGTCACAGCGCTGGCGCCGACCATCGGCTACGACAAGGCGGCGCAGATCGCCAAGGCGGCGCACAAAAACGGCACCACCTTGCGCGAGGAGGCGATCCGGCTCGGCTTCGTGTCGGCCAAGGATTTCCACCGCCTGGTGCAGCCGGCCCGTATGACCCACCCTGAGGCGTAACTGCCAACGTTCTCGATAATGTGACCTCGGGCACAGCGGTGTGATCCAGGGCACATTTATTATGCCGGTAGTCGTGTAACGGTGAAGCCGGGGAGCGATCGATTGTCGTCGATTCACCCGAAATCGCAGGGGCTTCAGCTATGGCCACCATCGTCAACCTTCGAATTGAGGGCAAACGGGCGAAACGGCTTAAGTCTGAGCAGGACGCCGCGGCCAACCGGCTCGCTCACGGCCGTCCCAAAGCGGGACGAAACCTGGACCGCGCTCGGCGCGACAAACACCATAGAAGCCTCGACCAACACCGGATCGAGACGGGAGATGGGCAATGAAATCGCCGGTCGTTAAGCGTTCCATCGTCATCGCCGGCCACAAGACCAGCGTCAGCCTGGAAGACGCGTTCTGGAAAGGCCTCAAGGACATCGCGATCGTCCGCCAGATCACTCTGTCGGACCTGGTGGCGTCGATCGATACCGACCGCCAGCACGGCAATCTATCATCGGCGATCCGGCTGTTCGTGCTCGATCATTATCGGGCGCAGAGCCAGAGCAATGCCGATGACAGGCCCGGCGCCGGGCAACCGCCGCGGGAAATCATGCTGACGCCGCCGCGCAGCCCGTCGGTGCTGCGGGTGGAATAGCCGCCGCGCCGTTCAGGGGCCGAGGATCTTGCCGGGATTGAAGATGTCGAGCGGGTCGAGCGCGCGCTTGATCGCGCGCATGGTCTCGAGCGCCGGTGCGCCGTGCTCGGTCAAAAGATATTTCATCTTGCCCTGGCCAATGCCGTGCTCGCCGGTGCAGGTGCCGTCCATGGCGACGGCGCGTTCGGCGAGCCGGGCGAGAAATTCCTCCGCGCGCCTGACCTCGTCGGCGTCGTTGCGGTCGATCAGCAGCAGCATATGGAAATTGCCGTCGCCGACATGGCCGACCACCGGCGCGAGCAGCCGGCTCGCCGCGGCGTCGCGCTGACTTTCGCCGACGCATTCGGCGAGCCGCGAGATCGGCACACAGACATCCGACGACAACGCCTGTACGCCCGGCCGCAGCCGCTGCGCCGCCCAATAGGCGTCGTGCCGTGCCTGCCACAGCCGGGTGCGGTCCTCGGCGCGCACCGCCCAGTCGAACGGACCGCCGCCGAGATCTTGCGCAATCTCGCCGAAGCGCTGCGACTGCTCGGCGACGCTCGCCTCCGTGCCGTGAAACTCGACAAACAGCATCGGCACTTCCGGCAGCGACAGCTTCGAGTAGAGATTGCTCGCCCGCACCTGCAACGCATCCAAAAGTTCGATGCGCGCCACTGGAATGCCGGACTGGATGGTGAGGATGGTGGCGTTGCACGCCGCCTCGACCGAGGGGAACGGGCAGGCGCCCGACGCGATCGCCTCGGGAATGCCGGACAGCCGCAAGGTCAATTCGGTGATGATGCCGAGCGTGCCTTCCGAGCCGACCATGAGCCGGGTGAGGTCGTAGCCGGCGGAGGATTTCTTGGCGCGGTGCGCGGTTGTCATCACCTCGCCATTGGCGAGCACGGCTTTGAGCGCCAGCACATTGTCCTTCATTGTGCCGTAGCGCACCGCATTGGTGCCCGACGCCCGCGTCGCCGCCATGCCGCCGAGCGAGGCGTCGGCGCCGGGATCGATCGGAAAAAACAGCCCGCTGTCACGCAGATGCTCGTTGAGCGCCTTGCGGGTGATGCCGGGCTCGATGACGCAATCGAGATCCTCGGCGTGCACCGCGAGCACGCGGTTCATGTCGCGGAAATCGAGGCAGATGCCGCCGCGCGGCGCATTGACCTGGCCTTCCAGCGAGGTGCCGGTGCCGAAGGCGACCACCGGCATGCGGTGCTTGGCGCACAGCCGCACGATCTCCTGCACCTCTTCGGTCGCTTGCGGAAACACCACCGCGTCGGGCGGCTGATTGGGGATCCAAGTGGTGGTGTGGCCGTGCTGCGCGCGCACCGCCTGCGATGTCACCAGCCGGTTGCCGTAGCGCGGGGCGAGCGCCGCGATCACGGCATCGGCCGCGTTGCGCTCCTGCGTGCTGCGTTGCGATGCTTCGACCAGCGCCATGATCGGTGCGTTTCCTCGATGTTACGAGCAAACGTGGCGGTAGGAGCCCGGCAGGTCAAGCCGCGTTGCTGTCGTGCTTGGCTCCGGCTCTTGCCTCGACCGAGGTTGATCCGCCACAGTCGGGCGCATGAACGACCGCGGACCCGAAGCCGCAATACCTGCGCCTTTCGTCTCTAGCATCATGCGGGTCGAGCCGGCCTGGATCGACTATAACGGCCATCTCAACATGGCCTATTACAATGTGCTGTTCGACCGCGGCGTCGATGAGGTCTATGAGCTGCTCGGCCTCGGGCTCGATTATGTGAAGACTATCAAATGCTCCACCTTCACCGCCGAGGTGCATGTGCGCTATCTGCGCGAGCTTCTGGTCGACGCGCCGGTGCGCGTGAGCTTCCATCTGCTCGGCTTCGACGAAAAGCGCATGCATTATTTCGAAGCGCTGCATCACGCCGACGAAGGCTGGCTGTCGGCAACCTCCGAGAACATGGCGCTCAATGTCGATATGACGGTAAAGAAGGTCGCCGCCTTTCCCGCTCACGTCATGGCGCGGCTTGAGCGCATGAAAGCAGCGCACGACAAATTGCCGGTTCCGGACGGCGTCGGACGGCGCATTGAAATGCGTGCAAAATCTTGAATTTTTTGCCGCCTGCGGCGTTTTATGGTAGAAAGCGTCAAAGGATTTCTACCATGGGCACACCGCAGCTTAATATCAAGGATGCCGAAGCCACCCGACTGGCCCGTGAGCTCGCCGATTTGACCGGCGAGTCCCAGACGGAAGCGGTGCGCAAGGCGCTGCGTGAACGCCTGGAGCGCGAGAAGACCGAACGCGAGAGCCACGCCGTCTACTCCGCGGAACGCAAGCGACGCGACGTCGAAAAGACACTCGCGGAAATCAAAAAAATTCAGGAAGAGATTCGTCGTACAGGCTTGATCGAAAACATGCTGACTGACGAGGACCTTTATGACGAGCAGGGGTTGCCGAAGTGAACGGTGATACCCTCGTCATCGATTCTTCGGTCTGCGTTGCGATCTTCAAGGGCGAAGCCGAGACTGCAATCTTCACAGACCGCGCATATTCGTATCGTCGGCGGGTCATGTCGGCGGCCACATGGCTGGAGGCTGCCATGGTTTGCGAAGGTTCGTCCAAGGAAGGCGGTGCGGCTCGCCTTGAGCGTATTCTTGCCTCGTTGGGGATCGAAGTGGTTCCGTTCACCGCCGAACAAGCGCGCCTCGCATTCGAGGCCTTCAAGCGCTTCGGCAAAGGGCGCGGCGCTAAAGCCGCGCTGAATTACGGCGACTGCTTTGTCTATGCCCTGGCAAAAGAGCTCGGCGCCCCGCTGTTGTTCAAGGGCGGCGATTTCGCGCAAACCGATATTTTGGCCGCGTGACCGCCAGCCACGCGAATTGACAGGGACGGTTTCTTCTCGGAAGCATGAGCCGCCCGACAACCTGAGCTGAGGTCAAGTGTTATGTCGTCCCCTTCGCGCGCGCCGGCACGGCAGGCTGATCGTGTCATCATCCGCGAGCACAAAATCCCCAGCGCCGGCAGCAAGCCCTATATCGCGGTCGAGGGGCCGGACGGCGCGCTGTGGTTCTGCGAGAGCGGCGCGTCCAAGATCGGCCGTCTCGATCCCGGCCGCGGTACGTTTACCGAATTCGCCCTGCCGACCAAAAATGCCGGGCCGATCGGCATCGCGCTCGGCGGCGACGGCAATCTGTGGTTCGCCGAGAAGGCCGCCGACAAGATCGGCCGCCTCACGCCGCGCGGCGACATCGCGGAGTTCACGCTGGCGGCGGGCGTCGGCGCCGACGGCATGATCCTCGGGCCGGACGGCAATATCTGGTTCTCCGAGAGCGACGCCAACCGCATCGCCAAGATCACGCCGGACGGCCGCGTCACCGAATATGGCGACGGCATCTCGCCCGGCGCCAAGCCGCTGTCGATCGCGGTCCGCGACGGCGCGCTGTGGTTCTCCGAAGCGAGCGGCAACCGCATCGGCCGCATCACCGTGGACGGCGCGGTCACCGAGTTTCCGATTCCGAGCCACGACAGCCAGCCGCGCGCCATGGTCACCCATCCCGACGGCAGCATCTGGTTCGTCGAGACCTCGACCAACGCGCTCGGCCGCATCGACCGCCAAGGCCGCATCACCGAGCACCCGGTGCCGACGCCGAACGCCTCGCTGCGCGGCGTCACCGTCGGCGCCGGCGGCGACCTCTGGTACACCGCGAACTTCGCCAACAAGATCGGCTGTATGGCGCCCGACGGCACGGTGCGCGGCGAATACGACATCCCGACGCCGAAGTCCGGCGCGCGCTGCATCGCCACGCTCGCCGACGGCCGGCTGTTCTTTACCCAATACGACGCCGGGCTGATCGGTGAAGTTGTGGTTGGGTAAGCCGTCATTCCGGGGCGCGCTGTCAGGCGCGAGCCCGGAATCCATACCCCCAGCGCAGGGATTATAGATTCCGGACTTGCCGCTGACGCGGCAATCCGGAATGACTGGGGAAGGATTATCGGGGGAGAATGCCTTGAGACATTTCGCACTTCTGCTTGCCGCTCTTGCGCTGTCGTCGATGGCCCGCGCCCAGACTTTTCCCAACCGCCCGATCAGGTTGATCGTGCCGATCTCGGTCGGCTCGGTCACCGACGTCGCGGCGCGGCTCACCGCGTCGGAGCTGCAGCAGCGGCTTGGCCAGCCGGTCGTCGTGATCGACAAGCCGGGCGCCGCCATGGTGCTGGGTGGCACCGAATGCGCCAAATCGCCGCCGGACGGCTACACGCTCTGCGTCGTCAGCCCCGACACCATGTCGTTCAACCCGCTGACCGTCCCCAATTTGCCCTACGATCCCGGCAGGGATTTCGTCCCCGTCATCGATATGTACAATGTGATGGAGGGACTGATGGTGCCCACGGCAGGCGGCATCGACACGCTCGACGCGCTGCGCGCCAAGGCGGTGGCCGCGCCCGGCAAGCTCAATTACGGCACGCTCGGCGAGCGCACCACCACCGACGCCTTCCGCCAATGGCTCGGCGACTATTGGCACACCAAATTCGTCGCCATTCCCTACAAGGGCGGCAGCGAGATCATCAGCGCGCTGCTTGGCAACGACATCGACGTCACCAAGATCGGCGTCGGCAACATGGTCAGCCAGCTCAAGGAGGGCAAGATCAAGATTTTGGCGCTCAACGCCTCGAAGCGCTCGCCCGATCTGCCCAATGTGCCGACCTTCAAGGAGACTGGCCTCGATGGCTTCCCCGGCGGCCCGATCTACTGGGGCATCGTGGTGCCGACCGGCACGCCGGCGCCGATCGTGGCCAAGCTGCACGACGAATTGCTGGCGATCTTGCAGAGCCAGAAATTCATCGACTTCGCCAAGCAGAACTATCTCGACCCGGCCGCCGGCTCGACCGGCGCGTTCGCCACTTTCCTCAAGCAGGACCGCGAGGACGCCAAGGTCGTGGTGGATAAGTATATGAAGTGACGCCACGCAGTGGCGTCATTCCGGGGCGCCGTCATTCCGGATTGCCGCAACAGCGGCAAGTCCGGAATCGATAACCACAGTTCCTCGGTGTGTGCTCGGCCTTCACGCATCGTGATTATGGATTCCGGGCTCCCGGCCTGCGGCCGGGCCCCGGAATGACGAGGGCAAGCCTCGTAAAAGCCGCGCGCAGGTGCCATCTTTCGGCAATGAGAATCAGTGGCCCCCAGCCCCGTGGCTGATCCGTTAAAGCGCATAGTCGAACCGACTGATCCGCCGGCCCCGGCGCCGGGCGGCATCGCCGCG
>JBAQAB010000441.1:0-11908 GCA_049285535.1 Xanthobacteraceae bacterium
AGGCCCATTGACCTGCGCCTGCACCGAGACGTTGTCGATCGATTGGACCGTGCCGATAGCGTTGACGATCTCCGGCACATCTTGGCGCTCCGCCAATGCGGCGGTCACGGGGATAGGCGCTGGCGCGTTGGCGACGGTCGTCGGGCGGTGGAAATAGCTCAACGCGGCGACAACGATCGCGATCAATACTAGGGCGGCAATCGCGTAAGTGACGAGGCGCCGGGAACTCAATGTCCTGACTGATTTCATAAAAGGGGCGTTACCGCGTCCGGATTTGTCCTGGAGCACTTATGATGGTGTCGGGTTTCCCAGTCGACTCAATCGTTTTGTCGAAATCGACTTTATACCTCCGTTATGGCGGCGGCGCCTCGACGCAGACGGCCACTGCGGGTGCATTGGCTGTTGTAGCCTCGACGCCGCAGGTCGCCTGCCGCTCGCCGACAAATGTCGCCGGATTTCGCGCCGGGCCGCAATAGGCCATCACCAGCACTTCGTTCTCGCGGCAGCCGATCGCGCAATTGCCCGAGGTCAAGCAAGTTGAGCGAACCACCCGCACGGTAGGGCTCGGCGGTCCCTGCAAACCCTGGGGGCCGGGCGGGCCGGCAGGACCCACCGGTCCCGCGGAGCCTCGCGCACCGGGGTCGCCTTTCGGCCCGGGGGGCCCCTGGGGCCCGGGATCGCCTTTGGGACCCTGGCCGCAAGCGGTGAGGCTCGCAGTCAAGGCCACCACGAGAACAAGATGACCTATGCGCATGTCGCTCGGTCCCCTGGGAAAGTCCCGCATTTGCCCCGACGCCAAACGCCACAACCCGCAGCAATCGAACATTTGGAGGCCGAGACGGTTCCATTACGGTTAGTTCATGGGGCGGCAGGGAGAAGTCGCGGTAAAATCCGCGTCGCCCGCGCGCCTGTCACAATGGCGCAGGTGTGGAACGGAGGGGCGATAGGGACGTTCGTCACGGATTGGAGGGAATTTCAATGCAAAAGATAGCGAAACAGATTTGGCCGGCAAAAATTGCGACCGCCTTTGGCGTCATTGGTTTGGCGCTGTGCGTGAGCGCCGGCATGGCGCTGGCGGCGAAACCGGCGGGAGGGGGACATCCCGGCGGCGGTCATCCAGGTGGCGGGCACCCCGGCGGGGGCGGCCGTCCGGGCGGGGGCGTCCATATCAACGCCGCGCGTGTGTCCACGCCACATTTCAATGCGGCTCGCATCCATGCGACCCATAACAATGCCGTCACGACACGCCACAACTTCGCCTCCGGGGTCCGCGGACGCCACGTCGTGAGGTCTTCGGTAAAGACCGGCGCTGGCTCGCGGCTCGCGCATGTCCATAACGGGCATGGCCCCAAAACTACCAACAACGCGAAGACGACGAATAACTTGAAGGCTAATAACTTAAAGGCCACGAATAACTTGAAGGCCACGAACAACGCCCTGACAAATGCGCATGTGCGGCCGCTCGCCAACGCCGCCGATCCGAGAGGTTTTGCGGATCGGCGCCGGAATTTTGCGCAAAACGCCGCGTTTCGTTCGTTTGCGGGCCATGACTGGTGGCGCCACGGCTGGCATCCATACCGTCATCTCGGCTGGATCGGCCCGCTGTTCTGGCCGTACGCCTACGGCGATTTCTTCTATTACGCGCTGTGGCCCGACGACTACGAATATGTCGACCCGTTCTGGGCCTATGGCTACGGCGATATCTACGAGGCCATTTTCTCTCCTTATAGCTACGATCAATACGTGGCGGGGCCGCAAGCGCCGGCCCGCATGGCGACGCTCGCTCAGGGCATGGCGCAAAGCTGCGACGAGGAGGCCGCCGAGGTTACCGGCTGGCCGATCGATCAGATCCAGAGCGCCGTGCAGCCGAACCCGCAGCAAACCGCGTTGCTCGACGATCTCGGCAACGCCATCGTGGAAGCAAGTCACCAAATCAAAATACACTGCCCAACGAGCGTTGCATTCACGCCAACCACGCGACTCGATCAGATGCACCAACGGCTGCAAGCGCTGGTCGACGCGGTGAACATCATCAGCCCGCCGCTGACGAAGTTCTACGACTCTCTCTCCGACGAGCAGAAGGCGCGGTTCAACGCTATCGCTCCGCCCGCGCCGAAAAACGCGACCAATGGCAACGCAGGCACGCCCAGCGTGCAGGCGCAGTGCAACGCCAATGTCATGGCTTGGCCGACCGATCAGATCGATAACACCGTGCATCCGAACGACGCGCAACGCGCCAAGCTCGATGCGTTGAAGTCGGCATTGTCGCAGGGTGCGGACACCATCAAGGCCGCGTGCCCGACCGAAGTGCCGCCGACGCCGCCGGACCGTCTCGCCGCGATCGGCAACCGGCTAAAAGCCATGCTCCAAGCGGTCGGCACCGTGCAGCCCGCACTGGCGGATTTCTACAATTCGCTTAGCGACGATCAGAAAGCGCGCTTCAACACCATGGGCGAGCAGCTCTTCGCGCAGAATCAAGAATAGGTCATCGAGCCCGGATTGCGCTTTGCGCAATCCGGACTTTTTCTCCGGAAATTTCTGCGCTCTTGCCCGGCTACGGTGCTGGTCATCGTAGTCGCATTTCTGATATTTCAGCACGTCGCCGCCTCGCTGGGCGGCTCGTAGTCATTCGTCGCTCCCGGTCATCACGCACTTTACTCCCCGCCGTTCTTCCCGGTTTGCTACCATCAGCCGACTAGTCTCGCACGATTGGAGTCACTTCGTGAGCATTCCCAAGCCTAACTACAATCCGCCGTTCAACGTCACCCGCGCCAGCCACGCGGTGCTGCACGTCAAGGATTTGGCAAAGAGCCGCGCCTTTTATGTCGATCTGATCGGCTTGATCGTCAGCGACGAGGACAAGGATACGATCTACCTGCGCGGGGTCGCCGAGGCGTGCCATCACTCTCTGGTGCTCAAGCGTGCGAGCGTGGCCGAAGCTGAACGCGTCGGCATGCGTTGCTTCACCGAGGAGGATCTCGAAAAAGCGAAAGCTTATTTCGAGAAAGCCGGCTTGCCGGCGCAGTGGGTGGAGCGGCCATACCAGGGCAAGACGCTGCATGTCAGCGATCCGGGCGGTGTGCCGCTTGAGTTCTGCGCTACTATGACGACCAAGCCGCGGCTCCTGATGGATTTCGGGCGCCATCGCGGCGCCGTGCCGCAACGTATCGATCACTTCCAGATTTTGGTACCGGATGTGCAGCGGCAGCTGGAATTCTACATGGGTCTGGGCTTCCGACTCTCGGAATACATCTCGCCCGATGGCGGCGACGAGCCTCTGTTCGTCTTCCTGCAGCGCAAGGGCAATCCGCACGATATTGTCTTTGCCCCCGGCGCCGGGCCGCGGCTGCATCATGCCGCGTTCAGCATTCCGGAATCGTATCACTTCTTCTACGTCTGCGATCTCGCTTCCGAATTGGGTTTCGCCGAGAACATCGAATATGGCCCGGGGCGGCATGGGCCGGGTTTGGCGCTGTTCGTCTACATGCGCGATCCCGACGGCCATCGCATCGAATTGTTCAACACCCACTATCAATGCATGGATATCGAGGACGAGCCGGTGCGCTGGGACGCTTCTGTCGCCGGCAAGCGCCGCTGGCAATTGCCGGCGCGCGGGCAATGGTTCACCGAGGCGAGCCGCTTTGCCGGCGTCGAGACGCGCGAGCCGGCGCACAAAGGCAATCCGATGACGCTGGAGAAATACGTCGCGGCGAAATAGGGGCGCGCGTCGTGCCGGCCAAGTTGGGCATGCGATGGGTTGTTGCTGCGGCGGGATTGTTCACCGCGTATTTCGTTCATGCCGTCGTCGCACAAGCAGACCCGAATGCGCTGTGGAATATTGTGCATGGCCAATGCGTGCCGAACGAACAGCAGCATGGCGATGCAAAGCCATGCGCTGAGGTTAATCTCAAGAGCGGCCTCACCGGAGGTTTTGCGGTTCTCAAAGATATCAGGGGAGCGACGCAGTTCTTGCTGATACCGACGCAGCAAATCAGCGGTATCGAAAGCCGCGCGTTGCTGGCGCCGAGCGCCACCAATTACTTTGCCGACGCGTGGTGCGCCCGGCGCTTGGTCGAGAAGGCGCTCGGGCACGCCATGCCGCGCGACACGCTCAGCCTCGCCATCAACTCGGAATTGGCGCGAACGCAAAACCAGTTGCATATTCACATCGACTGCGTTCGCGCCGATGTTCGTGATGAACTGCGGCGCGAGCGGTCCGAAATCGGCTGGCGCTGGCGGCCGCTGCCTGGTTTGCTCGCCGGTCATCGCTATCGTGCCGTGCGCGTGAGCGGATCGACCCTCGCCGGACACAATCCCTTCAAGCTCCTGGCCTGGGGCGTTCCCGGAGCGCGCGCGGATATGGGCCACCACACCTTGGTGGTCGTCGGCATGCAGTATGCTCATCGCGGTGCCGGCTTCGTCATCCTGGACGATCACGTCGATCCGGCGCACGGCGATAATGCCGGCGGCGAGGAATTGCAGGATCATGCCTGCGCGTTGGGTCACGCGAAAAGCTAAACGCGCCGATGCAGCCGGTGCTCGATCCACAACAGGATCGCATTGGCGACCGCAGCGAAAGCAAACAGCACCACGGCGATGCTGATCATCTCCTTGGTTTGCAGAAGCGTCATCGCATTGACAATGAGGAATCCCAGGCCATCTTTCGAGGCGAACATTTCGGCAAGCAGCACGCCGAGCAGCGTGACGGTGAAGCCGATGCGCAATCCGGCAAGGACTTCCGGGATGGTCGCCGGCAACAGCACGTTCCAGATCGTTTGCCACGCCGACAGCCGCAACGTCCGTGCGGCCTTTAGATAAACCATCGGGATATTGCGGATCGCCGCCATGGTGAGGAGCGCCACCGGCAGCACGCCGTGGATCGCTCCGAACACCACTTTGCCGGATAGCGTGAGACCGAAAATAAGCAGAATCACCGGGTAGAGCGTGATTTTCGGCAATGAATAGAGCGTGATCAGGATCGGCTCGCCGACCTCTCCCGACAGCCGCTGCGCGCCCATCCAGACGCCGATGGCAAGGCCGAGCCCGTAGGCCAGTAGCAGCGCCAGGGCGAACGCGATGGCGGTGGCCGCCGCGTTCTCGGCAAACCGCGCGGTCGGAACGAAGTGGGCCAAATAGACGAAAGTCGGCGCCGGGCCGGGGAGCGCGGTGTCGCCGACCCAATGGGCGAGACCCTGCCAGAGCAACACGATGGCAATGACGATGACCATCGTGTCGAGCGCGCGCCGCGTTGCACTCATGACGGCCTCGCGCCGCGACGCTTTGCCCAGCGCAAATCCCAGGCGTGCAGGCCGGCGTTGACCACGGTCGCGATCACCAGCACAAACAGCATCAGTGCATACATGCGCCGATTGTCGAAATCGGCATAGGCATTGGCGATGGCGCGGCCGAGACCGGCCGGCGCCAGGATAAACTCGGCGGCGATCACGGCGATGAAGGCATAGCTCACCGACAGCTTGACGCCGGTGAACAGGTAAGGCGCCGCCGCCGGGAGCTGCAATCGCAGCGCGGTCGAGAGCCGGCCCATGCGATGAACGCGGGCAACCTTGGTCAGCACGCGCGGGATACGATCAAGGCCGTTGATCGTGGCGATGATCATCGCCACGATCGCGGTGGCGACCCCCATCAGCACGATGGGAATGAGCGACAAGCCGAAAATCGCGATCATGACCGGATAGAAGATAAAGACCGGGACGGCGTAATAGGTGGCGAAAAAGGGATCGAGCGCCACGCGCAGGCGCGGCAGCGCGTGAATAACAAGGCCCAGCACGAAGCCGAACACGACCGACAGCGCGACCGCGATCGCGATGACGCCGAGCGTGCGCACAATGTCATCGTTGAGTTGCCCCGATGCCAGCATGGCGACAAGCGCGGTCGCCATTTCCGACGGCGGGATCATCACGCGATGGTCGACGAAATTAAGCCGGCACGCCAGTTCGAGCGCGCCGATCATCGCAACGATGACGAGAAGTCTGATCCAGCCGGCGCGCGTCATTCCGCCGCCAATACCGCTGGCGGCAGATCGGCATGGCCCAGTGCTTTCAGCGATTCGCCACGCAACCGCTCCCAGAGCCGCCCGGTGATTTCGCCGAATGTCGGTTCGGCGACGATGGTCGAATCGCGCTCGCGCGGCCAGCCGGTTTCGATGACGTCGATGAAACGGCCGGGCCGGGCCGACATGGCGCCGACGCGGTCCGCTAGCATGGCCGCCTCGTCGAGCGCATGGGTGATCAGCAGCACCGTCGAGCCGGTGGTGCGCCAGAGTCGCAAAACTTCGTCGCCCATCAGAAGCCGCGTCTGCGCGTCGAGCGCGCCGAACGGCTCGTCGAGCAGAATAAGACGCGGCTGCAGCACCAGCGTGCGTGCGATGCAGACCCGCTGGCGCATGCCGCCGGACAGCTGCGACGGATAGGCCTTGGCAAAATCCTTCAAGCCCATGAATGCCAGCGCGTCGTTCACCCGGCGCCGCACTTCCGACGGCGCCGTGCCCCGGCGCTGCAGACCGAAGGCGGCGTTGTCCCACACCGTCAGCCAAGGGAAGCTGGCATCTTCCTGGAACACCACGCCGACGCCGTCGGGAACCTCGCCGCCGACGGCGCGGCCTTCGAATGTCACCGTGCCGGCGGTCGGCTGCTGCAGGCCGGCCAGCACTTCGAGGAAGGTAGACTTGCCGCAGCCCGACGGCCCGACCACCGCGAAGAACTCGCCCTTGTGGAGAGCGAGGTCGATCGGACCGAGTGCGTGCACCGCCATGTGGTCGCCGGCGCCGGGATAGACCCGCGTTACGCCGGCGAATTGCGCATGAACGTCCCCGCGCACGGGCCTTACTTCTGATCGCTCGGCAGGAACGATGTATCGATCATCTTGTCGAGATCGAGCGGCTTGTCGATCATGCCGACATATTTCATCGCCCGCTCGGTCGTCTGCAGCAGATCCATCTCCATCTTGCCCTCGCTCCAGAATTTGGCGGCGATCAGTTCATGCACCATCGCGGCCACCTGATCGGGCGGCAGTGGCGCGTAAAGCTTCGACAGAATCTGGATGGCGTCATCGGTGTGCTCGTAGATGTATTTCACGCCTTCGCGCCGGCCGGCAAGCAATGCGCGCAATTTGTCGGGGTGATTGCGCATCAAATCGCCGGTGGCGATGCCGATGGCGGGCGGCAAATGCGGCATGTCCTGCGGCCCGAGGATGACCCGGTACTTGCTGGTGCCGTCTTTTAAGCGGAACAGGACTGTCGGAATGGCGGTGACGTCGGCAGCGCCGGTTTCCACCGCCGTCACTGCGCCGGGCAGGCTGCCGAACACCACGCGCTGCATGTCCTCCGGCTTTAATCCGGCCTTCTCCAGGACCAGCACGGCCGTCATCTCGCCGAGCGATTTCGGCTCGCTGATGCTGAATTTCTTGCCCTTAAGATCGCTGATCGACTTGATCGGCGAATTCGGCATGACGACGATGTTGAGGTCGAGGAGCCGCGAGCCGATATTGACGATCCGCAGATCCTGACCTTGATCGATCGCCGCGAGCACCGGTGCGGGCGAGACGTCGCCGTAGCCAAGCGAGGTCGCCATCGCGGCGCGGACCGAGGCGCCGCCGCCGGCGCCGGAAATGACGTCGGTGATGTCGATTCCGGCCTGCTTGAAGAAGCCTTTGGCCATCGCCACCGCGAACGGCGCGCCCGAGGGATCGGCCTTGTACTGGGTGACGAGGATGTCGTCGGCCGACGCCCGGAACGGCGCGGCCAAGCATAAGGCGACCACAAGGCCCAACAGTCTGCGTTGCAGCATACCAACCTCCCTCTGATTTCGGTTTAGTCTTTGGCGCGGCTTGCGAGATATTATGCCATAGGCGTTCGATGATAGAATCAACCATGATGCCGCGGAATGGCCTGATGGTTCAGCAGCCGGGGATTGTATGACGCTCGGAATGCAGAGCGAGATCGCGCCCATGAACGGCAAGGGGCAAGAGCCCATCTGGCTCGCTTCTTATCCGGCTGGCGTGCCCGCTGCCATCGATGCCGACGCCTATCCGTCGTTGGCGGCGATGCTGATCGAGGCCTGCCGGCAGTATGCCGAGCGTCCGGCCTTCGAATGCTTAAGCGCGCAGATGACCTATGCGCAGTGGGATCGCGACAGCCGCGATTTTGCAGCCTTCCTGGTCGAGGAGGCGAATTGCCGTCCCGGCGACCGCGTCGCCATCATGCTGCCGAATATGCTGGCTTACCCGGTGGCCTTTCTCGGCGCGTTGCGCGCCGGCATGACGGCGGTCAACGTCAATCCGCTCTATACGCCGCGCGAATTGCAGGAGCAGCTTGCCGATTCCGGCGCCGTCGTCATCGTGATCATGGAGAACTTCGCCCACAAGCTGGAGGAAGTCCTCGCGTCCACCAAAATCCGCCACGTGGTGGTGGCGCGGCTCGGCGATTTCGTGCCGACGCTCAAACGCTGGGCGTTCAATTTTGCCAACTCCTATATCGCGCGCGCGGTGCCGGTGTGGCACTTCGAAAAATTCACGATGCTGCAGGACGCCTGCGATCGGCCGCCGAGTGAGCGCTACCAGGATGCGGCCGTGCGGCCCGGCGACATCGCATTGCTGCAATATACCGGAGGTACGACCGGCATTCCCAAAGGCGCGATGCTAACCCACCGCAATCTTATTGCGAATACGTTGCAGTGCCTGGCCTGGATCGGAGCCGGCGTTCGCCTCGAAACCGAGCGCGTGCTCACGCCGTTGCCGCTCTATCACATCTTCTCGCTGACGGCGAACCTGCTGAGCTTTACGCTTCTCGGCGGGTTGAACTTCCTCATCCCCGATCCGCGCGATCTGCACCGTCTTGTTCGCACCATACACCACGCCAGGATCACCTGGATGTCCGGCGTCAACACGCTGTTCAATGCGCTGGTCAACACGCCGGAATTCGCCGAATTGGATTTTGGCGCGCTGCGCGTTGCAGTCGGTGGCGGCGCCGCAGTGCAGAGCGAGGTGGCGCGGCGCTGGCGCGAGATCACCGGCAGCGAATTGGTCGAGGGTTACGGCCTGACCGAAGCCTCGCCGGTCGTTTGCATCAATCCGTTCTTGGCGCCCAAGCAGGGCACCGTCGGTCTGCCGGTGCCGTCGACCGAAGTCAGCATCCGCGACGATGCCGGCAAGGCGCTCGCGGTCGGGGAGGCGGGCGAAGTATGGGTGCGCGGCCCGCAGGTGATGCTTGGCTATTGGCAGCGGCCCGCCGAGACGGCGCATGTGCTCATCCCCGACGGCTGGCTCAAGACCGGCGATATCGGCGCTTTCGATACCGACGGGTTCCTGCGTCTGCTCGACCGCAAGAAGGACATGATCAACGTCTCCGGCTTCAAGGTGTTTCCCAACGAAGTCGAAGACGTCGCCATGCTCGACCACGGCGTTCTGGAAGCCGCCGTGATCGGCGTGCCCGATTTGCGCACCGGCCAGGCGGTCAAGCTGTTCGTGGTCAAGCGCGATCCCGCGCTGACCAAGGCCGATCTCGACAAGTTCCTGCACGATCGTCTGGCCGGTTATAAGCGCCCCACCATCATCGAGTTTCGCGATGAATTGCCGAAGAGCAATATCGGCAAGATTTTGCGCAAAGAGCTGCATTGAGTGGAGTGCGATTCGGCGCGGCCCGCCGGTCTTCCTGCCCGAATACGAGCGTGCTAACCGTAACGCCGTAGAAAAATAACGGGGAGGACATCGCGCCCATGCCCAAGCTGCAATTGTCTTTTGCCTGCGCGCTCTATGACCGGATGCAGGCGCTTTACACCGGCGAGGTGCAGCCGGACGGCATCGATCTCAATTTCATCGCCATCGATCAGCCGCGGCCGATTTTCGATCGCATGTCCGGCGGCCAGGAATTCGACGTCGCGGAATATTCCTCTTCCGAATTCGTTCAGCGCTTTGCCAACAAGGAATGCCCGTTCGTCGCCATTCCGGTATTTCCCTCGATCGCGTTTCGGCTGGGCTTCATTGCCATAAACCGCAAAGCCGGCATCAAGACGCCGAAGGATCTCGCCGGCAAACGGATCGGCGTGCCACTCTACACGATGACGGCGGCCATTTTCATCAACGGCATGCTCAAGAACGAGTTCGGCGTCGACCTGTCGAAGGTCCATTGGGTGCAGAGCGCGATGAATACCGCGGGCTCGCACGGCAGCCCGACGGTACTGCCGCTCCTGAATAAAGTCTCGATCGAGAACAACAAGACCAAGAAGACGCTGGGCCAGCTCCTCGCCGACGGCGAGATCGACGCGACGCTGGGCACCAGTCTGCCCGATGAAATCCGCTCCAACCCCGACATCGTGCGGCTATTTCCCGATTACGTCGCGCGCGACATCGATCTCTATAAGCGCAAGAAGATCTATCCGATCATGCATCTGGTCGCGATCAAGAAAAGCGTTTACGAGCGCTATCCGTTCGTTGCCACGAGCCTCTACGATGCGTTTGTCAAATCGAAGCAGATCGCGCTGGAGAAGCTCTTCAACCTGCGCGCGGTGCGCTATATGACGCCGTTTTTGATGCGTGAGATCGATGATATCTGGGAGGTGTTCAACGGCGATCCGTGGCCCTACGGCGTCGAGCCGAACCGTCAGACTCTGGAGGCGCTGGTGCAATATCAGCAGGATCTAGGCTTGATCGCCGCTCCGGTGAAGGTCGACGATCTGTTTGTGCCGACCTACGGCTAATCCGGCGGATGCCGACGCTCGAATTTCTTTTCACATGGGACAACCGACATGAGCCAACTCGACGATCTTTTGCGCGATCTCGTCGTCGCTAACCGCATCCTTTCCAATGAAGACGTGGTCGACGCCTACGGCCACATCAGCGTGCGCCACCCTGACAATCCGAGACGCTTCTTCCTGTCGCGGTCGCGTGCGCCGGAACTGGTCGAGCGTCACGATCTGATCGAGTTCGATCAGGAGGGCGAACCGATCAGCGACAAGCGCCAGCCCTATCTCGAGCGTTTCATTCACGCGGCGATCTTCGAGGCGCGGCCGGACGTGATGGCGGTCGTTCACGCCCACGCCGAGGACACGCTGCCGTTCGGCATCATCAACAAGCCGCTCGAGCCGGTGATCCATTCCGGCAGCTTCATCGGCGGCAAGGTGCCGGTGTGGGATATCCGCAAGAAATTCGGCGAGACAGATCTCCTGGTGCGAAACATGGCGCAAGGACGCGATCTCGCCAAAAGTCTGGGCAAGGGCAATGTCGCGCTGATGCGCGGCCATGGCTTTGCTTCGGCGGGGCGCTCGATCGTCGATGTGGTGCGGCTGTCGGTCTATCTGCCGCGCAATGCGCGCGTACAGATGAACGCCCTGCGCATGGGCGGCAAGCCAAAGCCGTTGTCAAAGGGCGAAATTGCCTCACGCGGCAAGGGCGAGAGCTACATGCCGTCCTCGCAGACAACGTGGCGAGCCTGGGAGTATTGGGCCACCCGTGCCGGCTGCGGCGACATGATCGGCCACCAGCATGACCACGCGCCGAAGAAATAAGGCGCCGTTTCATGCTGCGTTGCGGCGACACTGGCTTTCCTTCAGCGGGGCCGCGTGGCAAACTCCGGCGTACTTGAGATATCGCGGCCGGCCCAATTGCGGCTCCCCGGCCCTAAAATGCGAAAGTCAGCCCCACAACACGAGGATACAAGCCATGACTACGCGTTACGTCGGTTTATGTGCCGCCGCGGTGCTGGCGGCGATCGCCTTCCAGGCAACCTCCGCATATGCACTGACGATGGCGGAGTGCAGCGCCAAGTATAAAGCGGCCAAAGCGGACGGTACGCTCAACGGCCAAAAATGGAATGACTTCCGCAAGGCGCAGTGTGGCTCCGAAGCTTCGGCCGCGCCCGCCGCCGCAGCGCCGGCGCCCGCCACCGCTGCCGCAC
>JBAQAB010000442.1:0-3274 GCA_049285535.1 Xanthobacteraceae bacterium
GCCGAAGGCGGCTATGCGGCCGGCCACGGACTCGATGGCGTCATTCCGGTCGACGTCTATTTGCCCGGTTGTCCACCCAATCCCGCCGCGATCATCGAGGCGCTGCTGATGTTCCTCGACCGCGCGCCGCAACGGGTGAAAGGAGGCCAGATTGTCGAATGACCTCCTGATCGTCACCGTTGTCGCCTGGTTCTTGGGCGCGCTCATCGCGCTTACTGGACGTGGCTTGCCGCTGGTGCGCGGCTTGCTGGTCCTTGGCGGCGTCGCTGGCATTATTGCCGCGATCATGGCGTTGCCCGACGGTACGGCTGCCGTCGAACTCCCGACGCAGCTTGCCGGCGCGCCGGTAATCTTTCAGATCGCGCCGGAAGCCGCCTGGCTTCTCGGTTTTGGCCTCCTACCTGCGGCGCTCGCCTGCGCGCTGGCGACGCCGGCGGCGCAAGGCCAGGCCGGCTGGCTGTTCGGCGCCGCTATGAGCCTCGTCGGGGCCCTCGGTGTTTTTGGGCTACGCGACGGTGCCAGCTTTCTTATCGCCTGGGAGATCATGAGTTTCGGCGGCGCCGTAATGATACTCTGCGAAAAATTATCGCAAGCCGGCCGGCCGGTATTGTTCATGCTCGGACTTCTCGAAGTCGGCGCGGTCGCGCTTCTCGTGGCGATTCTGCTTTTTGCCGCAAGTGGCCATTCCTTTGCATTCGCGAGCTTCGCCGGCGGGGCGGCCAATTTCTCCGCTCCGGCTACAGCAGCCATTGCCGTACTGCTCATTGTCGGCTTCGGCGCCAAGCTCGGCCTATTGCCGTTCTACGAATGGTTCCCGGCCGCTTATGGCGCCGGCAGCGGCGCGTCCGGCGCGTTGATGTCCGGAGTAGTGCTCAACGCCGCGTTCTACGGCTTGAGCCGCGGCCTTCTGGAATGGGCGCCCGGCCAGAACGCCGCTGTCGCCGCCAGCATCGGTGTTTTCCTCATCGCCGTTGCCGTGCTCAGCGCCGTGCTCACGGCTCTCTATGCGTTTCAGCAAGAGGATTGGCGCACTTTGTTGAGCTTCTCGTCGGCGGAGAACGCTTCGATCGCGGTCGCGATGCTTGGCGCCGCCTTGATTTTCCGCGGTCATGCCATGCCCGAACTCGCGAGCCTGGCGTGGACGGTGGCCTTGTTGCATCTCGCGGGACATGCGCTCGCCAAAGGCAGCTTGTTCCTTGCCGCCGACGGCGTCTATCGCGCGACCGGCGGCTACGGCATTTCGCATACCGATCTGTTGCGGCGCAGCTCTTGGCTGTTTGGCCTCGGCGCGCTGTTCGCCGCGATGAGTCTTGCCGCCATGCCGCCGCAAGCGGGCTTCGTTAGCGAGTGGTACATGTTCGAGACGGTGTTCCAAGGCTTCCGCCTCGACACGCTGGCAAGCCGGCTGGTCATGGCGCTTGCCGGCGCGGGTCTCGCGCTGACCGTGGCGATTGCGTTCGCGACTTACGTCAAGGTGTTCGGCATCGGCCTGCTTGGGCGCACCGCGCGGCGCTTTGCTCCGGTCGGGACCGCATGTGGATTGGCCGTTGGCTTGCTGGGGGCTGGCGTATTGGCCCTCGCTGTCGGCATGCCGGTCTGGCTCGACGCGCTGCAGGGTGCGGTGTCGGCGCAGTTCGGCACGATGGCCGCGCGCAACATGCACGACGGCCTGTTGCTGGTGCCACTGACCGCGAAATTCGCTTTCATCTCGCCAACCCTGCTGGTCGTGGTCATGCCGCTGCTGGCCATCGTACCCGTCGTGCTGGTTGTCGCGAACCGGCGCTATGCCGTGCGCCGCGTTCCGGTCTGGTACGGTGGCTTCGACCAGGATCCGGCGCGGGCTTCGACCACGGCTCTCACATTCTCGAACGCGCTGCGAACCTTTTACAGCTTCGTCTATCGGCCGAAGGAAGAGACGACGCGGGAAGTCAACGGCTCCCGGTATTTCGTCCATCGCCTGGTCTTCACCCACGACGTCGCGCCGATCTTCGGGCCCTATCTGTTTGCGCCGGTAACGCGCGCGGTTTACGCCCTGGCGGACAGGTTCAAGGCGCTGCAGTCCGGCCAGCTCAATTTCTATTTGGCGCTTATTGGAATCTTACTGGTCGTCATTCTGGCGCTTGTGTTGTATTGAACGGCGTAACTAGGCGACATCGCAGGCCTATCAGCGGTCTGGTGGACAAAAAAGACGGCAGGGAAATCGCCTGTGGAGGCGTTTTCCGGAGGGAGCGACGGCCATGGAGTCATGCTCAACCGTGAAAGGCGGAGATTACAGACCCAATGGGAATATACGTATGGGTCGCGCTCGGCGGCGCGATCGGCACGACCGGCCGCTACTGGCTGTCGGGCGCCGCGGCGCGGGTGTTCGGGGAGACTTTCCCGTGGGGCACGCTGATCATCAACGTGACGGGCTCCTTCGTCATCGGCTTTTTCTTCATGCTAACTGGACCCGACGGCAGGCTGTACGTCGGATCGAGTCTACGCCAGTTCGTGCTCGTCGGCATTTGTGGCGGCTACACCACGTTCTCCTCATTCAGCTTGCAAACCCTCAATCTGATGAACGACGGGGAATGGTTTAGAGCGGGCGCGAATATTGGCCTGTCGTTGGTGCTTTGTCTGATTGCCGTTTGGGCCGGCGCGCTGCTTGCCGGTGAGATAAACGGTCTAAAATGGACATGAACATGCAGCTTCCGCGCGACGCCGTCCTGCTTCGCATCTTCTTCGGGGAAGATGACAAATTCGACCGATTGCCGCTGCACGAGGCGATCGTATTGAAAGCGCGCGAACTGCACCTCGCCGGAGCGACCGTGCTACGCGGCCATGTCGGCTTCGGTCATTCCAGCCGCATTCATACGACGAAGATTTTGCGTTTATCGCAAGATCTTCCCGTAGTCGTCGAGATCGTGGATACCCAGGAAAAAATCGACGCCTTCCTCCCGGTGCTCGACGGCATGATGACCAGCGGGCTTGTCACCATGGAGAGGGTGCAGGTGCTTCAATACGGCACCACAAAGCCGTAAGTTGGCGGAAACGCCAATCGGTACAGGGGAGACGCTGCGATGGATTTGGGATTGACCGGAAAGACGGCGCTGGTCACCGGCGGCAGCGAAGGCATCGGCAAGGCGATCGCGCGGGCGCTGGCCGGCGAAGGCGTCGATGTCGCGATCTGCGCACGGCGCAAGGGACCACTGGAACAGACCGCCGCCGAAATCGCCAAGGAGAGCGGACGCAAGATCGTCGCCATTCCCGCCGATTTGACCAAGGCGGCCGACGC
>JBAQAB010000443.1:0-4123 GCA_049285535.1 Xanthobacteraceae bacterium
GCAGGCGACGCTGCAGAACGCGGCCGTCGAGGCGGGGCGCCTGTTCATGACCGGTCAGGCGCAGAATTCTGGGACCAGTGGGCTGACCCAAAGTCAATTCCAAAGCGACGTTTGTCCGATGGTCCAGCCGGTGTTCAACTGCAGCAATCTGCAAATCGACGTGGCGACTTATTCGACGTTCAGCAGCGCGGTGACGGCCGAACCTGCATTGTACAACACCAGCGGTGGCCTCATCACCACCGGAACATACAGCCCTGGAACCCAAGGGGACGTCATGGTCGTGCAGCTTGCCTATCCGTGGCCAGTCTTCGGCATACCGCTGGGATCGGTGTTGTCCAATACCGGCCACGGTACCACCGAGATGATGGGAATTTCTGCCTTCCTGGTGGAGCCCTATTGACGATGAAAGCATCACCTCATTTTCGGAGACTCTATTACCGGTTTGCCGCGTCGACACGCGGCGTCGCCGCAATCGAGTTCGCGATGGTCTTGCCGGTGCTGGCAACGTTGTTCCTGGCCACATTAGACGGCGGCAGGGCGCTAGCCGTCTACATGAAAGTGCGCGCGGCGACTTATTCGCTGGATGCCATTGCCAATCAATATAAAACGATCGCGTCCACGGACATGACCACTATTGTGGGGGCAACCGCCACGATTCTTGCTCCGTATTCCAGTTCACCGGCCATTGTCACAATTTCACAAATTACCGTCAACAGCGCCACCAATGCCACGGTCGCCTGGAGCTATTCGCTCAACGGCACCGCCCTGACGCCGGGCAATACGTTTCCGTTTACGCTGCCGACCAATCTATCGACCTGCGGCACATATCCCTGTTACCTGATCTACGGCCAAGTCAGTTACATTTATACGCCGCTGTTTGGTCTCTTCACCAGCGGCTCGATCAGTCTTTCCGACGCGCTGTATACGACACCCCGTAGCAGCACTTGCATCGTTTATACGCCGCAAACTGGGACGGCCTGTGCCGTCGCCTCCTCGGGTTAAGGGTCTGGCTCAAGTTCTGGCTCAGGCTCGGGTGGTTCAGGTTGCGGCGGAAAATAACGCCGCGAGCAGACCAACCTGCCGGGCAGACCTCGGTGCAAGCGAAGGTGCGAGCGCGGGTGAATAGGCCCCCTGTGCCGCGCGCTTCATCCAGCCCAATAATCTTCATTCAAGACTGTTTGAAAGCAGCGGCCCAGGGTCTCAATTCGTAATGTGGGCCGTACTTGTGGCCTTATCGAACATTTGCTTCAGCGCGCTGTCGATGTCCGCCGGTGTGTTCGCGGTGAAGAAAAAGTTCGTCGAGGCGCAGGACTGAAGGTTATTGGGGACGTCGTTGGATTCCGGCGGAATGAGCGCGTTGACGTTGATATCTTCGCTGCCGGCAAAAGTGGTTGGATTCTGGATCGGCTGATAAGGAATATAGAGAACAGCTATCGTTATACCCCGGTTCTTGAGCGTGGTGCACAGCGAGGTGTTGAAAACCTGCGGATTGCTTCCGGTGAAAGGGGAATAGGTCTGCGAATTATCGACGCCGTCGGTGACCAGAAATACGTAAGGCAGTGTGCTGGACGAACTCACCCCGGTGCCGACCGACGAAATCAGGCCATTCATGCTGGGAAAGGCATTCTCGAAATGCGTGCCGCCGGATCCCAGATTTGCATTCACACCCGTATCCAACAGCGTGGCGAGTTGGGTGGATGCGTAGGTTACGGTGCCGGAACCTGTGTCGGTCAGATCAGTGGTCAGCGGAAAATAAGAATAAAGATAGCGGATGAAAGGGTAGAGCCCAACACGGAATTGATTGGTCACGACCTCGTGCTGGCTCGCGTAAAGCAGCAAGTCGCTCACCGCATAGCCGACGGCGTCGGCGCGCAATTGGATGCAGGACGAGGTTCCGTCGGTAGGACAAGAGGTAGCCAGCGTATTGGACCAATTGATATCGGTTGGCATGATGTTGCTGCAATTGGTCGACGAAGTGCAGGCCGCAGGCGTGGTCCCTAAACGAGTGATGGTGAATCCCTGACAATAGCCGCCGGGGTTTGGATTATATATCTTCGCATAATTTATGGGGCTCGTCGGCGGGATATTCGGTTCTTCACCCGATCCGCAAACTCCGGATGAGGTGAAATGACAAGCGAAGGTACAGCCGTTCGGATATTGACTGTAATTGTCGGGATTGACAGCCTCCAACCGTTCCTGCTCGGCAGCGGTTGATGGGAAGCTCATCGAGCCGGACACGTCGAGCATTAGATAGAAATCGATGTAAGTCGGCAGTGTGTAGGTTGCCGACGACGTACCTGACAGCGCGATGTTTTTGTAACCCATGATTCCCATGAAATAAGTAGGAACCTGGGCGGTGAAGGATACGATGGCGTTCACTGTCGTGCCGGTCCGTGTGACGGTCGCCGCCGGCGTGAGACCCGTGTAGCCGGTAGTCTCCGGTGCAGAGGTCAGATTGGCGTTAAAAAAATTGGTGGCAAAGGTCGACCCGCCGGTAACGGTGCCGTTGCCCGACATTGCCTTGGCCGCGGCAATCACCGAGGAGTTGACCGAGACGGAGGCGAGGCTTGCGGCATCGGCGGCGGCCTGCAGCTTGGTCTTGATCATGGAGGCGGACGTGTAATCGATGGCGCAGCCCACGGCGGCGACCATCGGCAGCATCGCCAGAGCTGTGATCACGGCAACGTTACCGCGCTCGTTCAGCCGAAAGTTGCGAATAAGGGACCGCAGCCGCGCCAATCGGACGCCCCGGACCAGCTTCTGCATCGCCGCCATGACCATCGCGCACCTACAAACGATAGCGCGCTTCTAGGCCCTAATTGCTAGGAAATCGTTACGCAATACAAAGGCTTGCGGTTAAAGCCGCTGCGGCAAAACGGCCAGACGGCGGGCCAGGAATTCGCCGCCATGGCGCAGCCCTTCGGCGTCGATGCCGTGCCCGACCCCCGTCGACAGATGCCACTCGACCGGCACGCCGACCGCGGCAAGGCCCTCCATGGCCTGAAAGAGGGCCTGCGGCGGGATCAGGTCGTCGCGGTCGCCGTGAACCAGCAGCACCGGCGGACGGGATTTGATCTCAGCGGCAAATTTCTCGGCGTTGCCGTCCGGCCGTTCGACCAGCAACCCCGAATAACCGACGATCGCCGCCGGTGCGACAGCCCGGCGCAGGCCGACATGCAGCGCCATCATGGTGCCCTGGCTGAAACCGACCAACGCCAGCGCCGTAGGCGGCAGCTTATGTCGCGCCAGTTCGGCATCGAGAAAGCGCTCCAATAGCGGCGCCGCCTGGTTGACCCCGATCCAGCGTTCGTCCGGATTGCGGAAGGTTAGCGCGAACCATTGCCGGCCGACCGGCGCCTGCGCGCACGGCTCCGGTGCATGCGGCGACACGAAGGCCGCGTGCGGCAGCAAGCTCTGCCAAGCGCGGCCGATCTCGATGAGATCGTTGCCGTCCGCGCCATAGCCGTGCAGAAAAACCACAAGCTGTCGCGCCGCCCCGGAGCGGGGATCAAGCCGCGGACCGTCGAGTTCAGCGGCCATTCGCACCTCTTGTCCGCACGGTTCTCTTGGACGCCGTTCTCTTCGACACCGTTCTCTTGGATTTGGCTTTCGGCAGGATCTTGGTCACGACAGGAGCGCCTTCGCGTCCTTTGACGGCGCGATAATAGGTCCATAGCACGCGCGCCGCCACGGCGCGCAATGGCCGCCACGGTTCGGCGAGCGCTATCATCTCCTTCGCGCTCGGCCGCGCCCGCAAGCCGAACGCAAGACGCGCCGCCTCCTGCAGCGCGAGGTCGCCGGCCGGCCAGGCATCGGCATGGCCGAGGCAGGACAACAGGTAAATGTCGGCGGTCCAAGGCCCGATGCCATGGACTGCGGTGAGTGCGGCATGGGCTGCATCGGCTTCGATGTCTGCGAGCGAAGCGAGCGCGAGATGGCCGCGGGTCACGGCGCGGGCGATTTCCTTGAGCGCTTTGATTTTCGGCGCCGACAGGCCGAGCCGCGCCAGCCGGGCCGGGCGCGTCCGCAAGATGGCCTCCGGCGCCATCGGATCGAAGGCCGCGGCGAGCCGGCCCCAGATCGCGCCGGCGCTGGCGGTCGAAAGCTGCTGCGACACCACGGT
>JBAQAB010000444.1:0-8176 GCA_049285535.1 Xanthobacteraceae bacterium
CTCGCGGTGTTGGCCTGCGCCTGGATCGTCGCGTTCTTCCCGGTGCTGGCCAACACCACGCTCGGCCTGCACTCGGTCGACCGCAATCTCGCCGACCTGTTCGCGCTTTACGGCGCCACGCGCGGCCAGATCCTGTGGAACCTGAAACTGCCGGCGGCGCTGCCCTACATCCTCGGCGGCTTGCGCATCGCCGGCGGGTTGTCGCTGATTGGCGCCGTGGTCGCCGAGATCGCCGCGGGTTCGGCCGGCGCCGGCTCAGGGCTTGCCTACCGCATCGCCGAATCCGGCTATCGGCTGAACATCCCGCGCATGTTCGCCGCACTGCTGCTGCTGTCCGTAGCCGGCGTCGTGATCTTTTATCTGCTGTCGGCGGTCAATTATCTGGCGCTGCGCCGCTGGCACGAGAGCGCGCTGGCGCAGGAACGCTAGCCGTCAGATCCGCGGCAATGCCGCCGCCAACACGCGTGCGACATGAATCGCCTCGCGCCCGGCGCCGTCGTGGATCTGATGCCGGCATGACGTGCCGTCGGCGATGATAATTGCATCATCGGGCGCCTTGCGCACGGCCGGCAGCAGCGACAGCTCGCCCATGGCGCGCGAGACCTCGATCGTATCGGCATGAAAGCCGAATGCGCCAGCCATGCCACAGCAGCTTGATTCGATCGTTTCGATTTGAAGATCAGGGACGAGTTTCAGCGCCGCTTCGACCGAGGACATCGTATCGAAGGATTTTTGATGGCAATGGCCGTGCAGAAGCGCGCGCTTTTTTAGCGGCGCGAGTTTTAAATCGAGCTTTCCAGCGGCCGCTTCGCGCGCCAGGAATTCCTCCAACAGCAGCGCGTTATCGGCAACGCGCCGCGCTGCATCGCTCTTCATCAGCGCGGGGATTTCATCGCGGAAGCTGAACAGGCAGCTCGGCTCAAGGCCTATGACCGGGACATTCCGTTCAACGTATGGCGCGAGCGCGGCGAGCGTGCGCTCCACTTCCGCCCGCGCTTCATCGACTTTGCCGATCGAAAGGAAGGTTCGGCCGCAGCACAGCGGTCGGCCGCCGTCTTCCGGCTTCGCGACATTGACCCGATAGCCGGCCGTCGACAGCACCGTAAGCGCCGCGTCGATATTTTCGCGCTCGAAATAGCGATTGAAAGTGTCGGCGAACAACACCACTTCGCGGTGTCCTCTACCGTCATGCCCGGCTTCATGCCGGGCATCCACGTCTTCTTGCGAGGAAGGGAAAGTCGTGGATGGCCGGGACATAGGCGAGCGAAGCGACGCCGTTCTTCGAACGGCTATGCCCGGCCATGACGAGTCCTTGAAATAATCCGGCCGCCATTTCGGCAGAGAGCGCTGTGCGGAAAAGCCGGCGATCGCCTCCGACAATTTCGCCGCGCCGGGAACAGCGTCCCGCATATTGAGCAGCCAATGCAGCCGTGCAGCATAAGGCGCATAGCGCGGCAGATAGCCGACCAGCCGGTCGTGCAGCGACAGGCCGAGCTTTTCCGCCCGCGCCCGCAGCACCTCGATCTTCATGCGCGCCATGTCGACGCCGGTCGGGCATTCGCGGCGGCAGGCTTTGCAGGAGACGCAAAGCTTCAGTGTCTCGGCCATGTCGTCCGAGGTGAGCGCGTCCGGCCCGAGCTGGCCGGTGATGGCGAGACGCAGCGAATTGGCGCGGCCGCGGGTCACGTCGCGCTCGTCATGGGTGACGCGATAGCTCGGACACATGACGCCGCCGGCGAGCGCGCGGCAGGCGCCGTTGTTGTTGCACATTTCGACCGCGCCCTGGAATCCGCCGCCTTGGCCGGGATAGGCCGACCAGTCGAGCGCGGTCGCGATATCCTCGGCGTGGTAATCCGGGCCGTAACGGAAATTGCTGCGGTCGTCGAATTTCGGCGCGCGCACGATCTTGCCGGGATTGAAAATCTGTTGTGGATCGAAGCGGTCCTTGACCTCCTCGAAGGCGTGCACCAGTTCGCCGCCGAACATGAATTCGTGGAATTCCGAGCGCACGATACCGTCGCCGTGCTCGCCGGAATGCGAGCCTTTGTAGTCGCGCACCATGGCAAAGGCTTCTTCGGCGATGGCGCGCATCGCGCGGACGTCCTTGTCGAGCCGCAGATTGAGCACCGGCCGCACATGCAGGCAACCGACCGCGGCATGGGCATACCAGGTGCCGCGCGTGCCGTTTCTTTCGAACACTTCCGTGAGCCGCGCGGTGTAGTCGGGCAGGTGGTCGAGCGGCACCGCGCAGTCCTCGACGAAGGAGATCGGTTTGCCCTCCTCCTTCATCGACATCATGATGTTGAGCCCCGCGGTGCGCACTTCGGTGATGCCGGCCTGCAATTTCGGATCGAGCACTTCGACGACGCCGCCCCATTTGGCGCCGCTCTTGTCCCAGGCGATGCCGAGATCGCCGAGCAGCGCACCGAGCCGCTTCAGTCGCCGCAAATTCTCGTCGTCGTCCTCGGCGAATTCGACGAACAGGATCGCTTCGGGATCGCCGCGCAGGAAAGCATCGACGGTCGGCTTGTACATCGCGATATCGCGGGCCAAGCCGAGCATGGTGCGATCGATCAGCTCGACGCCGATCGGCCCGAGCGCGACGATGTGTTGCGTCGCCAGCATCGCTTCATGAAAGCTGCCGAAATGGCAGGCGCCGACCGCGCGCCGGCCAAGCAGCGGCGAAAGCTTCAGCTCGATCTTGGTCGAGAACGCCAGCGTGCCTTCCGAGCCGACCAGAATATGCGCGAGATTGATGTCGTTTCGTCCCGGCACCAGCGCGTCGAGATTGTAGCCGCCGACACGGCGCTGCACTTTCGGAAAGCGCCGCTCGATCTCGCCCGCCTCGCGCGCGGCGATGGCAAGGAGATCGCGGATGAGCGGCTGCGGCACGTTCACGCCGGGATCGCCGAACCGGCCGAAATGCGCGTGCGTGCCGTCGGCCAGCACGGCGTCGATCGACAGCACGTTCTCACGCGTATTGCCGTAGCGCAGCGAGCGCGCGCCGCAGGAATTGTTGCCGACCATGCCGCCGATGGTGGCGCGCGACGCTGTGGATATATCGACCGGAAACCATAGGCCGGAAGGTTTCAGCTTGCGATTGAGCTCGTCGAGCACGATGCCCGGCTCGACCGCGCAGCGCCGCCCAGGGGCATCGATGTCAACGATGCGATTGAGATGCGGCGAGCAGTCGACGATGAGCGATTCATTGACGGTCTGCCCGGCCTGGGACGTGCCGCCGCCACGCGCCGTCACCGCAACGCCCTCAGCCCGGCAGACCGCGATCGCCCGATCGGTTTCTTCGATCGTGTGCGGCGCCGCCACGCCGAGCGGCATGATCTGATAATGCGATGCGTCGGTGGAATAGCGCCCACGCGTAAACGCATCGAAGCGGACGCCGCCGACCTTCTCCGCTTTCAGCCGGCGTTCGAGTCCCGGTACGAGCCGTGCTGGCACGTATTCCTCCACGTCCGAAAGTGTCGCGATAACAATGCGCTAGGGTTTACGTCAATTAGACTTGACCCGAATGTCGCATTCGCTATTCAACGCCACAAGCCGCGCGCGCTCACGGACATGCGCCGCCGGGAACTAACCGAGACGTCCGATGGAGTGCCGAAAATGCCGCAGAATGCTTCGCGCGCCGCCGGGCGTCATTTCCTGCAAATCCCAGGGCCGACGCCGCTGCCCGACCGCGTGTTGCGGGCGATGGATACGCCGATCATCGACCATCGCGGCCCGGAATTCGCCAA
Organism: Xanthobacteraceae bacterium; assembly: GCA_049285535.1. Classification (GTDB taxonomy): domain Bacteria; phylum Pseudomonadota; class Alphaproteobacteria; order Rhizobiales; family Xanthobacteraceae; genus BOG-931. The sequence continues at coordinate 3,750 of JBAQAB010000444.1, forward strand.
GCTCGCCAAGCGCTGCCTCGATGGCATCAAGACCGTTTTCAAGACCACCAATCCGGTCATCATCTATACCGCGACCGGCACCGGCGCCTGGGAAGCGGCGCTGGTCAATACGCTGTCTCCCGGCGACCGCGTGCTGATGGTCGAGACTGGCCAGTTCGCCACGCAATGGAAGACCATGGCGGAGAAGCTCGGGCTCAAGCCCGAGTTCATACCCGGCGACTGGCGCACCGGCGCCGACGCCGCCACCATCGAAGAGCACCTGCGCAAGGACAAGGCGCACGAGATCAAGGCGGTCTGCGTGCTGCACAACGAGACCGCGACCGGCTGCCTGTCGCCGATCGATCCGATCCGCAAGGCGATCAACGCCGCCGGCCATCCGGCATTACTGATGGTCGACACCATCTCCTCGCTCGCCTCGACCGATTACCGGCACGACGAATGGGGCGTCGACGTCACCGTCGGCGGCGCGCAAAAGGGGCTGATGCTGCCGCCGGGCATGTCGTTTAACGCCGTGAGCGACAAGGCGCTCGCCGCGTCGAAGACGTCGAAGATGACGAAGTCGTTCTGGGCCTGGGACGACATGCTGACCATGAACAAGATCGGCTTCTTTCCCTACACGCCAGCGACGCAGATGCTGCAGGGGCTGGCGGTGTCGATCGAGATGCTGCACGAGGAAGGCCTCGACAATGTCTTCGCCCGCCATCACCGGCTCGCCGAAGCGGTGCGGCGCGCTGTGCGCGCCTGGGGCCTCGAAATCCTCTGCCGCGAGCCGAAATATTATTCGCCAACCATCACTGCGGTGCTGTTGCCGGACGGCCATGACGCTGACGCCTTCCGCGCGCTGGCGCTCGACACCTTCAACATTTCCTATGGCGCGAGCTTCGGCCCCTACGCCAAGAAATATTTCCGCATCGGCCATCTCGGCGACGTCAACGACGGCTGGATGATGGGCGTATTGGCGGTGACCGAGATGGCGCTGTCGCTCGCCGGCATCCCGCACAAGAAAGGCGGCGTGCAGGCGGCGATGGATTACATCGTCTCGGCGCAATCGGCCGGCACGCGGGCGGCGGCGGAGTGAGTCGTCCTCGTCATTCCGAGGCCGGCCGAAGGCCGGAGCCCGGAATCCATAATCACTGAACTAGCAGAATTGTCCGTGCGTCTTCCTGCGCGGGCGGTGGTTATAGATTCCGGGCTCGCGCTCCGCGCGCCCCGGAATGACGGCTAGGACAGCGGCACCGCCGCGACGTGGTCCTTGAACGCCTTGCGCTCGGAAAGCGCCGCATACCAGCGCTCGAAATTGGGCAGCGGCGGGCGGTCCGGCACCAGCTGGCGATAACGATAAGCGATAATCCCCACCGGAATATCGCCGTAGGAGAAGCCGTCGCCGGCCAGATACTTGGTCCGCTCCAGCTGCCTGTCGAGCATGTCCATGGCCGCGGCGGTCTTCTTTTTCGATTCCTCGATTGCCCCGTGATTGCGCTTTTCCGGCGGTGTGCGGATCAGACCCCAGAAACATTCGAAGATCGCCGGCCCCGCCACCGCAAGCTGCCAGTCCATCCATTTGCTGGCATGAGCGCGCATGCGCAGATCGGCCGGCTCTAAAGTCGTCGACTTATACTTGGCGGCGAGATAGCGCACGATGCTGTTCGATTCCCACAGCAGGAAGCCGTCCTCTTCTTCCAGCGTCGGCACCAGGCCGTTCGGATTCATCGCCAGATAAGCCGGCTCGCGATTCTTGCCGAACGCGCCGCCGACATCGATCCGCTCGTGCGGCAGGGCGAGCTCGCCAATGGCCCACATCACTTTCTGCACGTTCGACGAGGTTTTCCGACCCCAGATTTTGATCATGATTCTTTCCTCCCGGTACCTACAGCTTCGTCATGGCCGGGCTCGTCCCGGCCATCCACGTCTTGAGTTTCGCGTATGTTGTAAGACGTGGATGCCCGGCACAAGGCCGGGCATGACGGGTGAGCTATGCGCCGGCCCTCAATCGATTCGGCGCGCTTCTTCCGGCAACATGATCGGGATGCCGTCGCGGATCGGATAGGCGAGCTTGGCCGCGCGCGAGATCAGCTCCTGCTTGTCCGCGTCGTATTCGAGCGGCGTCTTGGTCAATGGACAGACCAGGATTTCGAGGAGTTTCGGATCGACGCTGTCGGCCGGACGATCTGACGAAGGCGAGGACATGCTGAGCTCCGCTTTGACCGGTTCATCTCTATCATTTCCGTCATTGCAGCGAAGCTGACGGATTACTGCAACGACGTTTCGCCCGGCGTCTTGCTCTTGGCAAGCTCGATCTCGGTGACGGCGACCAGAATCTCGGCGCGGGTTTTCAGATCCGGCGCCTCCAGCATGGCCTGTTTCTCGGCGGCGTCGTAGGGCGACATCATCGCCAGCGCGTTCACCAAAGCTTCGTTGGGCGCGTTCTCGATGCCCTCCCAATCCGCCTTGAGGTTGTTGGCCTTGAGGAACGCGGTAAGCGCGCGAAGCAGCGCCTTGCGGTCGACCTCGTCTTCGCCTTTGCGGGCGGTGAAGTCGTCGACGAAAGGCTGATAGGCGACCCGGCACTGCCGGTACGGCGTGCTGACCGGAAGCTCCTCTTCGATGCGAAAGCGCGCGATACCGGTAAGCTGGATGAGATAGCGGCCGTCGCCGCTTTCGGCGAATTGGGTCATGCGGCCGACGCAGCCGACGCGGAACAGATGCGGCTTGTTCTCATCCGGATCGGGATGCGTTGGGTCGGGCTGGATCATGCCGATAAGGCGATGCTCGGAGCGCAGCGCGTCATCGATCATCGCCAGGTAGCGCGGCTCGAATATGTTGAGCGGCATCTGCCCGCGCGGCAACAGCAGCGCTCCCGGCAACGGGAAAACCGGAATCACCGCGGGAAGCGCATCCGGTCCGTTGAAGATCGCATTCATCGGCATGTCGCACTCCACCAGCGACGGCACCGAATTTCAGGATCGAATTCTAGGCAAACAAAATCGAGGATAGCCGCCTGCGGCCCTCGATCGTGGCTTCGTCGGTCGGCCCCCATGCATCGAAAAATTGAACCAGCTGCTTGCGGGCGCCGTCGTCGTTCCATTTGCGGTCATGCTTGACGATGGCGATCAGATTGTCGAGCGCATCTTGACGGCGGCCCTGGCCGTTGAGCGCCAGCGCCAGATCGAAGCGGGCCTGATGGTTGAGCGGATTGGCGGCGACCTTCTGTTCGAGCTCGGTGACCGGGCCGACCGTCTTGACTTGCTCGGCGAGTTCTAGCGCGGCGCGCGCGGCGGCCACCGCGGCGTCGTTACGCTTGGCTTCCGGCACCATGGCGAGCGTCTGCCGCGCCTGATCGAGCGCGCCGGTCGCCACGTAAGAGCGCGCCAGGCCGGCCAGCGCCGGTACGTTGGTGCTGTCCTCGGCGAGAAGCTGCGCGTAGATCTCCGCCGCGCCGGCGGCATCACCCTCGGCGAGCGCGCCGTCGGCAGTTTTCAGTAAATCCTGGGCTTCGCCGCCGATGCGATCCTTGGTCAGCCGCTCGAGGAAGGCGGTGACCTGGCTCTCCGGCAGCGCCCCCATGAAGCCGTCGGCCGGCTGGCCGTTGACGAAGGCGATCACGGCCGGGATCGATTGGATGCCCATCTGACCCGGGATCGCGGGGTGCTCGTCGATATTCATCTTGACGAGCTTGACCTTGCCCTTGGCCGCTTTGACGGCTTTTTCGAGAACGGGCGTCAGCTGCTTGCACGGGCCGCACCACGGCGCCCAGAAATCGACCAGCACCGGCTGGCGCTTCGATTCTTCGATGACATCCTTGACGAAACTTTGCGTCGTCGTGTCCTTGACCGACGCGTCCGCGGTTGCGGTACCAGCCTGCTGCAACATTGACATGGACTTACCCGATCGCCCTTCCCTTGGCCCCAGCGGAGCGAAATTCGTTCTATTCGCCTGATTAAATGGGCACAACGCCGCCAAATGCAATCAGGGCATTGTGGGCTCAGCGAAGGAGACCGGCTCGATCCGCGGCCGGTGCCCGGTGGCTTCGAGGAATTTAAGCAGGTCTTCGCGGGAAATCGTCGTCGTCCCGGTATTGGCCAAGGGGTGAAAATTGAGCACCGGCGCCGCCATCATGGCGGCATCGAGCACAATGGTCACCCGTCCGGGCGCGTCGTTGATCGCGGCGAATGGCGTCACCGAGCCGGGCTCGACTCCGATCAGTTCGCGCATCAGTTCGGCCGAGCCGAATGAGAAGCGATCGGAGGCGCCAAGGAGCCGGTGCAGCGATTTGAGCTCGATCGCGGCCTCTTCCTGCGTTACCACGAGGTACACCGCCCCCTTCTTGTCGCGCAGGAACAGGTTCTTGGTGTGGGCGCCCGGGATCTGGCCGCGCAGCTCGCGCGATTCATCGACCCGGAACACCGCCGGGTGGGTCACCGTCCTGT
>JBAQAB010000445.1:0-1598 GCA_049285535.1 Xanthobacteraceae bacterium
GCGAAGGCGAAGCCGCCGAGCAGGCGGTCGAAGAGCATGTCCGCAACATCGCCGCCTTCCCGCTGGCGATCCCGCTGCTCGCCGGCCCGGGCGCCATCACCGCCACTTTGCTGCTCGCCACCCGCGCCGGCGGCAATATGACCCTGATTGGAATACTCATTGGCGTCGTGCTGCTTATCGCGCTTTCTTGTTGGGTGACTTTCATTTCCGCCGAACGCATCAGCGGCCTTCTGGGCAAGACCGGCAATATCGTGCTGTCGCGGCTGCTCGGCGTGCTGCTGGCGGCATTGGCGGTGCAATATGTGGTCGATGGCATTCGCAGCGTCCTCGCGGGGTGAACGGTAAGCGTTCGTTAACCATACAATTTCATGATCGCTTAGGAATTCGCTTTCGGGGAGAAAAGCCATGCCCGTACCAGGAATTGCCGCCGCCGCGACGCCGCCCCTGTCGCTTCAGCAATTGTCGCCAAGCTCCGGTCAACATAAACATAACGGCAGTAACACACCGTCGCTCAGCGACGTCGACGGGCAAAGTTCGAGCGTCGCGCCGCCGTCCAATTCGACCGGCAGAATCGGCAGCGTGCTCGACATCAGGATATGACGGCGTTTCGCGTGCGCGCGGCGGAGCCGCGGGACATCCCGGCGCTGATGCGGCTCAAACGCCGGCTGGCGGAAGGCGAGGACTCCGCTCACGCGGTGTGCGCAAGCGAAACCGATTGGCTGCGCGACGGCTTTGGCCCCGAAGCCGGTTTCACCGCTTTTGTCGCCGACAGCGGCGAGGTCATTGGGATGGCCACATGCAGCCGGCGCAAGATCACCGGCTGGAACGGCCCGGTGATCTTCCTGCAGGATCTGTTCGTCGAACCGGCACAGCGGGCGAACGGGGTGGCACGCGCGCTGATGGCGCGGGTCGCCGCCTATGCGAACGAGCTTGGCAGCCCGATCGTCGAGTTGACCGTGCGCGCGGACAACCCGGCGCAGCAGTTCTACTTGCGCGCCGGGTTTCAGCTCTTGCCGCAATGCCTGACTTACGTGCTGGCCGGACCGGCGCTCGCGGCGCTCGCGGCGCAAGACGACTTGGCGCCGGCGCGTTAAATCCACTGAACTCTAGCCGTCGAGCCGCGGCTGCCAGATCATGAAGGCAAACGCCGCGAGCATGCCGACCAGGATCGGGCCGGCCAGCACGCACCAAATATGGAACAAACGCCGATAGCCGGCGGGCAGCGGTTGGCTCGCCAGCGCCGCCTCGCGGGTCAGGCCGCGGATGCGCATTTCGATCCAAACCGCCGCGATCCAGCAGGCCACGATCGCAACGTACAGCACGCTCGAAATCACGATCCAGAATTCGTATAGCGGCGACAGCCCGATGGCGAAAGCCAGCGGAATACCGCTGACCGGCTGCAGCACCATGGCGGCGGCCACCACCATCAGCTCGACCTTGACGACGAACTGTGACGTCAGCGCGACGACCGAGGTGTTGCCGGAACGATGCGCGAGCAGCATGAAAATCGCCAGGCAAAGCCAGGTGCCGAACGTCAACGCGACGGCGAGCACGTGGACGAATTTGATGGTGAAGATCAGATCGAGCATGGCTGTGAC
>JBAQAB010000446.1:0-3061 GCA_049285535.1 Xanthobacteraceae bacterium
TCATAAAAAAGGCTCGCTTGATCGCCGCTCCCCCGACCCATCATGATCTGCCTCCGACCTCAGCGCGTCGGAAAAGCGGAATCACTGTTCGTCGCCAATCTCAAGCCTTTTTCGACAGCATCGACCCATTCCAGACCTCGTAGTGGAGGGTGGCGCTGTCCAGCCGTCGATAGTACCCTGGGCACGAAACGCGCGACGAAGGACGGGAACCCCGGATACCCCTAGGATGACGTGATCGCGACCTTCGCATCAAATATTCCCTCGATCTTGGTTCTGAGGGTTTGCGCGGTGAACGGCTTGACGAGGTACTCGTTCACACCCGCCTTGTTTGCTGCGACCACGAATTCGTTCCTGGATTCCGTCGTCATCATGATGAACGGCGTCGATTTGGTAGCAGGGTTCTCCCGCATTCTCCGAAGTAAAGTATAACCTGTCTTCGGCTGCATATTCCAATCCGAAAGGACGAGGCCGTAGCGTTTGGCGCGCATCTTTTCGAGTGCGGTGCCACCATCCAACGCATGGTCGATGTCGGAGAAACCGATCTGCCGGAGAAATTCGCCGATCATACGAAACATCATGCTGGAGTCATCAACTACGAGCACTGACGTTTTCGGATCGAGAGCCATGGCTCTGCGCCTTAGCGATAAAACACGATTGGCTGATGCTATTTGATAGTTCATCTATGCGAATTAGCGATTAGGAAATGGTAAAGATTTGTACGAATGCCGACCGGCGCTGCATCCGGATGGAGATCGGAGGAAACCAAGGACGAACTGGTTAAGCGCCTACCGATCATGTTTCGGTGCGTGAGCCCGAAATTGCCCCTTCGCGTCGCGCAGTGCCACGCAGCGATATGTCGGCGATTGGGGCCTAAGCGGACATTGCGCGGAGATAGTTGATCTGTCGAAAATGACCCTACGAGGACATGCGCGCGCCTCGCTTGCAACTGAGTGTGGAGCCCTTAATTCACCTAAAGTAGCCTCGTTATCACTGGAGGCCGCATGTTTGCAGTGACTGGAATTACCGGCCAGGTCGGGGGCGCCACTGCACGCACTCTGCTGGATACTGGCCTGTCCGTTCGCGCTGTCATGCGCGATGCCGCAAAGGGCGCCGCCTGGAGGGAGAGCGGCTGCGAGATCGCCCTTGCCGATATGAAGGATGCGGCGGCGCTGACAGACGCTCTCAGCGGCGTGGACGGCATATTTGTAATAATGCCGCCGATCTTCGACCCGACTCCAGGCTTTCCCGAGGCCAGAGCCATAATCACCGCCGTGACGAAAGCGATCGGGGTCGCAAAACCATCCAAGGTCGTCTGTCTTTCGACCATCGGCGCGCAGGCAACGCAGCTTAATCTGCTCAACCAGCTCGGTCTGTTGGAGCAGGCGCTGGGCGCTGTCCAGTCGCCGGTCTGCTTCCTACGGGCCGCCTGGTTCATGGAAAATGCGGCCTGGGACGTCGCCCCGGCGCGCGACACGGGTGTCGTGCCGAGCTTCCTGCAGCCACTCGACAAGCCCGTGCCAATGGTCGCGACAGCCGACATCGGCCACTTAGCGGCTACGCTTCTGCAAGAGACATGGACAGGCCGCCGTATCGTCGAACTCGAAGGGCCGCGACGCATCACTCCGAATAGAGTCGCCGCAACATTCGCCGAAATCCTTGGCCGCCCGGTCCGTATGGAACCCGTTCCCCGTGACACCTGGGAGGGACTGTTCGCGTCGCAGGGCATGAAGAACCCGACGCCCCGCGCGCGGATGCTCGATGGCTTCAACGAGGGATGGATTGAGTTTGAGAATGGCGAGCAGAGTTCGCGCAAAGGTCGCACCGAACTGAAGACAGTGCTGAAGCAGCTCCTCGCACACGGATGACTGTTTATGGCCCGAAACCGAAGCGCCGACATGTCTGCGATTTGGTCGTTGTCGGGGGCTGAGCGCGGACATCGAAATTTCGGTAGAGATTGACCCGATGGCAATCTAATCCATCACCGGCAAAGCTGTGCCCAAGCCCGCTGGACACAATCGTCGAGCGCGAGATGCGCCGAGCGTCGAGCCGGCAACCGATCAGGCGCCGGCCTTGATTTTCAGCTTGAAATACGAGAGCCCGATCATTGGCGCAGCACGGATGAGAATGACGAGCACGGCAAGCCACATGAATAGCGGACGGTGGGTGCGGAGACCACGAGGCCAAGACGAGCGATCATCAGAGATATGGTGGTCCACGACGTATAGCTTGCCTTCTTCGTGCGCACTTCGGTCATTGAGATGCGTACGCTCGATTCTGGCGCGTCGGCATAAAGCGGGCGGATTGCCAGCCGATGCCAGATCCACATCCCCGCGATTACCAGAAGGAGGACGGCAATGCGCGCGATGGAAAGATAAGGCCGCAGCTCGGCAAAATCGGCGGGATCGAGGCTGGCAAGCGCCAGCGACGGCATGATTGCCGCGAGCATCACGCAGTAGAGGATTCTTGTTCGTGTCGTCAGCTTTGCCATGATCAGGTCGCGGGCTGCCGCGGAAACCCGATAGGCTTTTCCCAGCTTGCCGAATGGGTGAAAGATGAAACCGTCGCCATCCGGTTTGAGCCAAAGCGCCGCACGATTGGAGCTGTCGCGAAAGCGCTGCCGGTAAATGAACGGGAGGAGAAGCGCCCCGACCAGTATGAGCCAAGGTAAGATCGGCGTCATTTTCCAGTAACCGCTCACTTTCTGGCCTTCGCCGTCGATATAGGTTCGACATCGGCGATTGAAATTGACCGTACCCCGGGAATGCCTAAACCCCAATAATGAAATAAATTTGGTGCCGGATTGTGCCGTTAATGGCGTGCGCTTCGGTCCTAGGATGTCGCCTTCTGGCCTTTTGGGGACACGCCGGCCGGCGAAAGCCGCGGCAGCTTTCGGGGGCAAAGCGGACACGGCAAGTTTCAGCCATCGCGGCAGCTAATGACCCTGGCTGTGTGAAAACGGACGGCTTCATGAGATTCTATGAGCAGTGATTCTGAGGCTGCTGCGGGGGATCGAATGAAGCGCTTCGTTGAGGGGTTGGATCGCGGCCAGAGCACGCTGCTT
>JBAQAB010000447.1:0-23411 GCA_049285535.1 Xanthobacteraceae bacterium
GGATTGGATGAGCCGGTCATAGTTTCAAGGTACCATGTCTGCACCATGCGGCGCGAGCTTGCAGAACGGGTATGGAACTCAAGCGATTTGCAAAGCGAGATCGCCGGCACCGTTGAGCCGGTCGAACATCATCAAATTCTCGAAGGCCCGCGATTTCTTCGTCTCGGGGAACTGTGCACCGAGACACTCGGCAAACTTGGTCCAAAGCTCGTCGCGCGACAGCGGCCGCTCGTGGCTGCCCTTGGCATATTCGACCGGTCCGCTTTTGAGCGTTTCGCCAGCGGTCGTCGTGATCTCGACGGCGTCGAACGGCGCGAAGTTGGAGCCTTCTTTGATGACGGCGGTGCCCTCGAGGAAGACGCGCGGGAACAGCGCCTGCACCTCGGGGCGGCGCACGAAGTCGTCGGTCAATTCTTGCAAGCCGACATGGCGCGCGACCAGCGCGGCCGCCATGGCAAACTGCATGCTGAACTTCGCTTCCAGTCCCGTCTGCGGGGCGCTGTTGCGCAGCATCAAAAGCTGCGTCTTGCCGGTCGACACATGAATACGCTCAACTTGGCCGGGCGTCAGATCATAGCGCCGGACCAGATCGAGCGCGGCATCGATAGAGCGGTGCGTCGCGTAGCAGATCGGATAGCGCTTGATATTCAGGCCGTGACCGAGGATGTGCCACTCCTTTTCAGGGGCGCCGAAGAGACGATCGAGCTCAGGCTTGCCGTCGGGCGACAGCGCCATCAGTAATCCGGCCGGATGCTCCAGCGCATCGAGCGACGCGGTCAGTCCGGCTTGCGCCAGCCGCGCGGCGATGACGCCGGATTGCGCGGCACGGCCGACCTGGAACGATTTCGTCATGGTGCCAAAGTTCGCGACCAGCCCCGAAGACATCGAGGCGGCGATCGCCATCGCCGTCGCCACGCCCTTGGCATCGAGGCCACGCAATTTGGCGCAGGCCGCCGCGGCGCCGACGGTGCCGAGCACGGTGGTCGGATGCCAGCCCTTGCGATGCAGCGGCACGCCATCGCGCACCAGCAGCTCGGCCCAGACTTCGAAGCCGGCGATATAGGCGGTCAGCATCTCGGCGCCGCTCGATCCGCTGGCCTCGCCTTGGGCCAGGATCGCCGGCAGCAGCACGGCGCTCGGATGGCCGTCGAGCGACACGTCGTCGTAATCCAGAACGTGAGCGGCGACACCGTTGATCAACGCCGCGGTTTCGGGCGTGCGCCGGGCGCCGGAGGGAATGAGCGAGACGAGCGTGGCACCGCCGGCATAGCCAAGCTCGCGATCGACGAGAGCGATCTCAGGGTCGCGCGCGCCGGCGATCAAGACGCCGAAGCAGTCGGCGATGCCAGTGCGGGCAATAGCGGCGCCTTCCGCAGGGATTTGGCGCAAGCCGAGATCGGCGACGAAGCGGCCAAGCGCGAGCGTGAGAGCGCTCATGTGTTCCTCCGCTACGGCCTGCCGGCCGATCCGCGCTACTCGGCCGCCTTGAGCAGAACCGGCGCGCCGGCGCGGAATTGCTCCAACAGCGCCGCCTCGTCCGCCTTGGCCGCCGCAAGATGCCGTTGCTTGACGTGGCCGAAGCCGCGAATTTTTTCCGGGATGGCGGCGAGACCGACGGCGAGATGATGATTGTCTGGCGTCAACCGCGCCAGAATTTCGTCGATCATGGTCTCGTATTCGCCGATCAGCGCCCGCTCGGTGCGGCGCTCGAGCGACCGGCCGAACGGATCGAGCGCTGTGCCGCGCAAGAATTTGAACTTGGCCAGAACGCGGAACGCTGGCAGGAGCCACGGCCCGAAACTCATCTTGCGCGGCAGGCCGGTTTCCTTGTCGCGACGCGCCAACAGCGGCGGCGCCAGATGAAACTCGAACCGCAGGTCGTCGCCGCCGAACGTGCCGGCAACCTGCTTTAAAAACGCGCCGTCGGTATAAAGCCGCGCGACTTCATATTCGTCCTTATAGGCCATCAGCTTGAACAGATAGCGCGCGACGGTGTCGGCAAGCCCGCACTTGCCGGGGGCGCGGTCCGCCTCCACGGCCTTCGCCTTGTCGACCAGCGCCCGGTAACGCCGCGCATAAGCGGCATTCTGATAGGCGGTGAGGAATTTCACCCGCCGCTCGACCGTCTCTTCGAACGATTCCGACAGATGCTCCGCGTCGCTCGCGTTCGCGTCCTTCGGCTTCGCCAGCGCCTCGACCTCGGCGCGGTCGTGCACGGCACGGCGGCCCCAGTGGAACGCCGCCTTGTTCATGGCGACCGCCTCGCCGTTGAGCTCGATTGCCTTCTCGATCGCCGCGGCCGACAGCGGGATGGCGCCGAGCTGATAGGCATAGCCGACCATGAACATATTGGCGCCGATGGATTGGCCGAACAGCGCGTTGGCGATCCGCGACGCATCGATGAAATGCGCGTTATCGCGGCCGGCATCCGCGACGATGGTGCGCTTGAGCCGCTCCGTCGGCAGCGAGAAATCGGCATTGCGGGTGAATTCGCCGGGCAGGAACGCGTCGGTGTTGACGATGACTTTGGTCGCGCCCGTTTTCACCGTGCCCAGCACTTTCTGCGTACCGGCGACGACGATATCGCCGCCGAGCACCAGATCGGCGCGGCCGGCCGCGACGCGGATGGCATGAATGTCCTCGGGCTTCTCGGCAAAGCGGATGTGGCTGAACACCGCGCCGCCTTTCTGCGCCAGGCCTGCCATGTCGAGCACGCCGACGCCTTTGCCCTCTAAGTGCGCGGCCATGCCCAAAATGCCGCCGACGGTAACGATGCCGGTGCCACCGACCCCGGTGACGATGATGTTGTAGGTGTGCTCGATGGCCGGCAGCTTCGGGTCGGGCAGCGGCACGAGATCGTGGTCGGCGGCGACGCCGGTGCCCTTTTTCAGCGTCGCGCCGTGCACCGTGACGAAGGACGGGCAGAAGCCTTTGACGCAGGAAAAGTCCTTGTTGCAGCTCGACTGGTCGATGGTGCGCTTGCGGCCCCATTCGGTTTCGAGCGGCTGCACCGAGACGCAATTCGACTTGACGCCGCAATCGCCGCAGCCCTCGCATACCAGTCCATTGATGATGACGCGCTTGTCGGGATCGGGAAAGGTGTGGCGCTTGCGGCGGCGGCGCTTTTCCGCTGCGCAGGTCTGGTCGTAGATCAGCACGGTGACGCCGGGAATTTCGGCGAGTTGGCGCTGCACGGTATTAAGATCGTCGCGGTGGTGAATGGTGAGGCCGTGCGGCCACGCGGTGTCGCGCGGATATTTGTCGGGCTCGTCGGTCACCACGACGACGCGCTTAGCCCCTTCGGCCGCTACTTGGCGCGCGACCTGCGGCACGGTGAGCCCGCCATCATTGGCCTGCCCGCCGGTCATCGCCACCGCGTCGTTGAACAGAATCTTGTAGGTGATGTTGGTGTTCGACGCGATCGCGGCGCGGATCGCCATATAGCCGGAATGATTGTAGGTGCCGTCGCCGAGATTTTGAAAGACGTGCTGGCGATTGGAGAACGGCGCCTCGCCGACCCAGTTGGCGCCCTCGCCGCCCATGTGGGTATAGCCGAGCGTCGAGCGGTCCATCCACTGCGCCATATAGTGGCAGCCGATGCCGGCATAGGCGCGCATGCCTTCAGGCACCACGGTCGATGAGTTGTGTGGGCAGCCCGAGCAGAAATATGGAATGCGCTGAGCGACGTCCTTGGTCTCCGCGGCGATGCGCTGAAATTCCTTCAGCCGCGCCACCCGGCCGGCGATGTCGTCGTTACGGTGATAGTTCAGCAGCCGTTCGCCGATGCAGATCGCGACTTCGTTCGGATCGAGCGCGCCCTTGACCGGGAACAGCCAGTTGCCGGCTTCGTCTTTCTTGCCGATGCAGAGCGGCTGGTTGGCGGTGCCGTAAAGCTCCTCGCGAACTTGGACTTCAAGGAGCGAACGCTTCTCCTCGACGACGATGATGAGATCGAGGTTTTGCGCGAATTCGGCGAGCTCGCGGCGGCTCAAAGGCCAGGCGCAACCCACCTTGTACAGACGGATGCCGAATTCGTTGCATTTGATCTCGTCGATGCCGAGCTCGTCGAAAGCCTGGCGAACGTCGAGATAGCTTTTGCCGGTGGTAATGATGCCGATCTTGGGATTGCGGCCGCCCGAGGTAATGGTGCGGTTGAGCTTGTTGGCGCGCACGAAGGCGAGCATGGCGTCGCGCTTGTAATCGTGCAGGCGGGCTTCCTGCGCCAGGATAGGATCGTTGAGCCGGATATTGAGTCCACCAACCGGCATGCGGAAATCGTCCGGCGTGACGATATTGATGCGTTCCAGACTTGCATCGATCGCCGCTGTGGATTCGATGGTCTCGTGCATCGTCTTGAGCGCGGTCCAGGCACCGGTGTAACGCGACATCGCCCAGCCGTAGAGACCGTAGTCGAGCACCTCCTGGATCCCGGCCGGATTGAGGATCGGAACCATCACGTCGATGAAGTGATATTCGGACTGGTGCGCGGTGGTGGAGGATTCGGCGGTGTGATCGTCGCCCATCAGAGCGAGCACGCCGCCGTGCTTCGAGGAGCCTGCGAAATTGGCGTGACGGAACACGTCGCCGGTGCGGTCGACGCCGGGACCTTTGCCGTACCACATGCCGAAAACGCCGTCGTATTTACCCTCGCCGCGCAGTTCGGCCTGCTGCGAGCCCCACACCGCGGTGGCGGCAAGGTCCTCATTGATGCCACCTTGGAACCGGATATCGCTTTTTTCGAGAAACGGCCGGGCGCGCAGGAACTGGCTGTCGAGACCGCCGAGCGGCGAGCCGCGGTAGCCGCTGACAAATCCCGCGGTATTGAACCCGTTGCGGCGGTCCAGCTCCTTTTGCATCAGGCAGAGCCGGACCAGGACCTGGAAGCCGGTTACGAACACGCGGCGCTGGCCAAGGTCGTATTTGTCGTCGAGCTTGACGTCCCGTAGCGCCATTCCGACAGGCCTCCAAAGGCGGAGTTTGCCCTTACGGACGCGAGATTGCCAGAGGGCAGGCTATGCAGAGTGACATGGGGGCATGAAGCCGTAGGAACAACGCTAGCGGATTGAAGCCGCTGGCCTTTTTGCGCGAAACCTTAAAGCCCGTGAAGGGACCGGTTTACGCCGCCCGGGAGCGCCGGAGCTGGCGGCGCATGGACGGAATCTCGGCAGTGGGTTGGGCCGGGCGGAACAGATAGCCCTGGACCTGCATGAGCCTTCGCGGCGCAGGATCTCGAGCTGCTCGTCGGTGTCGACGACTTCTGCCGTCGTCGTTATTCGTGCGGATAATCGCGGCGCTGTCGTTTTGCTCGCTAAGCTCCCGAACGAAGATGCGGCCGACACGCATATCGTTAGGTCGCGATCCGATACAACCCTACCTATCTAATTTCTTGCACATTTTGTTTACCACAGATGTATAGACGAAAATTACAGAAAGCCCGTTAAATTCGCCGAGAGCTGGGTCCTTCAGAACCAACGGAAGCTCTCGCGAATGAAACTGCATGTGCTCAATATCCCCAGGCTGGCCTTGCAGCGCCGCGGATCGGCTGTCCTCGGTCTGATCATTGTTGGCATTCTATGGTCTGGCGTCGCGTTGATGTTTCATCGCGACCTTCAGCAAGATTATGCTTCGGTGGCGCGCCGAAATGAGAACTACGCACTTCTGTTTGAGGAAAATGTCCTGCGCTCGCTCGGCGAGCTTGACAAGACTATCCTGTATCTGCGCCGCAGGGTGGAAACGTTAAAGGACACCACAGATTACCAGAACATCGTCCAGTCGGCGGACGTGCAGAGCAGCATCATCGTTCAAGTTGCGATTGTTGACTCCCACGGCATTGCTCGGGCCTCGAATGCCGTCAAAGAAATAACCAAGCCCATCGATATCAGCGACCGCGAGCATTTTAAGTTTCAGGTGAACAACACCAAGGATACACTGTTCATCAGCAAGCCGGTCGTTGGAAGAGCGAGCGGCAAATGGTCAGTTCAATTGACGCGCCGCTTCTTGAACAAAGATGGCACTTTTGCGGGCGTCGTCGTCGCTTCAATGGATCCGGCGTACTTCACCAGCTTCTTCGATCGGATCCAATTGGGCACCGACACCTCCGTGGCGATGATCGGCAGCGACGGCGTCGTACGTTCGGAAGGAGGCGGCGCGATTCCGCAGCTTGCACTGGGACAGGACCTCTCCGGCACGGACCTGTTCAAACGCCTTAAGAACTTTGAGGATGGGACGTTCCTCGAACCGCGCTCCACGGCGCAAGACAGCCTGGTGGTATCGGCAAGACAAGTGAGGGGGTATCCTCTCTGGGTAACGGTGAGCACCAAGGAGCATCAAATCTACCAGTCCGCCTGGAGCAACCTTCGGCGAAATGTTCTGATCGCCGCGTTCCTCACGGCTGTGATGTTGCTTGCTCTTGAGAAAATACTACGAGCCGAGGCCAGAGCCGAGCAAAAGGCAAGACAGCTGCAACTCACCCTGGAACATATCGGCCAAGGAATCATGCTTGTTACGAAGGACCAGAGGATTCCGATCATCAATCAACGATGTGCGGAACTCCTGTTGCTTCCGCGAACCGTAATCGACGCGCCGCCAAAGCTTGACGAGCTCATCAAGTACAACGTCGGCAACGACCTTTCAAAGATGTGGAGCGACGATCGCCTCGAGGCGGACCACGATGGTGTCGATTCGCCAGACAGGCAAGTGTCATCGGTTGCCAACTTCCAGCGCTCCGATGGGGCGTTCATTGAGGTGCGAAAGACACGGCTCCCCGACGGAGCATTCGTGCAGACTTTTACCGACATTACAAAGCGCCGGGAGGCGGAAGCTTACATCACTAAGCTTGCGTCCGAGGATCCATTGACCTCCTTGCACAACCGACGCGTATTCCGTGCAAAAATGCAGGAGCTTTGCGACCGCTCTTCACAATTGCGGTTCGCCCTGCTTTTTATGGACATGGATAGATTCAAGGTGGTGAATGACACGCTCGGGCATCGGACGGGCGACCAGCTTCTCATTCAAGTTGCGAAGCGTTTGCGGTCGGTTCTCGAGGAGTCAAGCGTACTGGCGCGCCTCGGGGGCGATGAGTTCGCGGTCTTGCTTCCCGACGTCCAGTCAAACGAAGAAGTCGAGGCGGCTGCTCAGCGCATAATCGACGCAGTGGCGCAACCCTTTAGCGTCGATCAAAACGTCATCACGACAGGCATCAGCATCGGCATTGCGATTGGACCAGATCACGGCAAGACCGCCGACGCGCTGCTCGTATCAGCCGATATTGCACTGTATTCGGTGAAGGTCGGAGCCCGCGGCACTTACCGTATCTTCGAAAAACGCATGAATGATGATGTGAACAGCCGCCGGGAAATTGAGCTGCAACTTAGAGAAGCCCTTACGAATGGCGGGTTGGACGTTCACTACCAGCCGATCGTTGACCTGCGCAACTACTCGATTACGGGCTTCGAGGCCCTTATGCGATGGCCGCATCCAAGCAAAGGCATGATCTCGCCGGCCAAATTCATCCCCGTCGCCGAAGAATGCGGCTTGATTGACGCGCTTGGCCATTGGATCCTGGTGGAAGCATGTCGCAAAGCGACGCAGTGGCCAGTCGACATGAGGGTTTCGGTCAATGTTTCGCCCATTCAGTTGGCCAAGCCAGATTTCGTTGCCACCGTCCAATCTGTACTTACCGCGACCGGTCTTGAACCGCATCGGCTTGTGCTTGAGTGCACGGAGACGATCTTTATCGAGGACAGCGAAAAGATGCTGTCAACCTTGCACAGACTAAAGCAGATCGGAGTTCAGATTGCCCTTGACGATTTCGGAACGGGCTACTCGTCTCTGTCTTATCTGCGAAGCTTTCCGTTCGATATCGTCAAAATCGACCGGAGCTTCATCTCCGACCTCGATGCAAGCACAAGCAGCAGCGTCATCGTCCAAGCAGTCATTTTGATTGCAGGTAGTCTTGGAATTAAGACCGTAGCGGAAGGCGTCGAAACCGAGCCACAACTGCAGCTCTTGAAGCTGCTCGGCTGCAACGACGTGCAGGGCTACTTATTGGGCGTGCCGACGCCGGCCGAGGAGATTGGCAAGTTGGTCGAACGGGGAGCAGTCAGAGCCGTCGCCGCCTGACGTCTCGGCCGCCAACTAGACGGTCTGAGCAGGCTTCTTGGTCTGCGCCTCGTGCCATAACAGGAACAGACCTGACGCCACAACGATGCATGAACCGGCTATAAGGGCCGGCGTTGGAACGTTACCCCAGACTACAAATCCAATCGCCGCAGCCCAGACCAGCATGAAATAGAAGAAAGGGGATACCGCCGTGGCCGGCGCCAGCATTAATGCCTTCGTCCAAAAGACCTGCCCGACGAGATTGGCGAGGCCGGCCATGATGAAGAGCGAAAGGTCACGGAGCGTCGGCCATTTGACGCCGAACACCAGCAACAGCGAGTGGAAGACCAGCACCGTCGCGAGTTGCCAGATCAAAAGTGTTTTGACCGATTCGGTGCGTGTCATGCCGCGAACGGCCACCGTCACGGTCCCCAGCATAATTGCATTGAGAAGCGCGAAGGTCGCTCCGAGCGTAAGCGAGTCGAGGCCCGGATTCGCCACGATGAGGACGCCGAAGAAGCCGATCAGCAACGCGGCCCAACGGGCCGGGCCGGCGCGCTCCTTGAGCCAAATGATTGCCACCAGACCCGTCCATAAGGGTGCAGAAAAATTGATTGCGATCGCGCTGGCCAGCGGCATCAGGCTGAATGCCAGCACAGAAAATGTCTGAGAGATGGACTGCGACAGGCCTCGCGCCCAGTGAGCTGCCGGGATCTTGGTAGTAAAAACGGCGGTGCCATGCATGGGCAGCAGAAAAGCCGCGCAAGCCACAAATCCGACAAGCGAGCGCGAGAACATCACCTGACCCACGGGATAACTGCCGACCAGCCATTTGCTCAACGCGTGTGTAATGGCGAATGCAACGGTGGCGATGATCATGCAAACAATGCCGCGGGACACATTCGAGGCCGGCGTGTTCGGGGCCTGGATATGGATTGCGCTCGCGGAAGACGTTGCTTCGGAATGGGCGGTCGTTGCGGTCATCGGTCACTCGATGGACGGAGCCAATTGAGCATTGGCGATGCCGCTGATGAGATTGTGTGTCAGAAGACAGGTCGTGAGGTCGTCGCGGGTGCGGTGGACAGGCACTATCCGGCTCGGAATCGCATCGATCTGTTGCAGCAAAGTTCGGCGCAGTTGCTGCGCTTCTTCGATACTGGCTTCTTGAAAAGATATCTTGTCGCCGATGCGGGACCTGCCGAGGGCGGGTAGGTCTGCCGAAATAACGGTCGCGACTTTTGGATACCCTCCAGTCGTTTGCCGGTCGGCCATGAGAACGATCGGTCGGCCGTGTCCCGGCACCTGAATCGAACCCAGCGCAATTCCGTCCGATACGATATCGTGGCCCGCGGTATGTTTGAGCTGCGGGCCGTCGAGGTGCATGGCCATCCGATCCGTCGCTGGACCGACGATGTATTCGCCGTCCAGAAAAGCCTTGATCGATTGTTCTGAGAAGCTCGCGTTCTGCGGCCCGAGAACGACGCGGAAGCGCGAGGGCCGTGCAAGATCGAGCCCCTCCAGCCGAAACTCGTCCGTTTTGCCAGCGGCGCTCCGGCGGAGCGGTAAGGCATCGCCCGCAACGAGCGCGCGGCCTTGCCAACCCCCGATGTGGCCGCGGATATACGTCGAAACGCTGCCAAGCACTGGTTCGATATCGAATCCGCCTTCGGCCGCCAAATAAACGACCGACGACCCCGACGTCGGGCCTACTCGGACCACTTGTCCGCGTTGCGCGCGAAAGCTCTGCATCGACGAGTAACGCACACCACTTGCCGCGTCTTCATCCTGCAGTACTTCGATGGACGCGTTGGCGCCGGCGCAGGCCAGATTTACGCTGTCGGCCTCAACCATGAATGTCGGACCGACATAGACTATCTCCAGCGCGCCTTCGATCGGCGTGTTGCCGACGAGGATATTGGCGGCGCGGAGGCTCACCGGATCAAGAGCGCCGCTGGTGGGCACTCCAAGATGCTGGTAGCCGGTCCGGCCTAGATCCTGGACGGTGGTGAGGAGGCCTGGCTCGAGGATACGCAACACTGCGGACATGCGGTCCTCAATGACTCGTGTCCGCCTGCGGTACGGTAACGATCCCGTCGGAGCATGCGCGTCGGTACTCCCGCAGGCTCACGGGCTTAAACCTGACCTTGTAGCCGGCCCGCAGTAACGCGCCTCTCGTGAGAGTCGCATCCCAAAGCGCGACGGACGAGCGGCCGATCAGATGCCAGCCGCACGGCGTCGCCATCGGATAGACGCAGGTCAGCTTGCCGCCGATGCCAAGCGAGCCCGCCGGGATTTTCG
Organism: Xanthobacteraceae bacterium; assembly: GCA_049285535.1. GTDB lineage: Bacteria > Pseudomonadota > Alphaproteobacteria > Rhizobiales > Xanthobacteraceae > BOG-931. The sequence goes on from JBAQAB010000447.1 coordinate 10,399, forward strand.
GCCGGGGCGTCGTGCGCCGTGGCAGAGCAAGCTCCGGCGGAAGGTCACCCAGGTAGGCGAGACCCGGCAGAAATCCCAGCATGTAGACGTGGTAGGTTCTGCTGCTGTGGATCTCGACCACCTGAGCGGGTTTAAGATTGCACTGCCAGGCGACCTGTTCGAGATCCGGGGCCAACTCCCGATCGTAGCAGACGGGGATGTCGCAGGTGCGGCCTGTTGCCGGTATTTCTTCGAGATGTTCGACGATATCTGCGACCTGCCGCTCGAGCCCAATCGCCGAAACAGTGAGCGGCTCGTAATAGATGCTGAGCGATCGAATGGTCGGTACGGTTTCGATTACGCCATCGATCTTGAGTGCGTCGAGGCGTCCCGCCAGCGCCAGTACTTTCGCGCTGACGTTCAGGTCGACCTGGTTGCCAAAATCGACAATGAGTGCGGTATCGCCCGCGGCGAGCACATTGTAATTCGTCATGATGCTGGCCCGTCGCGCGATTCCGATACCGGCCGAAAAGGCGCGCCGGATTGTGCATTCAGCCGCGGCTTCGGACCTGTGTAATCTGGGGGCAGGAACCACGGCTTGTCGGAGACGCCGTGATGCAATGAAAACATGTAGAAGATTGGCAACCCATCAGGGAAAAGGCTCCTGAACCGGCTGCCGTTGAAGGTGATGAAGATGGAACGCGGGAACGCCCGTTCCATGACTTTCCGCTCCAGCATATTGGCCTGGAAGTAACGGATTGCGCCATCGTCCGGCGAACCTTCACCCTTGAACCACTTAGCCGCGCTAACCCGCAATTCGGCGAGCAGGTCAGCCGGTGGAACTCGCTGTTCCGGCATCTCATCGGGACGCAAGCCGGCCGTGTTCACCAAGCTGCTGAGGAGACAAGTTTTAAACCGGTGGCGACGCGTTGCGAGTACCAGATCGTGGAAGTACGAATTGATGCTTGCTTGCGAGTGACCGTTCAATGCGGCGTGCGTATCGGTGAAGACCAGCGTGAAGTCGATACCAGGCTCATAGATGTCGACAATGCGCGACATCATCGAGTCGAGATAGTCCAGGCAGGTAAATTCCGGCGCTGCCAGCGTCGACCGCAATCCCTTGCCCCAATACTGCACGAAGGAAATGGGCGCTTGGCGTGTGTGAGCCTGAGCGATGAACTGCAGCATCAACTCAGGATCACCCGGCTTCTCGCGCTTGAATGCCCGGGTGCTAAACGACTTTAGAATCTGTTCTGGTGTAACTGCTCGCGTCCAAGCGCTAGCTCGTCTTGTCGGAGAAGCAGGCTGCCGCTGAGTTTGTGAGCTTATGCACGAGCGTTGATCCGGGTAATGGAACTCGCCGGCCGCCCAGATGGAGGCGCGCGTGTCGTACTGCATTTAATGACCCGACGCTTAGAGCGAGCCGATGATGGGATCGCTGTTAAGAAAAAATTTACACTTTTGAATACGTTAAGGTCAACAATTCACTGCATTGGCGAAGTCGCCGAGCGTGAGCTGGCGGGATTCTCGCTTAACAATTAAGGTTAACTGGACCTACTAAGGCCCCTCGGTCACACGACATGGCATCGACGCCAGCTTTGCCGAAGGGCGGTTTTGGTGACGAAGTTGTGACAGGGTTGGAGCTGGGTGAAAGGACTTGAACCTTTCAACTCACCGGAAACCAACCGGTGGCTTTACCAATTAAGCTAACCCAGCAGAGTTCAGTAACGCGACGCCATTAATAAAGACTAACCTCACGGTCAAACCCCGAGAGCTTCCGGTCGATGATCGGGGTAGCAAGGAAGTTCCCCAAGTTCGAAAGGCCCTCCCACGCCAATGTGATAGTCCGTTCGCACCGGCGCAAACGCGTGACTAACGCTAAAAGTTCAAAACCGCTCGCGGATGGTTTCACCAGCTTTTCGTGGCATAGCCGTGACCGGACCGGCTGACGATCGGTCAATCGGGCGTGCGCGGTGCGGCCGTATCGTGCTAAACTGGGTCAAATCCAAGGGAGGGCCCGTCCATGAACCCGCATGTCAAGCTTGCCACTGTCAATCAGGCGGACATTTCGCCAGCCGAATGGCAGGCGCGCCTCGACCTCGCCGCGACCTACCGGCTGATCGCGCATTATGGCTGGGGCGATGTCATCTATAATCATTCGTCGATGCGCGTGCCGGGCGAGGAACGCAAATTCCTGATCAAACGCCACGAGCTGCTCTACACCGAAGTCACCGCCTCGAACCTAGTCAAGGTCAGCATGGACGACGATCTCGACGAGTCCGCAGGCGTCAACCGGCCGGGCTTCACCTTGCATGGCGGCGTGCTGACCGGGCGGCCGGACGTCAATTGCGCGGTCCACGTCCACACCGAAAACGGCATGGCGATCTCCGGCCTCAAACACGGGCTCCGCATGGTGTCGCAGCCGGCGGTGCGTTTCCATAATCGCGTCGGCTACCACGATTACGAGGGCATCACCGAGGACTTCGCCGAGCGCGCACGCATCAACAAGGCGCTCGGCAAAAACCGCGCGCTGATCCTGCGCAATCACGGGCTGCTCACAGTCGGCAAGACCGCGCGCGAAGCCTTCGTGCTGATGAAGTCGCTGCTCGAAGCCGCCGACATCCAGCTCAAGATGGAAGCGAACGGCAGCGAGCTCGTCGAGATCCCCGCCGCGATTTGCGAAAAGACCGCGCACCAATACGAGCATCACGATTCCGGCCGCGGCTCGGCCGATTGGCCGGCCTATTTGCGCATGCTCGACGCGGTCGACACCGGCTGGCGTAATTAATCAGCACCGCCGATGGTGGGTGCCGCAACGCAAACGGCTTCCCACCAACCGACACCGAAGCGCCGGAATAGATATTGCCGCGCTCACTTCGTCGGCGCGTATTTACCGCCCGTCTGTTTGGTGTGCACCCCTTCACCGCCGCTCTCTTTGTGCTGCAGCCGGGTGATGCGCGCCCAAGTGCGCTTGAGAGGATCGCGCACCGTGATGTGCAGCGTGCCGCAGCCCTCGCAAGTGAGCTCGATCTTGTCGCCGCCCATGAACGGGTTAAGGCCGCGGTGGTTGGTGCCGGTCGCCAAAATATCGCCGGGCTCAAGCGTGTGAATCGAAGTGACCCACTCGATGCAGCGCGGAATCTTGTGCGCCATGTCGCTGGTATTGAAGTTCTGGTACACGACACCATTATTGGTCAGCGTGATCTGCAGCCTTTGCGGCTCCTTGATCTCGTCGGCGGTGACGATATAGGGACCGATCGGCGCAAAAGTGTCGCGCGATTTCATCTGATAAAAGACGTTGGTCGGGGGAACCACGCCGCGCGCCGAACCGTCAATGAAATTGGTGTAGCCGAACACGTATTTCATCGCATCCTTGGCCTGCACGTGCGAGGCCTTCTTGCCGATGACGACAGCGATCTCCGCCTCGCCCTCGAACACGCTCGCCGCCATGTCGGGCAGCACCATAGCGCCGCGGTCGCCGATGATCGCGCTCGGCGATTTCATGAAGGCGTTGATCGGCGCCGGCTCCGGCAGCGTGCCGTCCTCCATGTAATTCACCGCCATGCAGATGATGTTTTCCGGCTTCGGCAGCGGCGGCCGGAGTTTGACCTTGCTGAGCGGCTTGCCTTTGCCCTTCTTGGCGGCGGCAGCGAGCTTGCCTTTATAAGTGCTCCATTTCTCGATTACGCCGCGGATGACGTCCTGCGGGCCGAGCGATTTGATGCCTTTGGTCACGGCGGAAACGTCGACGATCTTGTCGCCGACGACGACGCCAAGCTTATAATCGTCAAAAAACGCGAGTTTCATATTGGCTCCTTGAGAGTTTCTTCAGAGAGTGAAATCGATGCGCCGCGGGGCGCAGTTCGGGTTAGTTCCATTGAGCTTTATGCGTAAGGAGACGGCACGAAGCAAGCGGGCTGTCACACCCTGTTTCCCGCGCTCCAGCTCCAGAAATCGCGGCCTTCTTCGCGCAGGAAGCGAGCCAGCACCATGTTGTGCACTTCGGAAGCGCCGTCGACCAGGCGGGCGGCGCGGGCGGCGCGGTAGATCCATTCCAGAATCGTATCTTTGGAATAGCCGCGCGCGCCATTGAGCTGGATCGCGGTGTCGGCTGCCTCGTACAGCGTGTCGGCGACGTGAACCTTGGCCATGGAGACTTCCTTACGCGCGCGATCGCCCTGGTCGAGCTTCCACGCCGCATGCATGGTCAATAGCCGGCCGATCTGAATGCGCTGCGCGACCTGGCCGAGCTTGATCTGCACGCTTTCGCGATCGGCGAGTTTTATGCCGAAGCCTTCGCGATGGTTCACATAATCCTGCGCAATCTCCATGCAGCGTTTGGCCTGGCCGAGCCAGCGCATGCAATGGGTCAGGCGGGCCGGACCGAGTCTGATCTGGGTGCATTTGAGGCCGTCGCCGACGCCGAGCAGTATATTCTCATCGGCGACTTCAAGGCCGTCGAATTCCAGTTCGCAGTGCCCGCCGTGCTCCTCGGGTCCCATGATGCCGATGCGACGGACGATGCGCCAACCGGGCTGGTCGCGGTGATAGAGAAACGCGGTCAGCCCGCGGCGCTTGTCGTCCGAGGTGCGCGCGACGACGATGAAGTGCGCCGCTTCCGCTGCGCCGGTGATGAACCATTTGCGGCCGCGGATCACCCATTTGCCGTCTTTCTTCTCGGCAAAGGTACGAATCATGGCCGGATCGGAGCCGCCGCCCGGCGCCGGCTCGGTCATGGCGAAGGACGATTTGACTTTGCCCTCGACCACCGGCCGCAGCCACCATTCCTTCTGCACCGGCGTGCCGGTGCGCGACAGGAGATTCATATTGCCGTCGTCGGGAGCCGCGCAGTTGATCGACAGCGGACCGAACAGCGAGCGCGCCGCCTCCTCATAAATCGCCGCCCAGGCGACGATGGGCAGCGCCATGCCGCCGAATTCCTTGGGCGATTGCGGCGCCCACAGCCCGGCTCTCTTTGCTTGCTCTTGAACCGGCGCCAACCTGGCGAGCGGTATGTTCTCGTGCTCGGAAAAATTCTCATGATCGGATTCGAGCGGCAGCACGTGCGTCTCGACGAAAGCGCGCGTTCGCTTGCGCAAATCCTCGATTTCGGGCGGTAGAGTGAAGTCCATGCCGGCGCCCCCCAGTTGATTTTTATCAATGCAGGAATACGTGAAACGCTTAGGGGTTATACAGAAGCCAAGGGCGGGGTGGAAATCCAAGGTGAACGCCATGAAACACATCGTATGGGCAATCGCCGGCGCGACGGCGCTCTTGTGCCTCGGAATGCCGTCCAGCCATGCCGGTTACGGCGACGCGCCGTGGTGCGCGGTGATGAATATCGGTACCGGCGAAATGTATTGGGATTGCCAGTATCAGACCTTCGACGCCTGCGTGCCGAATGTCATCGCCGGCAATCGCGGATTTTGCAACGTCAATCCGACCTATGTGCCGGCCGCCGCTGGCCCCGCCAGGCATTACGTGCGGCGGCACCAGCCGAAGCATTCTTAAGAGCAATTCCCGCGCTGCGTGCTGGCGAATGATTGATCGGCGCGTTCGCTTGAGGACGGGCGAACTCGCCGTTGATGTCCCAGTGTGACAATGCGACAATGAGCGGAACTGACCGGCCATTCATGCTTGATTCCGCTCACGGCACTTCAACGCAATTTTCGCTCGACGCCGACCAGATCGCCGTGCGCGACATGGCGCGCTCCTTTGCCGATGAGTATTTCGCGCCCAACGCGCTGGCCTGGGACGAGGCCCGGCACTTTCCCGTCGCCGAGATGCGTGAAGCCGCAGCGCTTGGGATGGGCGGGGTCTTCATCGCCGAGGATGTTGGCGGCTCCGGTCTATCGCGGTTGACCGCGACCTTGATTTTCGAGGCGCTAGCGACCGGCTGTCCCACGGTTGCCGCTTATATGTCGATCCACAACATGACGGCATCGCTGATCGACACCTTCGGCACCGAGGAACAACGGCAAAAGTGGATGCCGAAATTGTGCACGATGGAGCTGCTGGCAAGCTACTGCCTGACCGAGGCGGGAGTCGGATCGGACGCGGCAGCCTTGACCACCCGCGCGATGCGTGACGGCGACCGTTACGTTCTCAACGGGCAAAAGCAGTTCATCTCCGGCGCTGGCGCCGGCGATCTCTATGTGGTGATGGCGCGAAGCGGCGGCGAAGGCGCGTCAGGCATTTCGGCGTTTATCGTGCCGGGCGATACCGCTGGTATTTCCTTCGGCGCCAACGAGCGCAAGATGGGCTGGAACGCGCAGCCGACGCGCGCCGTCATCTTCCAGGACGTACGCGTCCCGGCCGGTAACCGGCTCGGCGAGGAAGGTTTTGGCTTTAAGATCGCAATGACCGGCCTCGACGGCGGCCGGCTCAATATCGCGGCCTGCTCGCTCGGCGGCGCGCAAGCGGCGCTGGAAAAAACGCTGGCCTATATGAAAGAACGCAAAGCCTTCGGCAAACGGCTCGACGAATTCCAAGGGCTGCAATTCCGCCTCGCCGACATGGCGACTGCGCTCGAAGCCTCGCGTGCCTTACTGTGGCGCGCCGCCGCTGCGCTCGACCGCCGCGACGCGAATGCCATGCAGCTCTCCGCCATGGCCAAACGCTTCGTCACCGACAGCTGTTTCGACGTCGCCAACCAAGCGCTGCAACTGCACGGCGGCTACGGCTATCTGTCGGAATACGGCATCGAGAAGATCGTGCGCGATTTGCGCGTGCACCAGATTCTGGAAGGCACCAACGAGATCATGCGCCTCATCGTAGCGAGACAGCTTGTCGGGCGATGAGCGAGACGCTGGTTCAGCACGGCGACGTTATTGTCCGTGAGCTGGGTGCGCTGCGGCGGATCACGCTCAATCGGCCGGAGGCGCTAAACGCGATTACGCTCGACATGGCCGTAACCATGACGGCCTTCATGCGCCAATGGGCGAACGATCCCGCGGTTGGTGCGGTGCTCATCGACGGTGCCGGCGAACGAGCGTTCTGCGCCGGCGGGGATATTCGCGCGCTGTATGACGCGGCGAAGTCCGGCGGTTCGTTGCCCGCGCAATTCTGGGCCACCGAATACAAGCTCAATGTGCTGATCGCGCGCTATCCGAAGCCGGTCATTGCGATCATGGACGGACTGGTGATGGGCGGCGGCGTCGGACTTTCGGCGCATGCCGCGCATCGCGTGGTGACGAATCGCTCGGCGGTCGCGATGCCGGAGGTCGGCATCGGATTTTTTCCCGATGTCGGCGTATCCTTTCCGCTGGCGCGTGCGCCCGGATGCGTGGGAAGTTACCTTGCGCTCACCGGCAATCGCGCCGGCCCGGCCGACGCGATCTATTGCGGTCTTGCCGATGTTCATATTGGGGCGCCAAGACTGGCCGAGATTCCCGTTGCCCTCGCGGATTGCCGCACCAGTGAGCACGTGCGGGCGGGGCTTGCCGAACTATCGACTTCCCCTACCCCCGACGGCTTGCCCGCTGCGCGGCCATGGATCGATCGCTGTTACAGCGCCGATCGCGTCGAGGACATTGTCGATCGCCTGCGGGACAGCAGCGAAGAACCCGCGCGCGCGGCGCTCCAATCGATGCGTAGGGCCTCACCGACGTCGCTGAAGATCACGCTACGCAACTTGCGTCAGGCGGCGTCATTCAAGCGCGTTGAGGAGTGCTTCCGGCAGGATTACCGTATCGCGCTGGCGTGCGTCGCCGGGCATGATTTCATCGAAGGCATTCGCGCAGCGATCGTCGACAAGGACCGCAAGCCGGTGTGGCGCCCGGACACGCTGGAAGCAGTGACGCCGGAGATCGTCGAACGGCACTTTCAATCCGTGGGCAAGCTTGAGCTGACATTCGAAACCTGAGGGAGGACTGCCATGGCGGCAATCGGTTTCATCGGTCTCGGCAATATGGGCGCGCCGATGGCCGCCAACCTGGTCAAGTCGGGCGAGCACGTTCTCGGCTTCGACCTGGTTCCGGCGTTGTGCGAAGCTTCGGCCGGCGACGGCGTCCAAATCGTCGCCAGCGCGCGGAGCACCGTCGAGGACGCCGACGTCGTCATCACCATGCTACCGGCGGGCGAGCACGTCGTGTCGGTCTGGAACGATATCGTGCCGCGGGCGCGACAGGGCACGCTGTTCATCGATTGCTCGACGATCGACGTGGCCAGCGCCCGCAAGGCGCATGCCTTGGCGGCCGCGCGCGGCATCGCCACGCTCGATGCCCCGGTCTCCGGCGGGGTCGGCGGCGCCAAGGCGGCGACGCTGACCTTCATGGTCGGCGGCACCGATCACGCCTTTAAGCGGGGCAAGCCGGTCCTGGAGCGCATGGGCAAACGCATCGTCCATTGCGGCGAGGCCGGCAACGGCCAAGTGGCCAAGATCTGCAACAACATGATCCTCGCCGCCTCGATGATCGCCCTCGGCGAGGCCTTCGTGATGGGTGAAAAGCTCGGCCTGTCGCATCAGGCGCTGTTCGACGTCGCCTCGGCGTCTTCGGGCCAATGCTGGGCGCTGACGAGCTACTGCCCGGTACCGGGCCCGGTGCCGGCGAGCCCGGCTAACAACGACTACAAGCCGGGCTTCGCCGCCTCCTTGATGCTCAAGGATCTCAAGCTGGCGCGCGAAGCCGCCAAGTCGGTGAAGGTGAAGAACGCGATCGGCGCGCATGCCGCCGAAATCTACGAAGAGTTTGCGCAGCAAGGCTTTGGCGGATCGGATTTCTCAGGCATCATCAATTTCATTCGAACGCCAAGTGAATGAAGGGAAACGGGCGCGACCGACGCGCAGCATGCGCTAGTTCCGTTGCGAAGAACGAAGCGCTTGCCCAGGCGACAATAAGAAATTTCAATCTCAACATGACTAGGCGCGCGTCGAAACCGGGGCGTCGTCGACTCGAACGGAGATTTCCAGCCGTCGACATCCAAAACATAGAGACGCCAAAGCGATAGCGCCGGCCTCGACTTGGCGAACCGGTCGCATTACGTTGCGCTGCGGATTTGAATTGGCGCGTAAAATAATACCATCGACTGAGCCCGGCGATGGTGCCAGGGCGAGTGCTGGGGCGACGGAGAGATTTTGCAGGCCGAGACCTGGCGCGCATTTCGGCGGCTGTTTGCGGGTGCCCTTGCGCCAATAAGCGTGCTTGTCCTATCGAACCTTTCCGCCTCCGCCCAAGCGCCATCCGGCTTCACCGGCAATCTCAGTCCGCCGTTTCAAGGCATCCTGGCGCAGCCGTCGGATCTCAACAATACGCTGCAATACGCCGCCGCCGCGTCGGCCGACGATATCGAATCCGCGATCGGCACCTACGAGCAGCTCCTGTTCTACAATCCGACGCTGTCGCGCGTGCGCTTCGAGCTCGGCGTGCTTTATTTCCGGCTTGGCTCCTACGAAATGGCGCGGAGCTATTTTCAGTCCGCGCTGCAGATGCGCGATATCACGCCCGATTTGAGCGCGCATGCGCAGGAGCTGATCGAGGTCATCGACAAGAAGCTGCAAGTCGACCAGTTTACCGGCTACGTGCAGACCGGCCTCGCCTATCAAACCAATCCGGGCGCCGGCCCCGGAGGGCAGACGGTCTTGGCGTCTGGCCGCACCTTCAACAGCAGCTTCTTCTCCAAGCCCGATTGGAACTGGTACGGCGGCTTCGGGCTGAACTACATCCACGATTTCGAAAATCAGAACGGCGACACGTTTGAAGCCTCGGCGGTGGCCTACGACGCGCAACAGTTCACGCTCCACCAATTCGATGTCGGAGTCCTTGAACTGCGCGCCGGCCCGCGATTCGGCATTCCGACCGGAGACCCGAAGACCAGCTTGTCGATCAAGCCATATCTGATCGCCACCGGCGCCCTGCTGGCGGACGCGCCGTATTACGGCGGTTTGGGCGGCGGCCTCACTTTGCACACCAATGTCGGCACTGTCGCGCTCGATCCCTACGCGGAAATCGTGCAGCAGAGTTTTCGCAATTCAAGCTTCTATCCGCTGGCGAGCGGCCTGAGCGGTACGCTGTCGACCTATGGGCTGCAGGCGTCCGGGCCGGTGGTCAACAGCGTGAGCTGGCAGTCGCGGCTCGGCTTCGGCCATGCCAGCGATCATTTCGGGCCCGATAGCTACGACGTTTACGCTGCCGATCTTTGGCTGCCGTGGAATTTCTCCTTCCCGGGCGACGGCCGCATCTGGACGCTCATTCCCTCGGTCGGCGCCAGCCACTGGCTGTACGCGGCGCCCGATCCAACTATCGATCCGACGAAAACGCCGCGCAGCACCGAATGGCGCGTCGGCCTCGGCTCGGAGATTCCGCTGTGGAGGCACCTCGTGCTGGGAACGCTGGTGCAGTATCGCGCCGATCAATCCAATATTCCGGCGTTCACGATGCACGACCTTTCCGTCTCGGCCGGACCAACGTTCAAATTCTAAGAGGAATGCGATGCGTGCTTACACAATTATAGCCGTGTTGCTGGCCGTGACCGCTTTGACAAAGCTGCCCGCCGCGGCGCAGCAGGTCGGCACCGCGACGGCGGTCAATCCGCTGACGGAAAGCACCCCGCCCGGCGCCGCGACAGAGCCGCTGACGGTCGGCGCCCGCATCATTCACAAGGAGCGCATCCATACGACGCCGACCGGGACGGTTCAGCTCGCTTTCCTCGATAAGAGCACGCTGAGCATCGCGCCCAATACCAGCATCGTGATCAATGAGTTCGTCTACGACCCCGATTCCGGCAAGGGCCACATGCTGGCCTCGCTGACCCAGGGCGCGCTCCGCTTTGTCGGCGGGGCGCTCAGCCACCAAGGCGAGGCGTCGATTGCGACACCGGCCGCCGCCATCGGCATTCGCGGCGGAACGGTCACCGTCGTTATCGATCAACATGGCGTTCACGTTATTGATCAGTTCGGAATCGTCACCATCCACAATGGCGCCGGCACGACGGTATTGAGTCGCCCCGGCTTTGAGGTGACTGTATTGAGCTGGAATACGCCGCCGGGTCAGCCCGAACGCGTGACTCTGGCCGAGATCGATCGCTTGCTGGCGTTGCTGACGAGCAAGCCTGGACAAAACGGCGGCGTGCCAGGCTTGCATACCGCCAATATCGGCGAGTGCGGCGTACTTGGATTGCGCAGCAACAACTGCCCCGACACGCCCTGGGTGCCGACCGACGGCGGCTTGAACGACGCCAACCAGATCATTACGCAAGGGACGCAGTTCGGAACGAGCACAACCCAGGTGCACCATCCCCTCTCGCGCTGATTTGGTCGGCCGTCCAAGTGCGAAGCGCAATCAACGGCTTGTCCAGATCAATATCAGGCCTGAGATCAGCAATAACGTCATAATGATGCGCGAATAACTTCGATCGGCGATGCGCCGGTAAATCAACGCACCGAGCCACGCGCCGCCGATCGTGCCCGGCAACGCCGCGATTGCCGCCACCGCGACCTCGCGCGTCAAAAATCCCGAAACGGCGTGCGAAACCAGCGCCAGCGATAGAATCGCCATATTGAAAATCTGCACCACGCCGCGACGGTGCTCCTTGGTCCAGCCGCGCGCGTCGGTCCAAACAACGGGGAGCACGCCGGACAATCCGGCAATCCCGCCGAGAATGCCGCCGGCAAAGCCGACGACACAATCGGCTGCCTCGCCGCCCCAGGTGATCTTCATCTGCGCCCGGCGCATCAGCACGTAACCCGTATAGGAAACCAGAAAGACACCGATCCCGATCTTGAACAATCTCGGATCGATATGCGGTAGCAGGTGAGTCCCGATCGGTACGCCGACCAGACCCGGCACCACGAAAGCAAGAACATATTCCCAGCGGATGGTGCGCCAGATCATGGGCAGCGTCTGCAGCTGCGACATGACCGAGCAGAGAATGACCAAGGTCGCCGCCACGGTCGGCGGTATCGCGTAGAGCCAGATGCCGAGCACGGTGAGCGCGGTGCCGAATCCGGTCAGACCATTGACCAGACCGCCGGCCAAGGCGCCGACAAAGACGATAACGATCTGTTCCAATCCCATCGAATCAGCCGCGCAGCGCGACCATTTGGCCGCCGTCGGCGACGATGATGGCGCCGGTGATAAAGCGGCCCGCGTCGGAGACCAGCAGCAAGAGCGGTCCATCGAGGTCGCGCTCCTCGCCGAAGCGGCCGATCGGGATTTCGCGCTTGAGTGCGGCACCGCGCTCGGTTTGCAGGTAGCCGCGATTGAGCTCGGTGACGATCCAGCCCGGCGCGATGGCGTTGACGCGGATGCCCTTGAACGCAAGCTCGAGCGCCAGCGCCTTGGTGAGCTGGATCACGCCGGCTTTGGCGGTGGCATAGGCGACGACGCCCTTGTCGACGCCGAAGCCGAGCACGGAGGCGATATTGACGATGGCGCCGCCGCTGCCGGCAGCCAGCATGCGGCGCGCCGCCTCCTGCGCGCAAAAGAACACCGCGTCGAGATTGGTGGACAGAACGCGCCGCCATTCTTCCTCGGCAAGCTCAACGGCGCGGCCGGAGCTCGCGACGCCGGCGTTATTGACGAGAATGGTCACCGTGCCGAAGGTCTTTTCCGCGGCGTCGAACGCCGCCCGCATCGCCGCTCGGTCGCGTACGTCGGCTTCGGCCACGAGTGCTTTGGCACCGGACTTTTCGATCCGCGTCTTTAAAGTATCGAGGCGGTCGGCCCGCCGCGCCACCAGCACGACCGAAGCGCCATTCTCCGCCAACACCTCGGCGAAACGCGCGCCGAGTCCGCTCGAAGCGCCGGTCACCAGCGCCACCTTGCCGTGAAGATCGAAGATCTCTGCCGCCGCCATGGCTCCTCCGACGGAAATGTTTGGAAATGCGGTAAAATACGCCCAAGCGTCCTAAATCTCGTCGACGGCTCCCTCGTCCAGCGCCCGATGGAGGCGCTTTTCGTCAAGCGCGCCCTCCCACTTGGCCATCACGATCGTTGCCACCGCATTGCCGAGAAAATTGGTTGGCGTCAGCGCTTGCGACATCAGCCGATGAATGCCCAGCACCAGCGACACACTGGCCACCGGGATGCTGCTTT
>JBAQAB010000448.1:0-3888 GCA_049285535.1 Xanthobacteraceae bacterium
ACGCTCGCCGACAATGTCGGATCGTTTCTCTACACCCACGCCTTCAACAAGTCGTTGCCGCCGTTAATCGTGATTTCGTCGGCGTTTACCGCCTTTGCCTTCGTGCTGGTGCCACTGCTTCGCCTCGGCAATAAGCGGCAAGGCGAACCGGTGGAGTTGCACGAACGCATGGAACCGCTCGGCCCCATCGCGCGTTGAATGCTTTAGTCGGGCGTGATCTAATCCGACATAGACAGTCCATTTTCGGTCATGTTTCAACAGCTGAGGTGGCTGATCATGCGAAAGGTCGGCGCTTTCATTGCGGCTGCGGCTTGCTCCGCAGTTGTCTGCTCTTCACCGCCGGCAGCGGCATTCGGTCTGCGAATTGGACCGTTTCACATCGGCGTGCCGCTCTATTTCCCGCGCTTTCACCATCATCCGCTTTATATGCGGGCTGACCGGCACGACACCGCGCGTACCGAATCCGGCCAAGGCGCGACCTCGGCGCTGCTCTATCCGAGTCTCGCTTTGCCGGCGATCTTCCAAAATGTCTTTTTCCCCGACCATACATCGCCGTGGCCCTTCAATTATGAGCGGATATTCTCGACCGCGTTTGCACGACTGCCGGCAAGCGAAGATGGGCGGCTGTGCCAGCCCTCGGTCGATACCAACGCGATCGTGTCGCGCATTGGCGCCGAAGTGGCGCCGAACCCGGATCAGGAGCAATCGCTGCAAAAACTCGGCGGCGCGCTAGGCGCGGCGTCAGGCTTTCTGGCAAAGGCCTGCCCGAGCGATATTCCGGCCCAGCCCGTCGCCCGGCTTAAGCTCATGGAGTCGCAGATCGAAGAACTGACCATGGCGGTCTCGATCGTTCGCCAGCCGCTGCAGGACTTCGAACAGACGTTGAACGACGATCAGAGGACGAAATTCGCGGCGGTTCCCGCGAGCCCGCTCGCCGTCGATCGCCAGGATCGGACCGCCGCTATCGCGCCGTCCTGCGGCGGATCGCCTACGGCAATCAACGCGACGATTGATCAGATCGACAGATCTGTCCAGCCGACCGAGGCGCAACGGGCGGCATTGGCCGATGTCAAATCGGCCTTCGCCAAGGCCGTGGACGATCTCCAAGCGCATTGTCCGACGACGGTGCCGCCGGATACGGTCGCGCGCCTGGACGCCGTCGAGGCGCGTCTGGACGCGACATGGCGCTCGGTGCTGTCGATCCAGGTCGCGCTCGCGAACTTCGAAAGCAAGTTGGACGACGCGCAGCGCGACCGCCTCGACCAGACGAATTTCGTCGCGGAGCGTTAGATCGCCCTACTCTGGGCGTTCCAATTTCGCTCGAGATTGGCGATCAGCGCCGGGCTGAAATGGCATAAAGCCTGCTCGCGGGCATAGACCGCCATGTAGCGGCGGAACAGATCGAGCGGCTCCTGGCCGACACGAATGGCGCGGCGATTGCCGGCGGCGCTGACGACGCCGGAACTGGTGAAGCCGTCGATGACCCGATCCAAAGCGGCATCGATCGATGACGCTGGTGCGATCTCGTCGCAGATGAGCCGGCCTTCCGGCGTGTCGCAATCGAGACGGCGACCGTAAAGGATCGCCTGGCGGGCGATGCGATCGCCGGTAAAGCGCCACAGCCGCAAGTTCGCCGCGCCTGGAATGATGCCCTCCTTGCGCGCCGGCAGCGTCATATAGGCGTCGCTCGCCGCCAGCACATAATCGAGCGCGAGCAACAGCTGGCAGCCGCCGCCGATGGCAAAGCCTTCGACCACGCCGACCCAAGGCTTTTCGGTGGTGCCGCCGGTCAATTCGTCGGGGCTCACGTCCGGCCGCGCAACGCCGCGGAACAGCTTGTTGACGAGCCCCATATCGCGCTTGATGTACCAGACATAGGCGATCTTGCCGCGATAGAGATGCGTCAGGTTGATGCCGGCCGAGAACAACCGGCGGCCGCGATATTTCGGGTGTTCGACAGTATCGCCGCGCAGCACCGCGATATCGGTCTCGCGATCGAGCGTGGCGACGTCGACCGCGATTTCGAGCCCGTCGAGCGTGGCCTCGTCTTCGGCATTGAGAAAGCGCGGATTGCGCATGGTCACGACCGCTGCCTTACCGCGTCGCTCAAGCGTCGCGCCCTCGAGCGCAAGCGTGCCTTTTTCGGCGAAATGCCTGCCGTGCTCGGCCGTCTGCGGATGCGGCAGCAGCATGGCGTGACAAAGGTGCATTCCGGCCAGGGGCAGTGCCAGAATATAGGAAAGCAAAAGCCCCTGATCTATTTCGGCGCCGTTCTTGTCCCCCTGCGGCAAGCCATTTTCGTGCGCCAACAGTTTGTCGTCCGGCACGAGGCCCGGTAGCAGCACCGCCGCATCGCGCACCAGCTGTTCGACACGCACGAATTTGGTGAAATCGTGCGTGAGCCGCCGATAGACTGTTTCGGCGTGGGCACGGAGAAAATCTTCCCGCGCCGCGCGGTCGCGTTGCAGGATCGCCGCAGCCGCCGAAACCTGCGCCGCAGCGCGTGCCGGCTTTGCCGGAAGTTTTGCCAATAACTCGGCGCCAATCCGCCACTGCCGGGAGAAATCCTCCGCATCGCGCAGATAGTCGCCGCTCACTGCATCGTCGTTGACCTGCCACGCCGCAATTCCGTCGCGCGGCAAGCCGGCGCGGTCAAAAATATCCGAGCGCTCGTCCACGGCTGACATAGTCATATCCCTAATTCCGCGGCCGCTTGTCGATGACGCGCTTGGCTTTGCCCTGCGACCGCCCGATGCTGCCCGGGGCGACCGCGCGCACCGTCGTGGTCACTCCGACCCGCGCCTTGATGAGATGCGTGCCGCGGTCCGCCAGCATCATCATCGCGTCCGGCGGCAGCGTGTCGCGCGTCTCGACGATCACAGCAAGCTCGTCGAGCCGGTCAGGCCGCGTCACTTCGAGAATATAATGCGGTGCGAACATCTGTTCGTCGGCCAGCGCGGCCTCGATCTGGCTCGGAAATACGTTCACACCGCGGATGATCAGCATGTCGTCGCTGCGGCCCTTGATGCGCTCGATGCGGCGCATGGCGCGCGCATTGCCGGGAAGAAGCCGCGTCAGGTCGCGCGTGCGATAGCGGATGACGGGCATCGCTTCCTTGGTCAATGAGGTCAGGACCAATTCGCCCTCTTCGCCGTCGGGCAGCACCTTGCCCGTCTCGGGCTCGATGATCTCGGGGAAAAAATGATCCTCCCAGACCGTCAGCCCATCCTTGGTATCGGCATATTCCTGGGCGACGCCGGGGCCGATCACTTCCGAAAGACCGTAAACATTGATCGCATCGAGCCCCATGCGGCGCTCGATCTCGGCGCGCATGCCCTCGCTCCACGGCTCCGCGCCGAGCAGCGCAATGCGCAGCGAGGATTTGCGCGCGTCGACGCCTTGGCGATCGAACTCGTCGGCGATCGCGAGCAGATAGGACGGCGTCACAGCGATGATGTCGGGCTCGAAATCGCAGATCAACTGGACCTGGCGCTCAGTAAAGCCGCCGGAAACCGGGATCACCGCACAGCCGAGATGTTCGGCGCCGTAATGAAACCCCAAGCCGCCGGTGAACAGCCCGTAGCCGTAGGCAATATGCATCTTGTCGCTGGGCTTGCCGCCGGCGGCGCGGATGCCGCGCGCGATCAGCATCGCCCATATGTCGATATCGCCGCGGGTATAGCCGACCACCGTCGGCTTGCCGGTGGTGCCGCTGGAAGCGTGAATGCGAACGATCTCGTTCATCGGCACGGCGAACATGCCGAACGGATAGTTCTGGCGTAAATCTTCCTTGGTCGTGAAGGGAAGCTTGGCGAGATCGTCAAGGCTTTTCACGTCGCCGGGCGCAATATCGGCCTCAGCAAATTGCCTTTTGTAAAGCGGCACTTG
>JBAQAB010000449.1:0-3437 GCA_049285535.1 Xanthobacteraceae bacterium
ATGCTGATCTCGTGCTTTTCCTTCACCGAAGCCGCCAAGCGCGCCGCGGCGCTGATGCCGAACGGCGGCGCCATGGTGACGCTGACTTATAACGGCGGCCTGCGCACCATGCCGAACTACAACGTCATGGGGGTCGCCAAGGCCGCGCTCGAAGCCTCGGTGCGGTATCTCGCCGTCGACTTCGGCGGCAACCGCATTCGCGTCAACGCCATCTCCGCCGGCCCGATCCGCACGCTGGCCGGCGCCGGCATCGGCGACGCCCGGGCCATGTTCGCGTTCCAGCAGCGGCATTCGCCACTGCATCGCGGCGTGACGCTCGACGAACTCGGCGGCGCGGGGCTTTATCTGCTTTCGGATCTCTCGACCGGCGTCACCGGCGAAATCCATTTTGTCGATTCCGGTTACAACGTCATTGCCATGCCGCACCCCGACGCGCTGCGCGCCGATAACAAGGCGGCAACGGACGACGCGGAGAAATGATTATTGCGGTCATTCCGGATTGCCGCAACGCGGCAAGTCCGGAATCCATAACCACGAATCACGAAGTACTGTTTTCAAGAATTGTGATTATGGATTCCGGGCTCCTCGCTCCGCTCGGCCCCGGAACGACGAGGCATTACAATTTCACCACATGCGGCATGACTTCGTCGCGGAACAATTCCAGCGACCGCATTGCGTCCTTGAACGACATCGCACCGAGGAAAAGGTAAGTCAGCAGATAATTGAAGCCCAATTCCTTGACCTGCTTCTCGATCTCCGCGCGCACGGTTTGCGGTGAGCCGGCGATCGCCGTCCCGTCGGCAAGACAGGCCTCGAAATTGGCGCCGCGCTCCACATTCAGGCGGCTGGTCAATCCGGTCTGGCCGTGCTTGGCGCGCAGCCAGTTGATGTGCTCGAGGTGCCGGTCCATGGCCGGTTTGCCGAAGCGGTGCGCTTCCGCGTCGCTGTCGGCGACAAAAATATGCCGTTGCACGCCGATCGCCGCGCCGCCGGAAAATTCGGCTTTGGGCTGCACCGGCGCGCCACGCTTGGCCAGCGCCTTTTTGTAGGCGGCGATGTTGGCCTTGGCGAGCGCCATCGGACCGAGCGTCACATAGTGCAGGCCCTGTTCGCCGCCCCAGGTCGAGCCGATTTCATTCGACGAGGCATACCAGAACGGCGGATGCGGCTGCTGCAGCGGGTGCAACGCGATTGGCACGTTCTCGTAGACATAATGCTCACCTTTGTAGGTGAGCGAGTCCGTTTTCAGCCCGGCGCTGACGCAGTCGAACGCGTCGTAAAAGATCTCGCGCGACTGGTCGTGCTCGACCTTGTGGTATTTCAGCTCGTAGGGCGACACGCCGCGGCCGACGCCGACATCGAGCCGGCCGTGGCTCAGATGATCGAGCATGCAGATTTCCTCGATCAGACGCAGCGGTGAATAGAGCGGCAGGAGATAGACCAGCGGCCCGAGCCGCATGCGCTTGGTGGAGCGCGCCAGCGCGCCGAGGTAGACGCCCGGTACCGGCACCAAATTGAGCGGCGTTGCGTGATGCTCGGCGATCTGTAGGCAATAGATGCCAGCCTCGTCCGCCGCTTCGGCATATTGCAGCCGTTCGTCCAATAGCTGCGCCATCGGCCGGTCGCCGAATTCGACGTGATCGAAAAGTCCGATCTTCATGTTGCCTCGTCTTCAACTGGTTTTCGGCAGGCCGACTTCCCGGCCCATCCCGGCGCAATCCGCATCGGTCTTCAATCCCGCAGCGTGGATGCCGTGGATCGCCAAGTCTTCGTCACGATCCTCGGTATCGCCGGTCACGCCGACGGCGCCGACGACCTCGCCGTTATTGTCGCGGATCAGCATGCCGCCGCCCTCGGGAAAGATCTGCTCGCCGCTCGATGCGATCAGATAGCGCATGAAGATCGGCTTCTCCTGCGCCCGCTCGCGCACCAGTTTCGAGCTGCGGCCAAGCGACAAGGCCGCATAGGCTTTGCCGTAGGCCATTTCGAAACGGATCATCGAGGAACCGTCTTCCTTCTTGAACGCCTTCACCTTGCAGCCCGGCTCGACCACGATCACGCTCAGCGGCCGGCAATTGAGCCCGGCGCCGCGTTTGATCGCGGCATCGATGATGCGCTCGGCCTGCGCCAGCGAAATAGTCGTCACTGTGCCCTCCCCGCCATTCGATTGCGCTTGTTTTGCCATCTTCCTCGCTTTGGGACCACCCGCATCGCTGCATGGTTGGCCTCTTGCCAAACGCCTGTTGGCCTCTTGCCTCCCGCGCCGGAGCGCGCCACATGTGGCCGCGATGCCGGGTTCCCCTCCCATAGCCGTCGAACGCCTCGTCAAAATCTACAAGACCATCCCGGCGGTCGACGGCATTTCCTTCACGCTTGCGCCGGGCTCCATCACGGGGCTCCTTGGCGGCAACGGCGCCGGCAAAACGACAACCATCGCCACCATCATGGGCCTGACGACGCCGACCTCCGGGCGCGTCACGGTGCTGGGCGCGGAGATGCCGAGGCAACGCTATCGCGTCCTCCACCGCATGAATTTCGAAAGCCCCTATGTCGAAGTGCCGATGCGGCTAACGGTGCGGCAGAACCTGACCGTGTTCGGCATGCTCTACGGCGTCGAGAATCTGCGCGAGCGCATCGCCGAACTGGGGCGGCACCTCGATCTCACCGATCTGCTCGACCGTCCGACCGGACGTCTTTCGGCCGGACAGAAGACCCGCGTCTCGCTGGCCAAGGCGCTGATCAACAACCCGGATGTGCTGTTGCTCGACGAGCCGACCGCTTCACTCGATCCCGATACGGCCGATTGGGTACGTGCGCATCTCGAAGGCTATTGCCGCGAGCGGCAAGCCACGGTGCTGCTCGCTTCGCACAACATGGCCGAGGTCGAGCGGTTGTGCCAACGGGTCATCATCATGAAGCGCGGCCATATCGAGGATGACGACACGCCGGTCAAGCTGTTGGCGCGCTATGGGCGGCGAACCTTGGAAGAAGTTTTCCTCGACGTGGCGCGCGGCGTGGCGAGCGAGGCCGCGCAATGACCGCGCGGACCGAGAGCGCCCTCTTCCCACCCTCCCCCGCTTGCGGGGGAGGGAAGGGTGGGGGCTCACCGCAACGGATCGGCGCGATGATGTTGCGGTACTGGTACCTGCTGCGCTCGTCGTGGCCGCGGCTGCTGGATCTCGTCTATTGGCCGACGGTGCAAATGGTCACCTGGGGCTTCCTCCAATATTACATCACGAGCAATGCCGGCTTTTTTGCCCGCGCCGGCGGCACCTTCATCGGCGCGGTGCTGTTATGGGACATCCTGTTTCGCGGCCAGCTCGGCTTCTCGATTTCGTTCCTGGAGGAGATGTGGTCGCGCAATATCGGCAACCTGATGATGAGCCCACTGCGGCCGATCGAATTCATCACAGCTTTGATGGTCATGAGCGTGGTGC
>JBAQAB010000450.1:0-2423 GCA_049285535.1 Xanthobacteraceae bacterium
ATCGCGGCGAACGCCAGCAGACCTGCCAGCAAGGCGGCCACGTGCTTGAGCATCTCTCCCTCCCTTTTTTGTGGACGCACAAAGGGCCGCGCCGCCTCACTTGGCAAGCTCTCCTCGGTTGTGGCACGCATGCAAAACGGCAATGGGAGATCGAGGTAATGCGCACCGGGGCCGAGTATCTTTCCTCCCTCAATGACGGCCGCCGCGTCTTCCTCGACGGCGAGGCGGTCGCGGACGTGTCCGCGCATCCGGCGTTCCGGCAAGCCGCGCGCTCGATCGCTAGCCTCTACGACATCGCCGCCGATCCGGGCAACCGCGAGCGCATGACGTTTCCCTCGCCGAAGACCGGCGCGCCGGTGCAGCGTGCCTGGCAGATCCCGAAGACCCATGCCGATTTACGTGCGCGCCGGCTGTTCTCGGAGACCTGGGCGGAAGCGACCTTCGGCCTGATGGGCCGCGCGCCCGATCATGTCGCCGGCTTCTTCACCGGCTATGCCGCCGTGCCGCAATTTTTCGCCAGCGCCGGCGAGCAAAACTTCGCCGATAATCTCCTCGCGTTCTACGACTTCATGCGTGACAACCACGTCTATTGCTCTTACGCCATCGTGCCGCCGCAGATCGACCGCTCGAAGCCCGCGCACCAGCAGAGCGATCCGACGCTCTATGCCGGCGTGGTCAAGGAGCGCGACGACGGCATCGTGATCAAAGGCGCGCAGCAGCTCGCCACCGGCGGCGCGATCTCCGATTACATCCATCTGAGCTGCATCCAGCCGCTGCAGAAAGGCGACGAGAATTACGCCAATTGCCTCGCCGTCCCGGTCGCCGCCGAAGGCGTGAAACTTTATCCGCGCAAGCCCTATTCGCGCGCCGGCAGCGCCGCCGATTATCCGCTGTCCGCCCGCTTCGACGAGAGCGACTCCTACGTCGTGTTCGATAACGTGTTCGTGCCATGGGAGCGCGTCTTCATCTATCGCAATGTCGAGCTCTCGCGTGACCAGTGGCGGAAGACGCCGTCGCATCTTTACGGCAATCACCAAGCGCAGACGCGCTACGTCACCAAATTGCGCTTCATGGCCGGCCTGGCACAGCGCATGAACGAAACTACCGGCAACAGCGCCAACCCGGCCGTGGTCGGCCTGATGGGCGAGCTCTGCTCGCTGGTCTCGATCTACGAAGCCATGCTGCACGCGCATGAGACCATGGGGACGATCGAGGACGGCGTGCTGTGGCCGTCGCGCACCGCGTACTATGCCGCCAGCGCCATGCAGTCGGAATTCAACGGCCGCATGCTGGAAATTTTCCGCGAGATGGCGGGCGCGGCTTTCATCACGCTGCCCTCCTCCGACGCCGACTTCGCAAATCCCGAAATCGCCGCCGACCTCGAACGCTACATGCGCTCCGGCTCGACCGACGCCAGGACGCGCGTAAAACTGATGCGGCTCATTTGGGATTTCCTCGGATCGGAATTCGGCAGCCGCCACGCGCAATATGAAAAATTCTACGGCGGCCCGTCGTTCGTGGCGAAGCAGCATCTTTATCGGTATTTCGACTGGAAACGCGCCGGCGCACTGGTCGACGAGGCGCTTAGTCTGCCGGCGGTGGAATAACGTCATTCCGGGGCCGGCCAAAGGCCGGGAGCCCGGAATCCATAACCACAGATTCTTCGTGACAAGCACCCGTATAATCCTGACAAAATCGTGGGTATGGATTCCGGGCTCGCGCTTCGCGCGCCCCGGAAAGACGCGGCGGGGTCCGGAAAGACAGAAAGAGACGCCTTGCAGCCGCTATCCAAGTCAATTCTTTTGGTGATCGCCTGCGGGGTCACGCTGCTTCTGATGCCGATGTCCGGCGCGGACGCTCAACCCCCCGCGCTCACCGCATCGCAATCCGATGCACTGAGCGCCTACAACGACGCGGTGAAGCGCTTCGAGACAATCCTGAGCGAGCGGCAAGCGCAGATCGACTCGAAGCAACAATTGCCGCACTTGCCGGGACAGGCGCTTTATCTCGCCCGCGTCGCCATGATGAGCGCGTACAAGGATTTGACCGACGCGATTCCGTCCCGGATCGGCAGGCCCAACAAGTTCGGCATTCCTCCGGCCTATTTCGACGCCGGCACCGAGCCGCTCATTGACGCGTATCTCAAGCTCTTCCGCATCATGGAAGCGCCGCCCAGCGACGCGCAAAGCTCGGCTACGCCATTCAAAGACGTTTTCGATCTGGCGACCGGCATCGCCTGCGCCAAGGGTCTCGACGCCTCTGACGCCGAGGTGGCCGGACGCATCGGCTTGGGCATCTTTTTTGCCGAGACCAACGGCCGTCAAAACGTCGGCAATGCGCGGTCGGACACATACAAAGGCAGCTTCCAAACCGGGATTGCCGAAGATCGCAGCGGCCAGCGAAAATGGGCGGCGATCAGGCCA
>JBAQAB010000451.1:0-2291 GCA_049285535.1 Xanthobacteraceae bacterium
CGTTGATTTGTCTCTCGGCTAGCAGCTGGGCGTCGAGATCGTTAGCTTGCCTCGCGAAAGCACGCAGCGCTTGAATGCAGTTCCGAAGCCTATCCATCTAGTTCCCCTGGCAATCCGCGCCGGAAGCCGAAGGTATAGGGCAATTCTGGAATTTGGCGCCTGATAAATGGGGCCTTGTCAGTTCATTGATTGGAAGGGCGGCGCCGCGCCGGGCGGGTACCAACTGGAACCGGCGTGCCGAGTCCGAAACGTCTACCACGTCGACATCGTTGCGCAGCCCGTATGCGAAATAAATAAGTCCCCAGGTTAAGGCCGGCCCGCAATTGCTTTACGTTGCCGCCTGGCGCAGCAAGTCTGGCAACTTGGGAATAATTCGTCGCAATGCGCCACGCTTCGTCCTCGGTGCTATCCTGCCGCTCGTGCCGGCCCAATGCGCCGTTTGCCGAGCTCGTGCGGCTGTCGCGGACCAGCATCGCGGACGAAATGCGCGAGGAGCATCGGCGGCAGGTGCTCGGCGAGTGAGAAAGGCGCGGGGCCGGCAGCCGCAACTTCCGGCGCGACTGACGTGGCGGCTTAGCGTCGTAGCCCGACGGAATCGGCCACCAGTCGCGGCGGCAAAAGTTCCTGCTCGGCATTGCATTCTGAACAGCGGAACAAGCGCTGTTCCAGATTGTCTATACGCGGCCCGACGCGGGAGAGGCTAAGCGGACCGTCGCAGAATCGGCATGTAGGTAAGAGGAAGGAACTGGGCATGACCCTTTTGCACCTTGTCCGAATCGCCCCGTCCTCAGCTGGTTGCGGGCATAAATCGGATTTGCTGCGACCGCAATAATTGCTTGAGCAGAGCTTGGCGCCGAGCGCCGGTCGGACTTTTCCACATAATGGACAAAGGTGCATGCCCGTCCCGGGCGTGCACGATATAGCAGGCGGCCGTCTCCTCGATCGACCAGGGCAGCGATAAGCGGCGTGGTCACCGCCGCCGCTCGACCTTCACGATCCTTTCTTCAGGACCGCTTGGAACTATTAAGCGCAGGCCGGGGGGCCAAGTGGCGCGGACCCGCAGGTCCCACACAGTCTTTGCGACCAGCGGGATGCCGGGTCCAATCTCGACGTTGATGGTATGATCGAGGCCGCCGAGAACCTTCCGCACGCCCTCAATCGTGTCTGGCGCGTATGGATCGATCATCGAATTGATCTTTTCTATGATTCGCGACGCAAGCGAGACGATTTCAGGGCGACAGACAGCCCGTCTCGCACGATTATTAATTGTCGATCGGCCATGGCGGCGGGAAGTCGGCGTTCTCGGGTCATTGAGAGCGATTGCTGGTTACACAGTGGATCACGTGTATAACGTCACTGGAAATGTTGCGACCGGGGATCGAGGGCGCATAATCCCCGTGTGGACGCCATCCAAATCATAGCTGCGAAGGGAAACGGCAACACCGAATTATGGGCTGTTGCTGGTACGCCCCAGAGAGCCTTGACCGATGTTCTACGCTGTTTGCCGTCGGGATGGATAGTGACTTTGACGGGCGAGAGCCTCACCTTTGAGGAGGCAGCAGCGTTTGACATTCATTCGACCGAACCGCAGAAGCTGACGGGAACTCAGTAACCGGATGCCATCACAGTGGCATGCACGGCACCCGCTCAAGAGACAGCACAATCTGCAGTGCGACCACGGCGCCGGCAATATCGCCACCGCGGCAGCGCACATAGCAACGACCTTACTTCAGTTCTGGAAAATCTTTGAGCGTGGCAAAGGCATCGTGAGCCAATTTCACAAGGTCATGGCCGCCGATTTTCCACGTAGTTTGGTCGCTGGGATCAATGCCGGTGGAGGACAGGGTTGACTTGACGCCATTCCTGTCTTGTTCAATCCGCACGTGTTACATCGGCGCATGTCTGTAGATCTGTAAGACCGTAAGCCTACGGATCGTTTGCGCGTCTCGACGACGCTCATTGCGCGAAACGTCGGCAGGGTATCCACGACGTCAAACCCCAGATATTCTGCCACACGTTCGTTTTGGGTTTGGTGCCCTTATCTAGACACCGCCGAACCGAAACCTCACTCGGTGATCGGATTACGCATGGCCACGGCAGGAGGAATGGTCGCTATACCTTCAACTTCGGACATTCAGCTGCAGCGCAATATCAGTGAGATGGGCCGATTCTGTTGAAGAAGTCGGCCAGTAAATCGAAGTAGAACCAGGGGGCGCCCTGGCGCCCAACTGATTCGGGACACGGTCGATCTTTCATGCCGGCTTTAAGTCCGGTGCCGGTATGAGCTTCGC
>JBAQAB010000452.1:0-19143 GCA_049285535.1 Xanthobacteraceae bacterium
TTGCAGCTCAAGAGAATGAGGTCGAAGCGATCGCGCAACTCCTCGGCCGCGACGGTCGCCGGGTTCGGTAAATCGGCGTCGCCGAGCGGGCTGCGGATGACCAGCCCGGTTTTTGCCAGTTGTGCAGCGCGCCGCGGCCGCACCAGGAACGTGACATCGCGGCCGGCCTGCAACAGCCTACCGCCGAAATAGCCGCCGATCGCGCCGACGCCGACCACGAGGATACGCATCGGCCTATCCTTTCTGCGCCGTCGCCGGACGCTTCGGCACCAGCAAATTGCCGGTGAACATCATGACGGTTTCGTCGTTCTGATTGAGCGTCGTCGTCCGCACCCGGATCAGGCCGCGGTCGGGACGCGATTTCGACGGCCGCACGTCAAGGACTTCGCTCCGCGCGTGCAATTCGTCACCCGGCCGCACTGCGCGTGGCCAGCTCAGCTCGTCGAAGCCGACGCCGAGGATGCCGCCGGCCGGCTTGAACTCGCCATCGACCATCAGCCGCATGGTCAGTGCCGCGGTGTGCCAGCCGCTCGCCGCCAAGCCTTGAAACGGCGAAATGCGCGCAGCGTTTTCATCGAGATGAAATGGCTGCGGATCGAATTGCCGCGCAAACGCAAAAATCTGTTCCTTGTCGACGCGGAGCCGGCCGGTGTTGAAAACCTGGCCCACGGCGAAATCTTCCAAGTAATGGACGGCCATTAATTTACGCGCTCCTGTGCACGTATGATGGCGGCCCGGCGTGCAGGGCCCCCTTTAAACCAGACGCCGCTCGCCACCGCCGCGGCATTAATGATACCAAACGCGGCAAGCGCCACTGCCAAAGCCATGAAAACGTCGGTCAAATTGCCGGTCCAGCGCAAAGCCAAATAGCCGCCGCCAGCCGCAATCAAGAGCCGTGCCATATTGGCGAGCAACGGCCACAGCAGGCGCCCCGCGCCTTGCGAGGCGAAATAAAGCGCCATGCCGAGGCCGAACAGGCCATAGACCGGTCCGACCGCATGGAGATAGCGCGATCCGGCGTCGATCATCGCCGGGTCGATATCGAACAGCGACAGCCAGGCGCGCGGTTCGGCGGCGGCGGCAAAGCCGATGATCTCGCACAGCCCGGCGCCGATCGCCGCGCCGATCCATGCCACGCGTAACGCGCGCTCGGGGCGGCCGGCACCGATATTAGTGCCGACCATGGCGACGAGCGGCCCGCCAAGCCCGAACACCAGTGGTATGAGCAGATATTCCAGGCGCGAGCCGGTGCCGTAGCCGGCAATGGCCGCCGGGCCAAAAGCTCCGACGAAGCCGGTGGCAATGGCGATGGTGAGATTGGTCTGCACCGTGATCAGCGCCGCGACCAGGCCGACGCGAAGAATGTCGGCGAATAGCGACCAGCGAATTTTTATGCCGCGAAAGGCGAGGCCGACAACGCTGCGGCCCGACCGCAGATAGGCCGCAAGCACGAGGCTGCCCAACCCGTAATAGATGACGACGGCGATCGCGCCGCCGGCGACGCCGAGTTTTGGAAACGGTCCCAGCCCGAAGATCAGGCACGGCGACAGTGGTATGAGTACGACGACGCCGGCGCAGGTGACGAGCGCCGGCACCATCATATTGCCGGTGCCGCGGATCACGTTGGCAAGCGAATTGAACAGCCAGACCAATATCGCGCCGGCAAAGACGACGCGGGAGTAGATCAGCGCCGCTTGCAACAAAGCGCCGCTGCCGCCCATCGCCGCGTAGAGCCAATGGCCGCCCGCGAGCAGTGAAACCGTGAAAGCAAGACCGAAGACGAGCCCGATGACGAGCGCGTGCAGAACCAATGCATCGGCGTCGGCGCGCCGCCCGGCGCCGAGCGCGCGCGCGATCGCCGAGGATATGCCGCCGCCCATCGCACCGGCCGACATCATCTGCATCAGCATGAGCAGCGGAAAGACCAACGCTACGCCGGCGAGCGCATCGGTGCCGAGCTTGCCGATGAAATAGGTTTCGACGAGGCCGACCGCTGTCTGTGCCAGCATGACCAGCATATTGGGCGCCGCCAGCCGGAGCAGTGTAGAGGCGATAGGGCCCTCGATCAACGCGCGGGTGCGCGGATCGAACGCGATCTTCTCGGCAGGCGCGACGGCAGCGGCGTCCGCGAGCGGCACGCTTGAGGCAAGGCTCTGAACGGACATTCGACGGCTCCGGCGGCCACGCTGCAACGCGTCCATTGCGTGGGACGCCAATTAAGGGTATATACGCCTATATGAAAGACAAGACCAGCGCAACTCGCGCAATGCCACCGCTGTCCATCAACCCGGCCGGCTGCAATTGCCTGGCGCTCCGGCAGGCCACCCGCCATGTGACGCAAATCTATGATCAATTCCTGGCGCCGAGCGGCTTGCGTGCGACCCAGTATTCGATTCTCGCAAGGCTGCAGCGCAAAGGACCAATGACGATTAATGCGCTCGCCGCCGATCTGGTGATGGATCGCACCACGCTCGGGCGCAATATTCTGCCGCTCGAGCGCGACGGCCTGATTGCCGTCGGTCCCGGAAAATCCGACCGCCGCAGCAAGGAGCTGCGGCTGACAGGGGAGGGCATTGCGCGGTTTCGTGCTGCGCTCAAGGCGTGGCAGGACGCGCAGGAGCGGTTCGAAGCCGCTTTCGGGACCAAGCGGGCAAAAGAGTTACGCGCTCTTCTCCAGCAAGTGGTGACAAGTGAAGCGGAGGTTGACCAGCGTCTTTATGCATAGCGCGAAAAGTCGCGACCCTCTTTGACCACGAATTCGAGGAGAAATGGCGCGCCCGTCTCAGTGACGGCAACGGCGTCTTTGAGCGCGCCGACGATCGCGCCCGGCTTTTCCACGCGGGCCGCTGCGACATTGAGGCCTTCGGCCACTTTCGTGTAGTTGCCGCCGACCGTCATGGCGCCGTATTTCTCGTCCGAGATTTTAAGCACGTCGCGCTCGGCGCCCATCACGCCGTTGTTGAATACCACGGTGAGGATGGCGATGCGGTTGCGCGCCGCGGTCTCGATATCCATGCCGGTCATGCCGATCGCGGCGTCACCCATCACGTTGATGCAGAGCTTGTTTGGCGCCGCGAGCTTGGCGCCCATGGTGATGCCGAGCCCATAGCCGAGCTGGGTCGACTTGCCCCAGCCCATATAGGAGCCGGCCGCCGTCGTTTCCCAGAATGGGATCATCTGCTCGCGCGGGCTTCCCGAATCGTGGGTGATGATGACGTTGTCGCGGTCGAGCGTGCGCATCATGTCGCGGATGACGCGGTATTGGTTGAGCGGCGTTTCGTCGGAATTGAGGAACTTCGCCCATTCGTCGAGCCACGACTTCTTGCCGGCGGCGACCTCTTCCTTCAGCGAAGCGAGCGCATTGCCGCCCCCCGGACCTTTCTGCTTGGAAATTTCGGTGATAAGCGCGTCGATGACAAGGCCGGCGTCGCCGACCACGGCGTGATCGGCGCGATAGTCCTTGTTGATGTCGCCGGCGTCGTTGGTGGAATGAATGATCGTCTTGCCCGGCGGCACTGACGGTCCGAAATTGGTGATCGTCAGGCTTGAGCCGATGGCCATGACGACGTCGGATTTCTTCATGAAATCGGCGAACACTTTCGAACGCGAGCGCGTGGCGCCGCCGAGCGCCAGGGGATGGCTGTCGGGGATGGCGCTCTTGCCAGGATTGGTGGCGACGACCGGCGCCGGCAAGAGTTCCGCGAGCGCCGCAAGCCGGTCGCCGGCTTCGGCATAGTGCACGCCTTGGCCAGCCCAAAGCAGCGGATGCTTGGCGGCAAGCAGCATCTCCACGGCCTTCTTGATCGCCGCGGGATCCGGCGCGGCACGCTGCACCGCGACCGGTCGGTAATCGAGTGTGCCGTTGAATTCCGCCTCGAATACGTCGTCCGGCACTTCGATGAGCACCGGACCGGCTTTGCCCGATCGCATGGCATGATAGGCGCGCCGCATCAGGTCCGGCAATTCCTGCACGTTATGCGCCAGCGCCGACCACTTGGTCACCGCGCGATAGACGTCGGCGGCGCGGAACACCGGCCGCACATATTGCCGTGCCAGCGGTAGCCCGCCGGAAATGACCAGGAGCGGCACATTCTCCGAATAGGCTTGCGCGATACCGGGGAAGGCATTTTCGATGCCCGGTCCGGCCTGGGCGGCGAACACGCCATTCGTCTTGCCGCGTTTGATGCGCGAATAACCGTCGGCGATGCCGACGCCGACGCGTTCCTGCCGGCACAGGATCGGGCGGATGTCGATCGCCGCACAGGGCTCAATCACCGGATTGCGCGGGTAGCAGGACAGGAATTCGGTACCCTCACGCTTGAGGATTTCGGCAATGACTGCAGCGCCGTTCATGGCGTTCGCTCCCCCGGGTCGGCGTTTATGGAGCCATCATAGGCCCGATCCGGCCGGCCGCACCATGCACAAGCCGCGGGATCGGTACCGCGGGTGCATTCCCTCCCGGCCGGCTTTTGGTTATGATCCGAGCGTCCCTATGGAGCGCGCAATGACTAGGTTTCTGGCCCTGGGCGGCTTTCTCGCGTTTGTCTGCATCGCCTCGCCAGTCGCCGCGGGCGAGTACGGGCAGATCGAGAATAGCTGTTACCAGTGCACGCGCGACGCCATCTATGCCGACGTCAAATTGATCGACCGGTTGGAGGTTAATCCGGACATCGATGACGGGATCAAAGGTCCGCAGATCATCGCGGCGCGCGCCGATATTCATCGCTTGCGCAAGATGCTCGGTCTGGTCGATGACCAGGGCACCGAGCCGTGCTGCTACGCGCGGCGGCCGATTTATATTCGCTGAACGACCACGCCGTCATTCGGCCGGCGTCATCGGCGGCGCGCCGAACAGGCCGGGCAAGAGCCGGCCCCGCGTCCGCAACGACCACTGGCCGAGCCGGTCGAGATACAGATAAACCACCGGCGTGGTGTACAGCGTCAGCAGTTGGCTGATGAGCAGCCCACCGACGATCGAAATGCCGAGCGGCCGGCGGATTTCGCCGCCGTTACCGAAGCTCACTGCGAGCGGCATGGCACCGAGGATCGCCGCCGTGGTCGTCATCATGATCGGCCGGAACCGCAGCAGGCAGGCCTGAAAGATGGCGTCGTAGGAACTCAAATTCTGCGTCCGTTTCGCCTCGATGGCGAAATCGATCATCAGGATAGCATTCTTCTTGACGATGCCGATGAGCAGGATCACGCCGATCAGTGCGATGATGCTGAATTCGGTGTGGAACAGCATCAGCGCCAAAATGGCGCCAACGCCGGCCGACGGCAGGGTCGACAGAATCGTGATCGGGTGGATGTAGCTCTCGTAGAGCACGCCGAGCAGGATATAGACGGCGGCGATCGCGGCGACGATCAGCACCGGCTCATAGGCCAGCGATTCGGCGAAGACCTCCGCGGTGCCAGCGAGACTGCCGTGAACCGAGGCCGGCATCCGGATTTGTTTGGTGGCGTTGTCGATTTCGGTCGCGGCATCGCCGAGCGCGGCGCCCGGCAGCAAGTTAAAGGAAATGGTCGAGGCGACGAACAAGCCCTGATGATTGACGGAGAGCGGTGCATTGCCGGCATTGTAATGGCTCATCGCGGCGAGCGGCACCATGGTCTCGACGGCGGTCGAGACAGCGGCGCCTGACGAGGTGGCGCCCTTGCCGGTATTGGCGAGCGCATTAATGGCGGCATTGCGTGCCGCATTGTTATTGGCGCTGGCAGCGGCTGTCGCGCTGGCGGATGCCGCGGTGGCCATTGAGGCATTGGCCGGGGTCACGGTGCCTCCGGGCGCGTTCGATTGTTGCGTGCCCGACGCGCCGCCTCCCGATGTCGCCACATAGATATCGCGCAGCGAAGCCGGGTATTGCGTGTAGCGCGGATCGATCTCCATGACGACGTGATACTGATTGATCGCGCTGTAGATCACCGAGACTTGGCGCTGCCCGAACGCGTCGTAGAGCGTGTTGTCGATCTGCGCCGGCGTGATGCCGAGCCGCGAAGCGGTCGGCCGGTCGATAACGATGTCGGATTCCAGGCCGCGCTGTTGCTCGTCGGACGTGACGTCGGCCATGATCTTCGAATGCTCCAGCGCCTGGATCAGCAAGGGCGTCCATTTGGAGAGCAGATCCGGATCGTCGGCCTGCAACGTGTATTGATATTGCGCGTTGCTCTGGCGGCCGCCGGCGCGGATGTCCTGAACGCCGAAGAGAACGAGCTGGCCGCCCGGCACCTTGGCCAGTTTCGGCCGCAGCCGCGCGATGACCTGCGCCATCGGCGGGCGATGCTCGATCGATTTCAGCGACACGAAGACCGAGCCGGTATTGATCTGCCCAAAGCCGCCGCCGGAACCGACCCCGGTATAGCCGACCACGTGCTCAACCGCGGGATCGGCCTGGACGATCGCCATCATCTGCCGCAGCTTTTGCGTCATGAGCTGGAAGGAGACGCTCTGGTCGGCATGCAGCGAGCCGATCAAGCGTCCGGTATCTTCATCGGGAAAAAATCCCTTCGGCACGATGTAAAACAGCACGACATTGAGCGCGATCGCACCGAAGAAAATGGCGAGAACGACCCGGCTGTGGCGCAAGGCCCAGGTGAGCGAATGCTCGTAGCCGGCAAGCACACGATCGAACAGGCCTCGGCGCCGCGGCGTTTCACGCGGCGGCGGGGCGCGCAGGAACAGCGCGCACATCATCGGCGTTGTGGTGAGCGAGATCATCAGCGAGATCATGATCGCCAGCGACAACGTCATGGTGAATTCGCGGAACAGGCGGCCTAGGATGCCGCCCATCAGGAGGATCGGCAGAAACACCGCGATCAGCGACAGGCTGATCGACAGCACGGTGAAGCCGACCTCGCGCGCTCCAAGAAGTGCCGCCTGCAGGCGCGGCACGCCGGCCTCCAGATGCCGCGAGATGTTTTCCAAGACGACGATCGCGTCGTCGACTACGAAGCCAGTGGCGATGGTGAGCGCCATCAGCGACAGGATGTCGAGGCTGTAATTCAACAAATACATCGCGCCGAACGTGCCGAGGATCGACACCGGCACGGCGACCGACGGTATCGCGGTGGCGCGAAAGCTGCGGAGGAAAAAATAAACGACTATCGTCACCAAAGTGATGGCGATAACCAGCGTCAATTCGGTATCCCGCAGCGATTGTCGGATGGTCGTCGAGCGGTCGATGGCGATGGTGACATTGACGTCGGCCGGCATCGCCGCCTCGAGCTGCGGCAGCTCGGCCTTAACGCTGTCGATGGTGTCAATGATGTTGGCGCCGGGCTGACGAAACACGATGACCAGCACCGAGGGTTCACCGTTGGACAGGCCCAGATTGCGTACATCCTCGACGGAGTCGGTGACCGTGGCGACGTCCGACAGCTTGATTGCCGCGCCATTGCGATAGGCGATGATGAGTGGCGTATAGTCTGCCGCTTTGGTCGACTGGTCGTTGGTGTAGATCTGAAAGCGCCGGTCGCCGTCGTCGATGGTCCCCTTTGGGCTGTTGGCGTTGGCTGCCGCCAATGCGGCGCGCACGTCTTCGAGTCCGATGCCGTATTTGAACAAGGCCTGCGGATCGAGCTCAACCCGCACCGCGGGTAGGGCAGAGCCGCCGATGATGACCTGGCCGATGCCGCTGATTTGCGACAGTTGTTGCTGAAGGACGTTACTGGCGGCATCGTAGATCTGACCCTGCGTCAGCGTCTTCGACGTCATCGCCAGGATAAGGATCGGCGCATCGGCCGGGTTGACCTTGCGATAGGTCGGATTGGTCTTCAAACTCGCCGGCAAATCGGCGCGGGCGGCGTTGATGGCGGCTTGCACGTCCCGCGCGGCGCCGTCGATGTCGCGATTGAGGTCGAATTGCAGGGTGATGCGGGTCTGGCCGATGCCGCTGCTCGACGTCATCTCGGTGACGTCGGCGATCTGGCCGAGATGACGTTCAAGCGGCTCGGCGACGGTGGTCGCGACGGTGTCCGGGCTGGCGCCAGGAAGCTGCGCGCTGACCGAGATAGTCGGAAAGTCGACCTGCGGCAACGGCGCGACCGGCAATTTCATAAACGCGAGAATGCCGGCAAGCGCGATGCCGAGTGTGAGCAGTGTTGTCGCCACCGGACGGCTAATGAATGGCGAGGAAATATTCATTCGGCCGGCGCTTCGGGAACGATCGGCGCCGACGGCCGGCCGCCGATCAGCCGCACCGCCAAGCGATCGAAGTAGAGATAAATGACCGGCGTCGTGAACAGCGTGAGCATCTGGCTGACGACCAGACCGCCAATAATGGCGATGCCGAGCGGCTGGCGCAGCTCGGAGCCGGTTCCCGTGCCGAGCATCAGCGGCATGGCGCCGAGGATCGCGGCCATCGTCGTCATCATGATCGGCCGGAAGCGCAACAGGCAGGCCTGGTAAATCGCATCACGCGGCGGCAGGCCCTCCGCGCGCTCGGCTTCCAGTGCGAAGTCGATCATCATGATGGCGTTTTTCTTCACGATCCCGATCAAGAGAATGATGCCGATGATGGCGATGACATCGAGGTCGTAGTGCAGCAGCATCAACGACAAGAGCGCGCCGACGCCCGCCGACGGCAAGGTCGACAGGATGGTGATCGGATGGATGAAGCTCTCGTAGAGAACACCAAGCACGATATACATCGCCACCACCGCGGCAATGATCAGGAACACTTCGTTGGCCAGCGACGACTGGAACGCCGCCGCGGTGCCCTGAAACGCGGTGATGAAGCTCAGCGGCAGTCCGGCTTTGGCCTCGGCTTCCTGAATGGCCGTGATGGCGGCGCCGAGCGAGTAACCCGGCGCGGTATTGAACGAGATCGTGGTGGCAGGGAATTGACCGAAATGCGTGATCAACAGCGGGGAGGCGCGCTGCTCGATGTGCGCGATAGCGGTCAGCGGCACCTGGCCGTTGGTCGACGACGAGGAGGACGGCAAATATAGCGATTCCAATCCGGTTAACGACTGCTGCAGCGTCGGCGCGACCTCCATGATGACGCGGTACTGGTTGGACTGGGTATAGATCGTCGAAACGATGCGCTGACCGAAAGCGTCATAGAGGACGTTGTCGATGGTCGCCGGCGTGATGCCGAAGCGGCTCGCGGTGGCGCGATCGATGACGATATCGACGGCGAGGCCCTGCTGCTGCAGATCGCTTGCCACGTCGGACAGTTGCGGCAGTTGACTCAACTGTTGGACCAGTTTCGGCACCCAGGTGGTGAACTCCGCCGCATTGGCGTCTTCCAGCACGAAGTGATAGGGCGCGCGGCTGATGGTGGAATCGATCGTCAGGTCCTGCACCGGCTGCATGTAGAGCGTAATGCCGACGACGCCCGCGACCTCTTTCTGCAAGCGCTCGATGATCTGGCTGGCAGTCATGTTGCGCTCATCGTGCGGTTTGAGCGTGATTAGGAAGCGGCCGGTATTGAGC
Source organism: Xanthobacteraceae bacterium (assembly GCA_049285535.1). GTDB lineage: Bacteria > Pseudomonadota > Alphaproteobacteria > Rhizobiales > Xanthobacteraceae > BOG-931. The sequence continues at coordinate 9,434 of JBAQAB010000452.1, forward strand.
GTCTGGTTGGTGCCGTCAACGCCGACGAAGGAGCTGAGATTGACAACGTCCGGATCCTTCAGGACCGCTTCCGCAAGCTTGCCCTGCAGGTCTGTCATTTCGTCGTAGGAAACGCTCTGCGAGGCCTCGGTGATGGCCTGGATCAACCCGGTGTCCTGCACCGGAAAGAACCCCTTCGGAATCAGGACATAGAGCAGCACCGTCAAGGCCAGCGTCGCCACCGCGACCAGCAATGTCGCCGGTTGCCTGTCCAGCACCCAATTGAGCGCACGGCCATAGGCGGCGATGACGTCGTTGAAAACCTGTTCGGCCTTGAGATCGAAGGCGGAGCGTTCACGATCCGGGTGATGCCGGATGAGCTTGGCGCACATCATCGGCACCAGCGTCAGCGACACCACGGCGGAAATGATGATGGTGACCGCAAGCGTGATGGAAAATTCGTGGAACAGCCGGCCGACGACGTCGCCCATAAACAAGAGCGGGATCAGCACGGCGATCAGCGAGATGGTCAGCGAGATGATGGTAAAACCGATCTGCGCGGAGCCGCGCAAGGCCGCCTCGAACGGGTCCATGCCGCGCTCGACGTAGCGGGCGATGTTCTCGATCATGACGATGGCGTCGTCGACGACAAAGCCGGTGGCGATGGTCAGCGCCATCAGCGACAGATTGTCGAGGGAAAAGCCGAGCAGATACATCGCTCCAAAGGTGCCGACCAGCGACAGCGGCACCGACAGGCTCGGGATGATGGTGCCCGGTAGCGTGCGCAGAAACACAAAGATCACCAGCACGACCAATACGACCGCGAGGCCGAGCTCGAATTCGACGTCGGAGACGGAAGCGCGGATGGTCACGGTGCGATCGCTTATCACGCGCACGTCCATCGCCTGCGGCAGCGTCGACATGATTTGCGGCAGCAGCGCTTGAATCCGATCGACCACCTGAATGATGTTGGCGCCGGGCTGCCTTTGCACGCTGACGATGATCGCCGGCGTCGTATTGGTCCAGGCGCCGAGCTTGGTGTTCTCCGGTCCGCTGACAATCGAGGCGACGTCGGTGAGCGTGACCGGAGCGCCGTTGCGATAGGCGACAATCAAATTGCGGTACTGGTCGGCGCTCGTGAGCTGATCGTTGGCGTTGATCGTCAGCGCCTGCGTCGGGCCGTCGAAATTGCCCTTCGGCGTGTTGACGTTGAGATTGCCAATTGTGGTGCGCACGTCGTCGATGTTAAGGCCGTAGGCGGCCAGCGAATCCGGATTGAGCTGAATGCGCACCGCCGGACGCTGTCCGCCGCTGATGCTGACGAGCCCGACGCCGGTCAGTTGCGAGATCTTTTGCGCGAGCCGGGTCTCGCTGTAATTCTCGAGGTCGGTGAGCACCAGGGTTTTCGAGGTCACCGCCAACGTGAGGATCGGCGCATCGGCGGGATTGACCTTGGAGTAGATCGGCGGCGCCGGCAGGTCGGACGGCAGGAGATTGCCGGCGGCGTTGATGGCGGCCTGTACCTCTTGCTCGGCGATGTCGAGCGAAAGGTCGAGGCTGAACTGCAGTGTAATGACCGAAGCGCCGGCGGAACTCGCCGACGTCATCTGGTTGAGCCCCGGCATCTGGCCGAATTGCCGCTCCAGCGGCGCAGTGACCGAAGACGTCATCACCTCCGGACTGGCGCCCGGATAGAGCGTCTGCACCTGGATGGTCGGATAGTCGACCTCAGGCAACGTCGACAACGGCAAGAAGGTGTAAGCGACCATGCCGGACAGCATGATCGCTGCCATCAGCAGCGTGGTGCCCACCGGGCGCCGAATGAAGGGTTCCGAGACGTTCATCGCACCGTTTTATCGCTGCGTTCGGTCGTGACCATCGCGCATGCTGGCGTTTCACTGCCCGCCGTTGGCGGGCTTGGTCTGCGTATTGCCCGAATTATGTTTTCGTTGGCCGGCCGGTTTGCCGCCTGGCGCGGGCGCGGCGCCGGCAGCTTCGCCAGCCTCGGGTGCAACGGACACGCGCAGACCGTCGCGCAGCCGGTCGGTACCATCGATGACGACGCGGTCGCCGGGAGTCAGTCCGGACTTTACTTCAGTCAAATTACCGTCGACGACGCCGGTCTTGATCTGCCTCACCGAGACGGTGCTGTCGGCATTGATGGCATAGACATAAGTGCCGGGCGCGCCGCGCTGGATCGCCGCGGTTGGCACGGTCACGACGTTCTCCAGGGTTTCCACCAAGAGCCGCGCGTTAACGAATTGGCTCGGGAACAGCGCATTGTCGGTATTGTCGAATTGTGCGCGCATCTTCACGGTGCCGGTCGTGGTGTCGATCTGATTGTCGACCGCCGAAACCTTGCCGGTGGCCAGCAAGTGAATGTTGGCGCGGTCATAGGCGGTGACGGTGAGCGTAGTGCCGGCGCTGAATTGCGGCATGATATCCGGCAGGTCGTCTTCCGGGATCGTGAAGATCACGGTAATCGGCTGCAATTGGGTGAGCACGGCAATGCCGGTCGTGCTCGTGGTCTGCACGTAATTGCCGGCATCGACCAGGCGCAGGCCGACGCGCCCGGTGACGGGCGAAACGATGTGGCAATAGGCGATGTTCAGCGCTTCGGAATCGACCAAGCCCTGGTCCTGTTTGACCGAACCCTTGTATTGCTGGACGATGAAGACCTGATCCTCGGACTGCTGCTTGGCGATCGAGTTCTGCTGCGCGAGGGTCTGATAGCGCGTCAGGTCCATTTGCGCCTGCGCCAGCAAGCCCTCGTCGTGCGCGAGCTGGCCTTCGTATTGCTCCTTCAAAATTTGGTAGGGGCGGTCGTCGATCTGCGCCAGGAAGTCGCCCTTCTTGACCAGCTGGCCCTCGGTGAATGCGACATCGGTGAGCTGGCCGTTGATCTGAGTTTGCACAGTCACCGTCGCGATCGGCGTCACGGTGCCGAGCGCGTCGACGATTTCGCGGATGTTGCCGGTCCCGACCGTCGCGGCGCCGACGGATTGCAGCGCGCCTTGCGGGAAACGTCCACCGGACGGCGCGGATTTTAGCCAGTGCACTGTCTCATAGACGGCAACTGCGAGCAGGATAGCAATCAATCCGACGCCGATCCAAAAGCGCGTGCGCGGTTTGGCGACCACATCCGGTGGCGGCGCCGTCCGCCGCATATTCGGCGTCAGTTCCTCATCAGTCCTGCGCGTTCGCTCGTCCATGATGGGCGTTTACTGATCCCGGGATTTCGACTTGTTCGACTTATAAAATGCGCCGGCATCGCCCGCCTAATGAATATTCGCTAATGCCGGCAGGCGCCCTCCTCGCGCGCATTGGCTGGAGCCACTACAGGAGGTTTGCTCCGATGGCCAGTGACGTTAGAATCTGCTTTTAAATCAATAGCTTGAGTGCGCCTTTGGGAAATCACCGGGCCGCGCGCACGCCGCAACTTGACGTCCCGGCGGGACTGGAGCCGGACACCCGCAAAATCTCAGCCGTAAGCTGCCGCCGATTCGGGCCCGGCTCGGCGGTAAACTGCTCCGCTACTGTCCCGTCGGCGCGGTGGGCAGTGGGCTCGGCGCGCTGGCCTCTGCGGGTGCGGATTCGACAAGCGCGGGCGGGGTGGATGGCAGTTTCTGGAAGAACGAGAATCCATTCTGTAACTGCACCTGGGTCGGCAATTGCGTGGTGTCCCAGCCGCCGCCGAGATCCTCGATCAGGCTGACGCTGGCAAGAAAAAGATTCTGCCGCGCCGTCAATTCGGATTCCTCGTCCGCCAATAGAGCGACCTCCGCGACCACAACGGTCGTGAATGCCACAGTGCCGGCCTTGAATTGGTTCAAGAATACGTCCACCGCCTTGCGCTCGTCGGCAACGGCGCGGCGCTCCGCCCCCAGTTGCTGCGACAGGAAACGGATCGCCGCAAGCTGGTCTTCGACCTGCTGAAAGGCCGTGAGCACGGTCTGCCGGTAGTTCGCGACGCTCTCCCAATAGACCGCGCGCGCGGCGTCGACCTGCGCCGCGGTCAACCCGCCGTTGAACAAGGTTTGCGTGCCGGTGGCGGCAATCGATCCGATCGAGCGTGCGGCGGAAAACGGCAGCGGAATCGGGCCGAGATACTGGATCATGCTTGAGAGCGAAATATCCGGGAAATACGCTGCTTCGGCGACGCCGATCAGCGCGTTCTGTTCCTGCATGGTGCGCTCCGAAGCGGCAATGTCGGGACGCCGTTCCAAGAGCGTCGATGGCACCGTTATCGGCGTTCTCGGAATGCCGCCGCCGAGATCGCGCGGCGCGATGCCGAGTTCGGCGGGAGGCCTGCCGATCAATACGGCGATGGCATGCTCAAACTGCGCTCGTGACGAGCGCGCGGTCGCAAGCTGCGCCTCCGTGGTCCGAATATTGGCATCGGCGGTCGCCACGTCGCCTGCCGTGACCGAATAACCGGCTTTGAACTGGTTATTCACAATGTCGTAGGTCTTTTTGTATTCCGCGATCGTGCGCTGCAGCAGATCGATCAGCGAATCCGAGGCGCGCAGATTGAAATAGGCGGTGGCAAGCATCGCCTGCTGCGAGAGCTTGGCATTATCGAGATCGGCGGCGCTTGCTTGCGCGGCCGCGGTGTCGCTTTCGACTTGGCGACGCAGTCTGCCCCAGACGTCGATATCCCAACTGCCGCTAATCGGCGCGCTGTATTGCGTCGTATATCGAATCCCCAACCCTACGCCGACTGCACTGCCGCCGGTAGTTCCTGCGAGGGCGCCGGTCCGCGTGCGCGTTGCGCTGTAGCTTGCGGTCGCGACCGGAAACAGCGCGGCTTGGCCTTCGCGAATGATGGCGCGGGCCTCTTCGTAAGCCGCCGCATCGGCCGCGACCGTCTGATTGGAAATCTCGACCTGCGGCAGAAGCGTATCGAGCCCGCGATCGCGATAGACCGTCCACCAATCGCCGCGATCGAGGCTGTCGCTCGGATTGGCGAGTTTCCAGCCTTTGAGCTCCTTGAATTCGGTAGGCACCGGCGCCGGCTCGCGAGAATAATCGGGCCCGACGGTACAGCCGGCGAGTGCCAATCCCACAACGAATGACGCAATGCCGGCTGCAAGCGCCTGGCTATAGGCTCGCGGAGATGAATAAGCTCTGCGACGCACCCAACTACCCCGCTGCACAACAGCATGGGCCAGCGCGAGCATCGCCACAAAGCCGTTGCTGTAAGCCCCAAAAACGCAACCGGCTGCATAACCGGGAGCAACGCAGCACACGCCCCGCCGGACCGTCACCGGCGGCGCAAAATTGCGCTGCGCTCGCCTCCGCTTGATCCCCCAGCGATGCCGTTAACTATAACCATGCCCGACGCATGGGTGAATATCAACGGCAAGCGGAGAACGCCGCGCGCCGCGTAATTGGCTTCATTGTGATATTCGGGCGACAGTTCCCGCCAGCGAAACGCCGGCTACCGGCCCCGGTGAACGTTTCAGTGTAGCGGGTAACGCCTATTAGCGCCGGAATTGTCGAGCGTTGACTCAGGCTGCAGGCGATGGCGTGGCCGTCGGGTCACCACCCGTCACGGCGGTATCGCCTCCAAGCCAATGGCTCAATCTGTCGAGATAGAGATAAATGATCGGGGTGGTATAGAGCGTCAGCGACTGCGAGACGAGAAGGCCTCCGACGATCGCGATACCTAGCGGTCGCCGCAGGTCCGAGCCGGCGCCTTGGCCGATTGCGAGCGGCAGGCCGGCAATCAACGCGCACATGGTTGTCATCATGATTGGTCGAAACCGCAGCAGGCAGGCTTGATGGATCGACTCCAGCGGGCTTTTTCCCTCGTTACGTTCGGCCTCAAGTGCGAAATCGATCATCATGATCGCGTTCTTCTTCACGATGCCGATCAAGAGAATAATGCCGACGAAGGCGATCAGCGTCAGATCGTAGCCGAACAGCATCAGCATCAATAGTGCCCCGACGCCGGCCGACGGTAGCGACGACAGAATCGTTATCGGGTGGATGAAGCTCTCATAAAGCATGCCCAGAACCACATAGATGACGACGATGGCCGCCAGCGTCAGCAGTGGCGTTGAACTCAGCGATGACTGAAATGCTTGCGCCGTGCCTTGGAACGAGCCGAGCAGCGTGCCCGGGATATGAAGCTGAGAATTGAGCGCCGAAATTGCCTCGACGGCCTGGCTCAAGGCGGCATTTCCCGCAAGGTTAAAGGACAACGTGACAGAGGGAAAAACGCCCTGGTGATTGATCGTCAGTGGCACGACCTTGTCGGTGTAATGCGCGACTGCGGACAGCGGCACCTGTGTGGTGGTGCCGGAGCTGCTGGTGCCAGAGACATAAATCTGCGAGAGGTCGGTCAATTGGGTCTGAAATTTCGGCTGGACCTCCAAAAGCACCTTCTGTTGCTGCGTCGGAAGATAAATCGTGGTCACCTGCTGCTGGCCAAAAGCCGCGTAGAGCGCGGTGTCGACCGTGGATAGCGTCACGCCGTAAGTCGACGCCGCGTCGCGATCAACCTCCACGTCGATTTCCGGGGCGGCAATTTGCTGGTCGGAGGCGACGTCGGACAAAATCTTCATCGATTGCATCTTCGACAGCAATATCGGCGCCCAATGATTGAGCTCATCGGAGTCGGTGTCGGTCAGGGTGTATTGATATTGAGCCTGTTCCAAGCGTCCGCCGACCGTTATGTCCTGAGCGGCTTGCATATAAAATCGCGCGCCGATTACCTGAGCCACTTTGGGCCGCAACCGGCCAATGACCTTTTCGATGCCGGCGCGCTGCCCGAACGGCTTGAGCTGGATAAACATTCGGGCGGTGTTCTCGCTCGAATTGCCGCCGGTCGAGCCCGCGAAACTGACCATGCCGGAAACAGCGGGGTCTTGAATAACGATTTTTGCGATTTGATCCTGGAGTTTTGCCATTGCCGGGAAGGATTCATCCTGCCGGGCCTCGAGTTGGCCAAACAGAAAACCGGTGTCCTGCTCGGGGAGAAATCCTTTTGGGATGACGTAATAGAGGTAGCCCGTGACCACGACGAGGGAGAGCGTCATCAGCAGCATGCTCAATTGATGTCGAAACACCCAATTCAAGCCTCTATCGTATTCGGCCAGCATCCAATCGAAAAACCCTTCGAAAGCTCGATTGATGCGTCCTTTCGGCTGGTCGCTCTCGCGGCTGAGAAACAGCGAGCACATCATCGGCGTCAGAGAGAGTGCGATGAAGGCGGACGCCACAACGGCAATGCTCACTGTCATTGCGAACTCGTGGAACAGGCGGCCGACGATCCCGGACATGAACAGCAGGGGGATGAACACGGCGATCAGAGAAAAAGTGATCGAAATAATCGTGAAACCAATTTGGCCGGCGCCTTTGAGCGCGGCTTCAAACGCGCTGTCGCCGGCCTCGATATAGCGGACGATGTTCTCGATCATAACGATGGCGTCATCGACAACGAAGCCCACGGAGATGGTGAGCGCCATCAAGGACAAGTTATCGAGGCTGTAGCTGAAGAGGTACATCATCCCGAACGTGGCTATGATTGAGAGCGGCACGGTCACGCTGGGAATGGCGGTAGCCCAAACTTTGCGCAGAAACGCGAATATGATCAGCACCACCAGGATTACGGTGATGACCAAGGTGGTTTCCACATCGGAAACGGATGCGCGGATGTCCTGCGACCGGTCACTGAGCAAATCAACATGAACGGAAGGGGGTATCGATTGTTCGAGTTGCGGCAATCGCGCCTTGACGTCGTCGACGACTTGAACGGTATTGGCGCCGGCGGCCCGGAAAATCAGCAATAATTCGGCAGGCTTGCGATCGTACCACGCGCCGCTGAACGGGGACTGCGCGGAATTGATGATTTCTGCGATATCTCTCAACTTCACCGGGGCGCCGTTTTGGTAGGCCACGATCACGTTGCCAAATTGATCGGGATCCGTGAGTTGATCGTTGGTATTGAGCGTGAGCTGTTGTTGCGGCCCTTCGAGTTCGCCTTTGGGAGCCTCAAGGGTTGCGCCGGTGAGGGCCGTATCGATCTGGGCGAGGCTGAGCCCCCGCGAAGCAAGAGCCTCGGGATCGACCTGCACGGCAACGGCGGGCTCCTGCTCGCCGCCGATCGATACCTGACCAACGCCGTTTATTGTCGAGAGCGACTGCGCCAATACGGTGTTGGCGTAGGTGTCGAGCTGATACGTCGGCATTGCATCGGAATGGACCGCGTAAATGAGAATTGGCCGATCCGCGGGATTGGTCTCGCGATAAGTTGGCGGCGTCGGCATGGTCTTCGGCAACAGCCCGCTGGCGGCGTTGATTTCCTGCTGCACCTGGCCGGCGGCGCCGTTGATGTTCACAGTCAAGTCGAACTGCAGTGTGATGGTGGTCTGCCCGAGGCCGCTGGTCGATGTCATCTGCGACACGCCGGGGATTTGTGTGAACTCGTTCTCCAGCGGCGTTGCAACGGTCTCTGCCATCGTGGTGGGGCTCGCGCCCGGAAACTGCGCCGTAACCACGATGGTCGGGAAATCAACATTGGGCAGCGCGGCGACCGGCAGCAATTCGTAACAAAATAGTCCAAAAAGAAGGATCCCGGTCATGAGCAGGGTGGTGGCAATCGGCCGGCGAATGAAGACTTCGGAAATATTCATTCGGCGCTGGCCTCGCCGGAGGGCACCGGCTCTGTCGTCTGCCGCACCGCGACTTTGCTGTTGTCGTCGAGCCGGTATTGCCCGTCGGTGACGACACGCTCGGTGCCGGACAGGCCCTTGGCGATGACCGCTATACCGTCCTGGCGATCGGTGACCTGGACGTTGACTCGATGAACGGCGTTGTCGGAATCGATGACATAGACATAGGAGCCGTTCGGACCCGCCATGACCGCCGCTTGCGGCACAGTCGCGACATTCTTGCGAATTGCCGTCGTCAGCCGAACCCGCACAAATTCACCCGGCCAAAGCGCCGCGTCGGCATTGGCGAATGTCGCCTGCAGCAAGACGGTGCCGGTCGTGGTATTGATCTGGTTGTCGATGAGGCTGACGTGGCCTTTCTCGATCAGTTTTCCAGCTTGCGAATAGGCGTCCACCTCAAGGGGTGCCGCGGCCTGGTTGTGCTTGATCTCGTCGATAAAAATCTGCGGTACATTAAAACTCACGTAGATCGGCTTAATTTGCGCGATCATCACCATCGCGCCGCTCGTGGCCCCGCCGGTGGTGGTCGCGGTGCCGCTCGACGCTCCCTGGCTTGAACTCGGGCCGACGAGATTGCCGAGATCGACCAACAAGGCGCCGGCCCGTCCGGTAATCGGTGCGACGACGTAACAATAGGCAAGATTGAGCTGCGCGGTCTCGACGTTGGCCTGATCGAGCGAGACTGTGCCCTTGTCTTGTTGGACGACGTAGACCTGATCCTCGGACTGCTGCTTGGCGATCGAGTTCTGTTGCGCCAGAATCTGATAACGCGTGAGATCGACCTGCGCTTCCGCCAGCACGCCCTCGTCGTGAGACAACTGCGCTTGCTGGACGTCAAGAGCTGCTTGATAGGGACGAGGGTCGATGAGGAACAGCTCCTGACCCTGCTTCACATCTTGACCAGGCGTGAACTCAACCTTGATGATAGGCCCATTGACCTGCGCCTGCACCGAGACGTTGTCGATCGATTGGACCGTGCCGATAGCGTTGACGATCTCCGGCACATCTTGGCGCTCCGCCAATGCGGCGGTCACGGGGATAGGCGCTGGCGCG
>JBAQAB010000453.1:0-10371 GCA_049285535.1 Xanthobacteraceae bacterium
TGTCGAAGCTGCCGCAGGTTTCTCTGGTGCCGCTCGACTTGACCGACTCGCGCGCCGTCAAGGACCTGGCTGGCGAGATCGGCGGACGCGTCGACATCCTCATCAACACCGCCGACCATCATCGCAAATTCGGCATCGCGGCGCGCGACGGCATTGAGGTGGCGCGCGCTGAGATGGATACCAACTATTTCGGTTTGCTGCGGTTGGCTCAAGAATTTGCTCCGGCGATGCGCGTGCGCGGCGCGGACGGTCAGTCGAGTGCGGTCGCTTGGGTCAACCTGCTCTCCGTATTTGCACTTTCAAATTTTCCGCCGCATGGCACCTACTCGGCTTCGAAAGCTGCTGCGCTTTCGCTGGCGCAATGCCTGCGCGCTGAATTCGCACCGGCAGGCGTCCGGGTCATCAACGTGTTTCCGGGCCCGATTGACGACGAATGGAACCAGGCGTTGCCGCCGCCAAAAATCGCGCCCGCGCGGCTTGCTGCCGACATTGTCGAGGCGCTGCGCGGCGGGGCTGAAGATGTCTTCCCCGGCGACATTGCACAGGATTGGCTGTCGCGATGGCGTGACAACCCGAAGGCGCTGGAACGTGAACTTGCGGTTATGCCCAGATGAGTGAATCCATTCTCTTGCAATTGGTTGCCGAACTCGCCTCCGGGCGTGTCCGCGTCGTCGATCTCACGCAGACTTTGTCACCCGATTTCCCGCAGATCGTGCTGCCCCCCGAGATGGGCCAGGCTTGGCCATTTCGCATCGAAGAAGCGTCCCGCTATGACGCGCGCGGGCCCGGCTGGTATTGGAACAACTTCTCCTGCAGTGAGCATACCGGCACCCATTTCGATGCGCCGATCCACTGGATTTCGGGCCGGCATCTACCGGACAACAGCATCGATACAATTCCGGCGGCGCGTTTCATTGCGCCTGCCTGCGTGCTCGATTGTTCGCGCGAAGCGGCGGTCGACGCCGACTTCCTCTTGACCGTCGATTTCCTACGCAATTGGGAACGCCGTCACGGCCGCATCCCGGCAGGATCGTGGATCCTGATGCGTACCGATTGGTCGAAGCGGCTCGATCCCGTCGCCTATCAAAATCTCGACGAGACCGGCCAACACACGCCAGGACCTGATGCCGACGCGGTAAAATTTCTCGTCGATGAGCGTCAAGTCTTGGGATTCGGATCGGAAGCGATCGGGACCGATGCCGGTCAGGCCTTCCACCTCAAGCCGCCCTACCCGTGCCACTACTACATGCATGGTTCGGGCCGGTTCGGTCTGCAATGCTTGACCAATCTAGATCTGTTGCCACCGACCGGCGCGATCGTCATCGCTGCTCCGCTCAAAATCAAAGAAGGCAGCGGCAGCCCGTTGCGGGTTGTCGCGCTGGTGCCAACGCCGGCGAGTGCCCCAGCGCGCAGTCCCCATAAGGGCGTCAGAAAGAAAGGACGTGCTCGGAAGAAGCGCCGATGAGTGTCGCCGATATTCTGGCTTCATTTCCGCCCCGCGAGCGGACCCTTCCCATCATGCTGCAACGGCAGGCGCGCCGGTATGGCGAGCATCGACTGGTCGCCGCGGGCGACGACGTGAGTTGGAGCTTTGCGGATGCGCCCGCGATCGCAGCGCGATTTGCCAGTACGCTGGCGGCGGCGGGCATCGAACCCGGCGATCGCGTCGCGCTGATGTGCTCCAATCGCGCCGAATTCCTCGAAATCTTTCTCGGCTGCGCCTGGCTCGGCGCCATCACTGTCATGATCAATGTCGCTTCGCGGGGACCGCAGCTCCGCCACATCCTGAGCAACTCCGGCGCGCGCCTTTTAGTGATGGAAGCGGAATTACTCGGTGCGCTCGACCATGTCGAAATGAAAGACTTGGTGCTGGAGCGCATCTGGCTGATTGGCGGCAAAGCTTCCGCACCGTTTGATCGGATCGTCGTGACCAGCTTGCCGCCGCGCGGCGAGGCCATTAGCCCGGGCGCCTACGATCCTGCCCAATTACTCGCGATCCTCTATACCTCGGGAACGACGGGACCTTCGAAGGGTGTATGCTGCCCGCACGCGCAATATTTCTGGTGGGGCATTAACGGCATTCGCAATCTGGAGATTCGCGAAGGCGACGTTCTATGCACGACACTGCCGTTGTTTCATTCCAACGCGCTCGGCACCTTCTACCAAGCCTTATTGTCGGGCGCGACGCTCGTGGCCGAATCGCGCTTTTCGGCATCGCGGTTCTGGCAAAGCCTCGTCGAGCATCACGCAACGGCGGCTTACGTGCTTGGCGCCATGGTGCCGATCTTGATGTCTCGGCCGCCATCGTCGCAAGAACGCAGTCACGGCGTTCGATGCGGCCTGGGGCCCGGCGTGCCGGCCAATCTCCACATCGCATTCGAGCAACGCACCGGTATTCGGCTGATCGACGGCTATGGCTCGACCGAGACCAATTTCGTCATCGGCAGCACCGCCGCGGAGCAGCGACCGGGCAGCATGGGGAGAGTATGCGACGGCTATCATGCGCGCGTCCTCGGCCAAGACGGTAACGAAGCCAAGGCAGGCGAGGCGGGCGAACTCATTTTGCGAGCTGACGACCAGCTCGCCTTCGCCACCGGCTATTTCGCGATGCCGGACAAAACGGCCGAGGCTTTCCGCGACGGCTGGTTTCACACCGGCGACCGCGTCGTCCGCGAGGCCGATGGTTCTTTCCGATTCATAGATCGCTTGAAGGATGCCATCCGCCGACGCGGCGAAAATATCTCTTCTTTCGAAGTCGAGCAGGTGCTTTTGAGCCACCCCGACATCGCCTCGGCAGCGGCGTTCGCCGTGCCCTCCGAACTTACTGAAGAGGAAGTTATGGCTGTCGTGGTGCGGCGGCCGGGCAGTGCGGTCACAGAAGGCACATTGAGTGAATTCTGCCGGCCGCGGCTCGCCCGTTTTGCCATTCCGCGTTTCATCGAGTTCGTCGACGCGTTGCCCACGACGGAAAACGGCAAAGTACAAAAATATAAGCTGCGCGACCGCGGCGTCACGTCCGGCACATGGGATCGCGAGGCGGTGCCCGCCGGCACCAAGCCCGAATAGGTAGGAAGAAATGAAGAAATAGTGTCGCAGCGGGCGCGGGCCGGCCGTGACGGAACAGGAATTGCAGTTATAATCGCAATTTGTCGCCAGCTGGGCACGAGGAGTGGACACCATGACGTTTGAGTTGAAGCGAAGGGCGTTCCTGCAACTTATCATGGGAACAGCCACGACCATCGGCGCCTCAGCGCCGTTTGCCGGTGCACTTGCTGCCGCCAACGACGCCGCGACCATCGGATGGCCGAACGACGTTCCCACCTGGGATCCTAATCAGCGATTCACGCCGGATGCGCAGCCGATCTTCAAGGCCGTGTTCGACCAGCCTCTCGATCAGGATCCGCATCTCAAGCTGATCCCGCATCTGATCAAGGCCTGGACTCTGGCGCCCGACGCTCTGAGCATGGCGGTCGAGCTGCGCGACGACGTGACGTTCCACAACGGCGACAAGATGACGACCGAGGATTTCCGCTACACGTTCCTCGAACGCAATAAATCCGGCCTCAAGCTCGACATCGCCAATTCCATGAGAAAGGTGGACGACATTGTCATCGAGTCGCCGACCAAGGCAACGATGAAATTCAGTTCGCCGGCGCCGACCATGCCGCAGTGGCTGGCGTTCCTCGGCAGCTATATCGTTCCCAAGAACTACATTGAGAGCAAGGGCCTCGACAACTTTCTGAAAAGCCCCATCGGCACTGGTCCCTACAAGCTCGCCGAATACGAACTTAACTCGCGCGTCGTGCTCGAGCGCAACGACAATTATTGGGGACCGAAGGCGAAGATCGCACGCGTCACCATCCAAATCATCAAGGATCCTTCGGCGCGGGTGGCGGCGATCCAGTCGGGGCAGGTCGATTGCACCATCAATGTTCCGGTTCGCGAAGTGCAGCGCTTCCAGCAGGACTCGGGCTATATCGGCGAGATCAATCCGATCACCCGGGTGATTCTGATCAATGTGCGCAACGATCTGGCGTTCGCGGACGAGAACGTGCGCCTTGCCGCGCATCACGCCATCAACAAGCCGGCTTTATCGAAGGCATTTTATGGCGGGGTCGCAGTGCCGCTTTCGGTCCTGGCGACACCGGGCACGCCAGGCTATCTCACCGACTTTACCTTCAAATACGATCCCGCCCTCGCCAAGCAGCTTTTGGCAAAGTCCGGATTCTCGCCCGACAAACCGGTGAAGATCGGCTTCGCCACCACCAACGGACAATTTCCCAGCGATTACGACATCGCCCGCGCCATCGCGCAGATGTGGAAGCAGGTCGGCATCGATGCCGACGTGCAGGTCATCGAATACGCCAAATATTTTGAACTCAATCGCGGCAACAAGCTGCCCGAGGCGACACTCTATAGCTGGGACAACGCGACCGGCGATCCGGAGATCTTCTCTGGCTATCAGCTCAACCCGAAAATGCCGTTTTCGCCGTGGAAGGACCAGGATATCGGTAACCGGGTGCTCGCTCTTTTTAATGTCGCCGACTATGGCAAAAGGATTGCCGGCTACCGCGATCTGGAACGTTATGCCGTCGAAAACGGAGCGACTATGCCCCTGCTGCAAAGCGTCGTGACGGTCGTGCGCAAGAAGAAGCTGGCTTACACAAAATATGGCAATGGATGGCTATTGCCGCAGACCTTGCAGTGGAGCTGATGCCTCGGCTGCGTGCGCTATAGGCGCGGCCCATGTTCGCAACCGTCATCACGCTGATCGTGCGCCGTCTCTTGGCGGCGGTTCCGATCCTGCTCATCGTGTCGGCGCTCCTGTTCTGTGTGCTGCGGGCGCTTCCGGTCGATCCGGCGGCGATGTCACTGCCGCCAAACGCGACGATTGCCGAAATCGACGCCAAGCGCCGTGAGATGGGTCTCGATCGGCCGCTGCCGGAACAATATGCGATCTGGCTCCGCGACGCGCTCCATGGCGAATTCGGCCAGTCAATCCAATTTCACCGTCAGGCCGGATCGCTGGTCGCGGCGACCTTGCCCGCGACAATCCAGCTCGCTCTCGCCGCCATGGCCATCGCCGGTATCCTTGGACTTGGCGGCGGCCTGATCTTATTCCGCGTACGCGGCACAATTTTAGAGCCGGTCGCCGATCTATTCTCGATCGTGCTGCTGTCGATTCCCGAGTTCCTGTGGGGCCTGATCCTGCTGTTCGTGTTCGGGGTGGCACTTCGCGCGATGCCGTTTACCGGCGAAGTCGCACCAGGACTGCCGGTTCCGCATATCACCGGATTTCTTTTGCTCGATTCGCTTCTGATCGGACGCTTCGACGTGTTTTTGAGCGCGTGCCGGCACCTCGTGCTGCCTGCCGTCGCGCTCGGTTTGGCATTCTCGCCGACCATCATGCGGGTTTTGCGCTCGAGCCTGTTCGACGTTTATCACGAAGACTACATCCAGCAGGCCAGGCTACGCGGCCTCTCCGAGCGGCGCATCTTGATCGGCCACGCGCTCAAGAACGCGGCACTGCCGACGTTGACGCTGACCGGGGTGCAATTCGGCATTCTGTTCAGCGGCACCCTCCTGGTCGAGGTCATCTATTCCTATCCGGGCATGGGCAATTTGATGGTCGATGCCGTGCGCAACGCCGACCTGCCGCTGATCCAGACCATCGGCCTCACCTATTGCGTCGTGGTGCTGTTGATCAATACCGCGGTCGACAGCCTCTACGTGGTGCTCAACCCGAAACTGCGGGTGCGCTGATGCCCGGCCCCCTCGCCCGTTCGCTGCGTTCGCCCAGAGTCCTGATTGCGCTCGGCATGATCCTCTGCATCGCCTGCTGCGCGATCTTTGCCGGCTTTCTCGCCCCGCATGATCCCGACGAGCAGAATCTGCTCTCGATCCTGACGCCGCCGGCCTGGGCAACGGGCGGCGATCCGAGTTACCCGCTAGGAACGGACAGCCTCGGCCGCGATGTGCTGTCACGGCTCATTTACGGCGCCCGCACCGCAATGCTGGTGGCGTTCTTTGCCTCGCTCGGCGCGATGGTCATCGGCTCGATCCTGGCCCATATCTCCGGCTATTTCGGCGGCGCCGTGGATTGGATCATCGGACGCATGGTCGACGTGTGGATGTCGTTTCCGCCGGTGATCCTGTCGCTCATCCTGATGGTCGGTCTCGGTGTCGGCCTTGGCAAGGTCATTCTCGCGATTGTTCTTGTCGATTGGACACGCTTTTGCCGCGTGCTGCGCAGTGAAGTGCTGATCGTGACGCGAAACGACTACGTCGCCGCAGCACGGCTGCTGGGCTTTACCCATTGGCAAACGATATTGCGGGAGGTGCTGCCGGCGACACTGCCGCTCGTGATCACGCTCGTCAGCCTTGAAATGGCGATCGCGGTCGTGGTCGAGGCGATCCTGTCGTTTGTCGGGCTCGGTGTCGGCGCCGATCAGCCGGCTTGGGGCCAGATGATCGCCGACGCGCGCCAATACGTCTATCAATCGCCATCGAACTTGTTGCTGCCGATCGCGGCGATCTTCCTGACAGTGACCGCGTTCAACCTCCTCGGCGACGGGCTCCGCCGCACGCTCGACGCGCGGCTTGCGGAAACGGGGCGTTAGATGGTGGCCGCCCTGCAGGCCAGGGAGCTAGTGGTCGGCGCCGGCATCGACGGCGCCGTCGTTCCGGCGATTCGCGCGCTGTCATTCGAGCTTGGGCCCAGAAAAATTCTCGGCCTCGTCGGCGAATCCGGCGCCGGCAAGTCCATGGTGGGGCGCGCTATCGCCCAGCTACTGCCGCCCGGTTTTGCGATCACGGCAGGCGAACTGGCATTCGAGGGCGAGAACCTTTTGCAAATGGCCGGGGCGCGGCGGCGCGCTCTTTTGGGGCGAGCGATCGCGTTCATCCCGCAGGCGCCGCTGACCGCGCTTAATCCGGTACTGACGATCGGCGCACAATTCGACGAACACCTTGCGCGTTTCGACGGTGCTGGCAGCAACGATCGTCACCGGCGCGCGCTCGCCATGCTGGACGCCGCGCAGCTGCCGCAGGCGAGCGAATTGCTTCGGCGATATCCGCATCAATTGTCCGGCGGCATGTGCCAGCGCGTGCTCATTGCGATGGCGTTTGCCAGCAATCCACGCCTGGTCATTGCCGATGAGCCGACGACGGCGCTCGATGTCACCATGCACGCGCCTATCATCCGGCTGATCGCGGACATGCAACGCCAGCACGGCACCGCCGTCATTTTCATCACCCACGACCTGCGGCTGGCGGTACAAATTTGCGACGACGTGATTGTCATGTATGCGGGGCGCGCCATCGAAAGCGGGCCGGCGCGAGCCGTCCTGTCCAACCCCTCGCACCCTTATACGCGCTGCCTGTTGCTGGCCAATCCGTCGATGCGCGCCGATCGGCGTGCGCTCCACGTCATGCCGGAGCAGATGCCCAGTCTGCGCCAGCTTGCCAGCATGGCCGGCTGCCATTTTGCGCCGCGCTGCCCGCTCGCGGCGGAGGAATGCCGGCGCAGCGAGCCGCCGGACTTCGCGATTTCCGCTGGCCGCCGCGTCGCCTGCCTCCGCGCAGCGGCAACCCCGAGCATTGCAGCGATGGAGCTTCAGGCGGCTGTGGGCCAGACGTCCACGCGTCACGTGCTGGAGGTGAAAGGGCTGGAAAAACACTATGCCGTCAGTGGCGGGTTACTGGGCGCGGCGCGTAGCGTGACTGCCGTCAAGGTCGCGTCTTTCCATATTGCCGAAAACGAGTTTGTCGCTCTGGTGGGCGAGAGCGGCAGCGGCAAGAGCACGATTGCGAAGCTTCTGGTCGGCTTGGAACAGCCATCCGCGGGCCGCATCCTGCTCGACGGCGAGGATTTGACTTTACCTACGCGGCGAAGCCATGAGCTCCGCACCGGACGCCTGCAGATGGTGTTTCAGGATCCGTATTCCGCGCTCAATCCGCGGCGGCGCGTCGCGAGCATCGTTACTCAGGCGATGGAAGCCGGTAGCCGCCATGCGAGTTGGGACCAACGTCTGGCGCGAACCAGGGAATTGCTCGCAGAGGTCGGGCTATCGGCCGATATTGCTTCGCGACTACCCGGACAATTGTCAGGCGGCCAGCGTCAACGCATCAATATCGCGCGCGCCCTCTGTAACATTCCCAAGATTCTGATCGCCGATGAGATCGTTTCCGGGCTCGATGTCTCTATCCAGGCGCAGCTACTCAATCTTTTGACGCGGCTGCGCGCCGAGCTCGGATTCGCCATGCTCTTTATCTCGCACGACCTGTCCGTCGTGCGCCATTTGTGCAGCCGCGTGCTCGTCATGTATCGCGGCGAAATCGTCGAACAGGGTCCGATCGAGGGCGTCTTTGCCGATCCGCGCCATCCGCATACACGCGCGCTGCTCTCCTCGGTGCCGCCGGATGAGCCCGAAGCGGCGTGGCAGATCTGACCGCGAGATTTTGTCGTGAACGGGATTGGCGACTACCAATTCTCGCGCTGCCGCCTTCAGCCATGATTTAGAAATTCATCGAGCGTCTGAGTTGAGGGGAGAGCAAAGCCAGATTGCGGTATGCGGGTGACCACCGGCACACCAAGGCGCTTCAGCTTTACTGCCATTTCGGCAGCCTTGATCACGACCGTTACGCCGTTGATGATCGGCGCGCCATCGACGTTGGCGTCCGGCTCCATGCCGAACAGCATCATCGGAATACCCCCGGTCGGCACAATGACGTCGGCACCGGCGTCGATGAGACGGCGTGCCTCGCGTTCGAACAGAGTTTGCAGTTCAGACTTTTTTGCAGGCGATACGAACGCCTCCATGTAGTCGCTGATGTTGGCTTCAATCGCGCGTACGCCGGCAACCCGTTGCTGTAGGCCATAACGAACGATTTGGTCGTTGTGGGTCGGTATGAAGGCGGGGTTGATCGCCAGAAGGCCGAGCTTGCGGCCCGCGGTACAGGCATGAAGCAAGGTCGCTTCACCGAGGCCCAGCACCGGTATCTTGACCGCCGCTCTCGCGTCGTAAAGACCAACGTCCTGGAAGTGGTTCATAAAAAAGGCCTCATAGCCCTCCCGTTCCGCTTGAATGGCGCCCCGGATCACCGCGCGCGAGAAGCGAAACTCCGACAGCGCATGCACCGTCGTCACCGACGGTGTCATTGTCTTGAACTGGACTTCGAATTCAGGGTCGGTGCACGCATTCATGTGCGGCAGAAGCTGCGCGAGGTAGGTGCGATGGCCGACCTGATCGGTGGCGCCCTGCGCCCAGATGCGGATTTTTTTTACAGAATTCAAAATGCCCTCCTTGCCTACGACTTCAAACCGGCGATTCCGGCGGCGGTTGCCCTGGATTTCGCTGGCACCAAGCCAAGAATGACTGCGAATACGAGTGCTTTCACGTCGCTCACGCACGCGCAACAGGCATTGCGACGAATCTGTAAAAGCTTTAGCGGTGACGTCATGTGCAGTGAGGCGACCATATCGTCGTCAGTTTATATTGCTTCCGCGGCCACGGCACATAGAACAGTCGGCTATGACCACTTGCCTCTTCCTAACATTTCGCTGCCGCGCAACGCCATCCGACGGCGAGAAATCCAAGCTGAACGACCTTCTCGGCGTTACACCAAAACTTCTCAAGGCTCTGGTCCATACCTCAGCGACCGCCAGCGATCCCTACGTCAAAGATGAGGCACCGCCGCCGCTCGTCGTGCAGTTGTATTTCGACGAGATTCATGGGCTCGAAGCGGCGCTGGCGCGGGTTGGACATCTCGCCGTTTTATCTTCGCGCGAGGAGTTTCCCGTTCTGGCCGCGGCAGACGTCGCGCATCAGGCGATGCTGGTGCGGCAGTTCACCGTGGCCGATCCGACGCTTAAGAATGCGCCTGGGTCGCCGTATTGCACATATCTCGTGTCCTACGAAGGAGAGGCTGAGGATCTCAATGCCTGGCTTAACCACTATCTCGAGAATCACACCAGGCACATGGCTGGCTTTCCGGGCATCCGAGAGCTTGAAGTCTATACCCGGCTCGATTGGGTCAGCAGCCTACCGTGGCCACGCGTGCACTTTATGCAACGCAACAAAGTGGCCTTTGACAGCGCCGACGCGCTGACGCAGGCCCTCAACTCGCCGGTGCGGCACGACATGCGCGCCGACTTCAAAACTTTTCCCCCTTTCACCGGTCCGAACAAGCATTATGCGATGGCGACCCGCGTCATCCGGCCGCGCTGATGGGCTTAAGCTCTTGGATTGCGCGTCCGTATCAACAGCGTATCGAGGTTGCTCATGGCCGAACCGTCCCGTCCGACCCGCATCTGGTACCAGAGTTTTGTCCATCCGGTCGAGCACAAGCCCTATATGGAACGGCTGCAGG
>JBAQAB010000454.1:0-6421 GCA_049285535.1 Xanthobacteraceae bacterium
AAGCGAGCGATGGCGATGAGCCAGGTCGAGACGGCGCTTCTGCCTTCAAACCGGTTGGCCTGCCGCCAGACGTCCAAAAACACTTCGCCGATGACGTCCTCCGCCGCCATCTCATCGCGCAGCAGACGCAGCACAAAGCGATAAACCCGCACGTGGTGCCGCGCGAACAGCACCTGCATCGCCAGCCGGTCGCCTCGGGCAATTCGACCGATCAATGCCTCATCGGCCGGTGCTTGCATCGCCATGGAATCGGCTCACGAATTGGTCGCGGCTCGCCGCCGGAAGGTTCAAATGGCTGTGAATAATATTTGATGCTGCGAGGCACACGGACTAGAGTGAATTCTCGCATTTCCTCAGAGTCTTAGCCGCGGAGAGGGACTACCCCGGCACCGCGCGCCAAACTGCTCCCGAACCGGGCCGGGGCGCAAGGGTCTTTCGCGGCTGCCACCGAATCCGCCTGCTTTTGCGTTAATTTGATCGCGAAAGCCTAGCGGCCCGCCGGCCCGGGCAGCGTTTCGCCGAGCGGTTTTTCCTCAAGCAGGATCACGGCCAGGAACGAAATCGTCAGCGTACCGGCGATAGCGAGGAAAACGGTTTGGAAGGTCGCCACCGAGGCAGCGCCCAAAAACGCGTGACCCAACGAACCCGGCGCCGCGTCGACCGGTGCATTGGCCAGTATGACCGCACCAAAGCCGGCGATGAGCATCGTGCCCATCAGCGTGCGGGCAAAGTTCATGGTGCCGATAGCCGCGCCCAGATTGTGAATGGCGACGGTGTTTTGCAGCGCAACCTGGGTCAGCGGCGCCGTCGGCCCGAAACCGACGCCGATCAGAAATAAGATAATCTCGAATTTGAGCGAACTCATATTCTCGGCGTAAAAAGCCAGCGCGACGACGGCGGCGAGGCCGATGCAAAGAAAGCACAGCGGCAAAAGCTTGTAATGCCGCACCCGGCCGATCAACTGGCTCGACAATCCGGCGCTGACATTGAGCGTGACCATCAGAATCATCAGGCTCAATCCCGACGAGGTCGCCGACCAGCCAAGCGCACTCTGCAGATACATCGGCAGAAAAATATTGAGGCAAACGATCGAACCCCAGCCGAACGAATGGGCCGCGACGGTGAGCCGTGCGGCGGAATCGGACAGGATGGCGATCGGAATCAGCGGTTCGACCGCGGTGAGGAGCCGCACGAAGAAGCCCGCGCCCAACGCCAGCGCAGCGACGAGCAGTCCGAGCACCGGCGCCGACAGCCACGGATAGTGCACGCCGCCAAGATTGAGCGCCAGCATGAAGGACGAGCTTGCCGCCATCACCAGCACCGCACCGATAAAATCGAGCCGATGCGGCCGGCCGTGCCACGGCAACCGGCGCAGCGTCTTGAACGCCAGCACGATGGTCAGGATGCAGAATGGGATCTTCCAGATAAAGATCATCCACCAATACAGATGATCGCAAATCCAGCCGCCAAGGGCGGGTCCGCAGCCGCCGGCGGTGGTGAATGCGATCGAGAAATAGGTGTAGTATTTGGCACGCTCCTTGGGCGGCGCCATGTCGCCGAGCACCATCTGGGCGCTCGAAATCATGCCGCCGCCGCCCATGCCCTGCACCACCCGGCCGCAGATCAGCATCAGCATGCTGGACGCCGATGCCGAGATGAACGCGCCGGCCATGTAGATCACCAGCGCGATCAGCAGCGAGGCGCGTCGGCCGTGGATATCGGCGAATTTCCCGTAGAGCGGCGTGAGCGCGGTGGCGGCGATCAGGTATGAGGTGATCACCCACGGCAGCTCGTTAACGTCGCCGAACACGCGGCCGATCGTCGGCAATGCGCTGGCCAGGATCGATTGATCGATCGAGCCGAGGAACACCGGCAGCATCATGCTCATGACAATGACGCGCTTCTCGCCGTGCGTCAGCGGTTCCGGCACGCCATGAAGTGTGGGCGCCGCCGCAGCGGTCGCCGGCATGCCAAAACCCGTGGAGACGTCGCGGATGCTTACCGCCTCGCCCTGCCGGTCTGTGGCGCTTTCGCTGCGCTCGTCATTCATCAAATGATTTTACGTTGCACTACCTGGCGCAACGTCCCCGACGGAAACACGGGCGAGCAATACCGGCAAAGGCGGCTGCTGTCATATGCGCAATGGTCCGCCATGGCCGAAATTGGTGCATAGCAGCCCTTCGGCCGGTTCCGCACCGCAACCTGCCAAACGGTGTCACAAATCGGTGTCCAATACGATGTCCCTATTGCCCGGAGCCATAAACGCGGCACAAAATGATCAAATCTCGACGGGCGCCCGGAAAAATCGCGGAGGGTAGGCATGACACTTCTCGAATTTCACGTTCTTCTCAGTCTGGTCGAAATGGTGGTGGGCCTCATCGTGTTGTACGGCCTGTTGACCGGACAAGCTTTCGGCGCCTGGACCGCTTTGTTTCTCATCATTGCCGTCTTGACCAGCGTGACCGGCTTCCCCTTGGCCCCATTCGGCTTCGATCCGCCGCGCGCGGTCGGGATCCTCACGCTTGTCCTGTTGGCGATCGCAGTGTGCGCCTATTATTTATTCCGGCTCGCCGGCGCTTGGCGCTGGATCTATGTCGTCACCGCGCTGATGGCGCTTTATCTGGACGTGTTCGTTGGCGTCATCCAATCCTTCATGAAAATACCGGCGGTGCACGCTTTGGCGCCGACCCAATCGGAGCCACCGTTTCTCGTGGCGCAGGCCGTCGTTCTGGCGCTCTTTGTCGTGCTGGGATTCTTCGCGGTGCGCAAGTTTCACCCGGTCTTGGCGCCAAGCGTTTGAAAACAGGGAGATGAAAGATGAACCCCCGCGATCCCAAAACCTTGCAAACCGCCGCGCTGCAAACGCCGACCGACCTCGGTTCGAACGCCGTGCGCGACATTGCCGGCGCGCTCAGTATCCTGCTCGCCGATATGTTCGCGTTATATCTGAAAACCAAGAATTTCCACTGGCACATGTCGGGACCGCATTTTCGCGACTATCATTTGATGCTGGACGAGCAGTCCGACCAGATTTTCGCCACGACCGATGCCATTGCCGAGCGCGCCCGCAAGATCGGCGGCACGACGTTGCGTTCGATCGGCCATATCGGCCGCCTGCAGCGCATCGAGGACAACGACGCCGATTTCGTCACGCCCTTGGATATGCTCGCCGAACTGCGCGACGACAACAAGCAGCTGACGGCGAACTTACGGGAAACCCACGACCTGTGCGATGAGCTCGGCGACGTGGCGACCACGAGCTTGATCGAAGTGTGGATCGACGAGGCCGAGCGCCGCACCTGGTTTCTGTTCGAAGCGTCACGCGGCGTGGGCGAGCCGGCCTGAGCCGCAAGCCGCGCCGGCGCTACTGCGACAGAGTATTGGCGACCTTGAAGTTCGCCTCGGTCTTGGCCTTGAGGTCGTCGAGCGTGACGTCGGGTGCGAGCTCGATCAGCGTCAAGCCGCCGCCATGGCGGTCGAGCGTGAACACGCCGAGGTCGGTGATCACCATATCGACAACGCCGGCGCCGGTGAGCGGCAGCGTACAAGCCTTTTTCAGCTTCGAATCGCCCTTGGCAGAATGCTCCATGACGACGACGACTTTCTTGACGCCGCCGACCAGGTCCATGGCGCCGCCCATGCCCTTGACCATCTTGCCGGGGATCATCCAATTGGCGAGGTCGCCGTTTTCCGCCACTTCCATGGCGCCGAGGATGGCGATGTCGATGTGGCCACCGCGGATCATGGCGAACGAGTCAGCCGAATTGAAATAGCTCGTGGTCGGCAGTTCGGTGACGGTCTGCTTGCCGGCATTGATGAGATCGGGATCTTCCTCGCCCTCGAACGGAAACGGCCCGGTGCCGAGCATGCCGTTCTCCGACTGCAGCTGCACACTCATGCCGTCCGGGATGTAATTCGACACCAAAGTGGGAATACCGATGCCGAGATTGACGTAAAAGCCGTCGCGCAGCTCTTTCGCGGCGCGTTCGGCCATCTGATCACGGCTCCAGGGCATTACACTTCCTCCCCTGTTCCGGCCGGCGCGTCGGCTGTTTGACGCTTGCGGACCGTGCGTTGCTCGATGTGCTTGGTCGCCGCCGGCACGTGGATCATGCGTTTGACGTAGATGCCGGGCGTGATGATGTGGTCGGGATTGATGTCGCCTGGCTTCACCAGCTGCTCGACCTCGGCGACGGTTACTTTGCCGGCTGTCGCCATCGGCGGGTTAAAATTGCGGGCGGTCTTGCGATAGACGAGGTTGCCCTCGGTGTCGCCGCGATAGGCGTGGACGATCGAGAGATCGGCGACCAGCCCCCGCTCCATCACGTATTTCTCGCCATCAAATTCGTGCGTCTCTTTGCCCTCGGCAATCTTGGTGCCGTAGCCGGTCTTGGTGAAGAAGGCGGGGATACCGGCGCCGCCGGCGCGGATGCGCTCGGCGAGCGTGCCCTGCGGGTTGAACTCGATCTCCAGCTCGTTGGCCAGAAACTGGTTCATGAACGTCTTGTTCTCGCCAACATAGGATGAGATCATTTTCTTGATTTGCCGGGTGTCGAGCAGAATGCCGAGTCCCTTACCGTCGGTGCCGCAATTGTTCGACACGACGGTAAGGTTCTTCACCCCTGAATCGCGGATCGCAAGAATAAGCGTTTCCGGAATGCCGCACAGGCCGAAGCCGCCGGCCATAATGGTCATGCCATCCTTGAGCAACCCGGCCAGTGCGGATCGCGCATCCGCATGGACCTTGTTCATGACCGCTCCATTTCCCCCGGGCAACCTCACATACGCATAACCGGACCGGCGGAAAGGTCAACCACCGCTCGGCATGGCGTAGGTGCCGATGATTGGAAGCTGGATCTGCGGATGCGGATAATAATTCCAGGCCACGAACATCGCAGCAAACAGGATGGCGGCGACCACGGCGGCGCCGACGCGGTTGCGAAACGATATGATGCCGCCGACGAAAGCCGACACGAATACGAAGGCCGCCATCAAGGCGACGTAAGTCCAGTTTACCGCGGACAGGTCGATCGACATGAATGGCTCCCCACTAGGCCCCAATCCGGACCGGTTCGACCCGATGTTAGCCGAGGTCACGCTTGCGCGCGACACCTTGGCGGGGCTTCGCACAAGAAGATATAAGACAGCCGCAACCCGCCAATGACGTCACCCCGGCGCGGTGCCGGTACCCGCCTCGATGACCAATATCCTTATTCTTCTCGGCTTGACGGAAACCGTCCGCAAGCAATACCGCGACCGGCTGCAGGAGCGTTTTCCCGACGTTCCGATGACGCTGGTCGACCACCACTCCAAGGTCGGGCCCCATATTGCGGACGCCGAGGCCTTGATCACCTTCACGCCGATGATGACCCCCAAGATCCTGGAGCAGGCGCCGAAGCTGAAATGGATTCAGACGCTCGGCACCGGCGTCGACAACCTCATCGACCAGCCGACGCTGCGCAAGGACGTCGTCGTCACCAATGTCCGCGGCATCCACGGGCCGCCGGTCTCGGAAGCCGCGCTTGCCTCCATGCTGGCGCTGGCGCGCAATCTACCGGGCGCGGTCCGCGGCCAGGACGCGCATGAATGGCGGCGCTGGCCCGCTCAGCTGCTGCACGACAAGACAGTCGGCATTTTCGGCGTTGGGCTGATCGCCGAGGCGCTGGCGCCGATATGCAAGGCATTCGGCATGACGGTGGCCGGCGTCAGCTCGGCGCCGCGGCCCGTTGCCGGCTTCGACCGCATGCACAGCCGTGACAAGCTTTCGCAGGTGGTCGGCGATTTCGATTTCCTCGTGCTGCTGACGCCGCTGACGCCATCAACGCGCAACAGCATAGACGCCAAACTGCTCGCGGCGATGAAGCCGTCGAGCTTCCTCATCAATCTCGCCCGCGGCGGCGTGGTCGACGAGCCGGCTTTGGTCGAGGCGCTAAAAGCGGGCCGCATTGCCGGAGCAGCTCTCGACGTATTCACCCAGGAGCCGCTACCGACCGATCATCCGTTCTGGTCGATGCAAAACGTCATCATCACCACGCATCAGGGTGGCTTCTGCGATGTCTATATCGACTACGCCTTGCCCACCGTGGACACGAATATGCGGGCCTTTCTCAAAGGCGACCTCGGCGGCATGATCAACGTGGTGCCGCATTAGCCGTCATTCCGGATTGCCGTGTAGCGGCAAGTCCGGAATCTATAATCACAGGTCAGCGAATATGGATTCCAGGCTCCTCGCTGCGCTCGGACCCGGAATGACCAGGAGGAGAAGAAAATAAGATGGAACAGCTGTCAGAACGCCTGCAGACCCCGATCTCGACCGCCGAGCTGGAACGACGCTGGAAGGTGGTGCGCGCCGCCATGGAGCGCGACAAGATCGACGTGCTGTTGATGCAGAACAACAGCGACCAGATGGGCGGCTACGTCA
>JBAQAB010000455.1:0-5597 GCA_049285535.1 Xanthobacteraceae bacterium
GCGAACGCAAGAAACCAGAATTGCGAGGCGAACGCGCCCATGAAGCCGGCAAACAGCGAACGCCGCCAGACCTTGAATATGGCCGTCATCACGCCAGGAGCGCGCAACAGAAGATAGAGCGACAGCATGATGGTCGTTGCGACAAGTCCGACGGCGAGCGTGAAGGTCGCCGATATCATGTAATTCGCCAGGCCGAGACTGAGAATCGCGCCGCGATAGCCGATCGCCGACAGCGCGAACGTCCCGCCCGAGGCGAGCCCCAACAGCATCGGTCTTGGCCCGCCGACCATGCCGCCCGGCTTGGTCGACATGATCAGAACGCCCGCCGTGGCCACGACAATCGCTGCTGCCATCGGCGCCGTCACTTTATCGCCGAGAAAGATCAGCCCGAAGATCGCGACCTGGATCGGCTCGGTTTTCAGATAGGCGATGGTGACGACGAAAGAGCGCTCGCCCATGGCGACGAGCATCAGCGCAGTCGCCGCGATCTGCGCCGCGGAGCCTTCGAGCACCCAGAGCCAGAAGGCCCAGCCGGTATGCGGCAATCGGGCGCCGGTCCACAGCATCAGAGCGCCGAGAAAGACCAGCGCGAACGGAAAGCCGAACAGGAACCGCACATGCGTTGCGCCGAGCGTGCCGAGCGTGCCGGTCAGTTCGCGCTGCATCGCATTGCGCACCGTTTGCGCGGCCGCGGCGATGATCGTGAAGACGATCCAGAGCCAGGGATAGGCAGTCACCGCGGCGTCACGCCGCTTTGTCCGCGACGACCATGTAATTGACGTCCAAGTCGGCGGAAAGCTGCCAGCGGTCGGCGAGCAGGTTATAGATCACGCCGGTTTGCCCGGCGATCCGCATGCCGCCTTGCGCGATGGCGATTTCAAGCTCGTTCGGCGTGACGAACTTGTCCCACTGATGCGTGCCGCGCGGCAGCCAGCGCAGAACATATTCGGCGCCGACGATCGCCAGCGCGAAGCTCTTCACGGTGCGATTGAGCGTGGCGATAAAAAGGAGGCCGTCGGGCTTGACCATCGCAGCCGCGACCTCGACGAACAGGCCGACGTCGGTGACATGCTCGACCACTTCCATGGCCAGCACGACGTCGAATTGTTCGTCGGCTTCGGCCAGCGCTTCGGCGCTGGTGTTGCGGTAATCGATCGCCAATCCCGATTGCGCCGCGTGATGCAGCGCCACCTCGATATTGCGCTCCGAAGGATCGGCGCCGACGACCGCGGCGCCAAGCCGCGCCAGCGGCTCGGACAGAATGCCGCCGCCGCAGCCGATATCGAGGAGCCGCAGCCCGGCGAGGCTGTCGAGCCGCTTCGGGTCGCGGCCAAAATGTGCAGCGGCGCGGTCGCGGATGTAAGCCAGGCGAACCGGATTGAACTTGTGCAGCGCCGCCATTGGGCCGCGCGGCACCCACCATTGCCCGGACACGCGCGAAAACCGCGCGATTTCGTCCGCGTCGATGGTGCCGCCCGATATGGGTTGGCGATCCATGGTTGATCCGCTCTTGCCGGCGGTATTCTGGACCACGCCCCATCGGCCCGTGCAAGGGCCTAGCGGGGCTGCGGCCCACCGTCTCGCCGCCAGCCGCGCCAAGCCAGATTGCACTCGCGCCAAACCTGAATGAGGATAGGCTTTCGGAAACATGCTCATCGATGAGCAGGGGGAGGAAACGATGCGAAAAGTCCTCATCGGACTTGCCGGCTTGATACTGGCGGCGACGATCGGCGGCGCGGCCAACGCGCAGGACTCGGTCAAGATCGGCATCATCAACGAATATTCCGGACAATTCGCCGACACCGGCATGCAGATCGACAACGGCATCAAGCTCTACGTCAAGCAGCACGGCGACACGGTTGCCGGCAGGAAGATCGAGTTCATTCGCAAGGATACCGGCGGCATGGCGCCCGACGTCTCCAAGCGGCTGGCGCAGGAGCTCATCGTGCGCGACCACGCCGATATTCTGGCCGGCTTTTCGCTGACCCCGAATGCGCTGGCCGCGGCCGACATTTCCGCCGAAGCCAAGAAATTCATGGTGGTCATGAACGCCGCGACCTCGATCATCACCACCAAGTCGCCCTACATCGCCCGCACCTCGTCGACGACGCCGCAGCTCAATTACACGCTTGGCGTTTGGGCGGCCAAGCACGGCATCAAGACGGTTTACACGATGGTGTCCGACTACGGCCCGGGCCTCGACGCCGAAACCTGGTTCCAGACCGGCTTCAAGGAAGGCGGCGGTCAGGTCATCGGCTCGGTGCGTTTTCCGGTGGCCAATCCGGATTTCTCCGCCTTCGTTCAGGCCGCCAAGGACGCCCATCCGGATGCCATTTACATCTGGATTCCCGGCGGCGCCCAGCCCGGAGCGGTCGGCAAAGCGCTCGCCGAGCGCGGGGTCGACGTCACCAAAACGAAAGTGCTGGGGCAGGACGCGCTCGGCGCCGAGACCGCGCTCAAGAGCATGGGTGACGCAGCGCTCGGCATCATCACTGTCGCCGATTACGACTATAGCCATGACTCGCCGCTCAATCATGAGTTCGTCAAAGCCTTCACCGACGAATTCCATCGCAATCCAGATTTCTTCGCGGTGGGCGGCTATGACGGCACGCGCCTGATCTACGAGGCTTTGAAAAAGACCGGCGGCAAAGCCGACGGCGACTCGCTGATCGCGGCCGCCAAAGGCATGAGCTGGGAGAGCCCGCGCGGCCCCATCAGCATCGATCCGGAAACCCGCGACATCGTCCAGACCGTCTATATCCGCCACGTCCAGAAGGTCGGCGGTGAGCTGGAAAACATCGAGTTTGACAGCGTCCCGAACGTCAAAGACCCGGCGAAGGCGCGCATGCCGCACTGACACCGGCCATGCCCAAGGACGCCGCGTCAAAACGCGCGGCGCTTTGGACGGCCGGCAAAGTGGTACAGTCGCAACGTCAGCACGACAATGGGAGGATACAATGAAACGTATCTTGTTAGCTGGCATTGGCTTGCTCGCGGTAAGCCTGTTGCCGGTCGCCGGTCATGCCCAGGGGACAGTCAAGATCGGCCTCATCCTGCCCTATTCGGGCCAGTTCGCCGATACCGCGACCCAGATCGATGACGGCATCAAGCTTTATCTGAAGCAGCACGGTGACAAGCTCGGCGGCATGAATGTCGAGATCGTCCGCAAAGACACCGGCGGCATTAATCCGCCGGTCGCCAAACGGCTCGCCGACGAGCTGGTCACGCGCGACAATGTCGACATCCTGGCCGGCTTCGCGCTGACGCCGAACGCGCTCGCCGCCGCCGAAGTGTCGGCGCAGGCAAAGAAATTCATGGTGGTCATGAATGCGGCCACCGCCATCATCACCACCAAGTCGCCCTACATGGCGCGCACCTCGTTCACCGTGCCGCAGGTCAACGAAACCCTCGCCACCTGGGCGGAAAAGAACGGCGACCAGAGCGCCTACACCATGGTCACCGATTACGGCCCGGGCATCGACGCCGAAAGCGCGTTTCAGAAAGCGTTTTCGGCCGCCGGCGGCAAGGTTCTCGGCTCGGTGCGCATGGCGGTGCAAAATCCCGATTTCTCGGCCTATGTGCAGCGCGCCAAGGATCTCAACCCGCAGAGCATTTTCGTCATGATCCCGGGCGGCTCGCAGCCCGGCGCATTCGGCAAGGCGCTCGCCGAGCGCGGCATCGATCCGAAGAAGACCGAAGTGCTGGGCCAAGCGGAAATTGCCGATGAGCACGCGATTGCCAGCATGGGCGACGTCGCCGAAGGCATCATCACCTCGGGCAATTACGACTACAATCTCGACAACCCGATGAACAAAGAGTTCGTCAAGACCTACGACGCCGACTACAGCCGTAATCCAGACTTCTTCTCGGTCGGCGGCTACGACGGCGCGCATCTGATCGACATTGCGCTGACGAAAGACGGCGGCAAGACCGACGGCGATTCGCTGATTGCCGCCGCCAAGGGCGCCAACTGGGACAGTCCGCGCGGCCCGATGTCGATCGATCCGGAAACCCGCGACGTCATCCAGACCGTCTATATCCGCAAGATCGAGAAGGTGAATGGCAAGCTCGTCAACGTCACTATTGCGAGCTTCCCGAACGTCAAGGATCCGTTCAAGGCGGCGATGAACAAATAATGCGCCGCCGGCAGCGGCAGTGCTTGAGCAGACTCTTGAGCAGAACCTTGGCGCGGCGGGCCGCAACGACTTGGCCCGCCGCGTCCCGATTCGATAGGCTCGCGAACTCTCCATAGGGGCCGTCCGGCGATGCTTCCTCCTATTTTTGGCGTCCTGTTCGACGGTTTCGCCTATGGGATGCTGCTGTTTTTGCTGTCGGTCGGGCAGTCGGTGACGCTCGGCATGATGAATTTCATCAATCTCGCCCATTGCAGCTTCGCCATGCTCGGCGGCTATGTGACCGTCGCGCTGATGACCCGCTATGGCTGGCCGTTTTTCGCGACGCTGCCCTGCGCCTTCATTGCCGCCGCCGTGGTCAGCGTCGGCTTCGAGCGGCTGTTCTATCGGCGCCTTTACCGGGCGAGCGATCTCGATCAGGTGCTGCTGACCATCGGCATCGTCTTTATTTCGGTGGCGGTGGCGGCCTATGTCTTCGGCACCGAGCAGAAACCGCTGCCGCTGCCGGAATATTTGCGCAGCTCGTTCACCTTTCTCGGTCTGCGCTTCGCCGTCTATCGCCTGATCATGATCGCCATTGCACTGGCGATCACGTTCTTGCTGGTGTTGACCGTCGAATACACCCGGTTCGGCGCAAAAGTGCGCGCGGCGGTCGACAACGAGCGCATGGCGCGCGGGCTCGGCATCGACGTCGACCGCACCTTTGCCGTCACTTTCGCACTCGGTAGCGGGTTGGCCGGATTGGGCGGTGCGCTTGCTGTCGAGATTGTTGGGCTCGATCCGTCGTTTGCGCTGACCTATCTCGTTTATGTCCTGATCGTGGTCTCGGTCGGCGGCCTCGGGTCGATTTCGGGATCGTTCGTCGCCGCGGCGCTGCTCGGCATCAGCGACGTCGCCGGCAAATATTACGTCCCTGCCACCGGCGCCTTTCTCATCTATTTCGTGATGATCGTGCTGTTGATGTGGCGGCCGCGCGGCCTGTTCGGGAGACGCTGAGCGATGGCGTTGACCCAGAGCTTTGACGCGCCAAAGCTTTATTTCGCCGCGCGCACGCGCTGGCGCCCGGTCGAAATCGCTTTTTGGCTGGCGACGCTGTTGCCCTTCGCGCTGTTCCCCGATTATCTGATCCTGGCGAGCCAGATCGCCATCACCGCACTGTTTGCTCTGTCGCTCGATCTGATCCTCGGCTATGCCGGCATCGTCTCGCTCGGCCATGCCGCGTTCTTCGGGGTTGGCGCCTATGCGGCAGGCTTGCTGTCGAAATACGGCTGGGGCGAGCCGATCACCGGGCTGGTCGTCGCCGCGATCGCCGCGGGCATCGTCGGTTACGCCACGAGCTTTGTCATCTGCCGGTTCCGCCATCTGGCGCTGATCATGCTGACACTCGGCTTCGGCCTGATGCTCGAAGAGCTCGCCAACAGCGCCGGCTGGCTGACCGGCGGCTTCGACGGCCTGCAAGGCATC
>JBAQAB010000456.1:0-4660 GCA_049285535.1 Xanthobacteraceae bacterium
GCAGTCGATCATCGTCGGCAATACCGTGCTCTATGGCGCCATCGCCGGGGAATGCTATTTCCGCGGCATCGCCGGCGAGCGCTTTGCCGTGCGCAACTCGGGGGCGCTTGCCGTCATCGAAGGCGCCGGCGACCATTGCTGCGAATATATGACCGGCGGCGTCGTCGTGGTGCTCGGTCCGACCGGCCGCAACTTCGCTGCCGGCATGTCGGGCGGCATCGCCTACGTACTCGACGACGACGGCAGTTTCGCCTCACGCTGCAACATGGCCATGGTGGAGCTCGAGCCGATGCCCGACGAGGAAGACATCAATGCCAAGGTCTTCCATCACATGCGCGACCTCGAAGCGCACGGCATGGTCGACATCATGTCGGACTTAGACCGCTTCGACTGCCACCGGCTGCATCACCTGATCTCGCGGCACGCGCGCTTCACCGGCTCGCGCGTCGCCGTCACGATTCTCGACAACTGGAAAACCTGGTATCCGAAGTTCCGCAAGGTGATGCCGGTCGAGTATCGCCGGGCGCTCAACGAACTCAAGGCTGCGGCGATCGCGGCGGAATAGCATGATCCCGAAAAGTGGCGTTGCGGTTTTCGGATAAGATCATGCGCGAGGAAAATTAGAGCGCGTCAAGTGGGCAAGATCACCGGCTTTCTGGAATACGAACGCGAGGACCGCGACTACGAGCCGGTCGCCGAGCGCATTCATCATTGGCGCGAATTCGTCCTGCCGCTGCCGGAGAAGGACTACGTGACCCAGGCCGCGCGCTGCATGAATTGCGGCGTGCCCTATTGCATGGGCACCGGCGCGGTGGCGCCCGGCTCGCCGGGCTGCCCGGTCAACAACCAGATCCCGGATTGGAACGACCTCGTCTATGGCGGCAACTGGGACGAGGCGGCGCGCAACCTGCATTCGACCAATAATTTTCCGGAGGTCACCGGCCGGGTCTGCCCGGCGCCGTGCGAAGCCTCCTGCACGCTGAACATCGACGACAATCCGGTCACCATCAAATCGATCGAGTGCGCGATCGCCGACCACGCCATTGCGGCGGGGCTAAAGCCGGAGCCGCCGGCGGCGCGGACCGGCAAGACAGTGGCGATTGTCGGCTCCGGTCCGGCCGGTTTGGCTTGCGCGCAGCAGCTGGCGCGCGCCGGCCACGCGGTCCACGTCTATGAGCGCTGGGCCAAGGCCGGCGGGCTTCTCCGCTACGGCATCCCCGATTTCAAGATGGAGAAGATTCACGTCGACCGCCGCGTCGCGCAGATGGAGGCGGAAGGCGTCACGTTCCATTACGGCGCCCATGTCGGCGTCAACGTGCCGGCCGATAAACTGCTCAAGGACTACGACGCCGTCGTGCTCACCGGCGGCGCCGAAAAGCCGCGCGATCTGCCGGTGCCGGGCCACGAACTCGAGGGCATTTATTTCGCCATGGATTTTCTGCCGCAGCAGAACCGCCGCGTCTCCGGCGAGAAAGCCGGCGACGGCGCGACGATCCTCGCCGCGGGCAAGCATGTCGTCGTCATCGGCGGCGGCGACACCGGCTCGGACTGCATCGGCACATCGTTCCGCCAGGGCGCGCTTTCGGTCACCAATTTCGAGATCATGCCGCAGCCGCCGCTGCACGAGAACAAGGCGCTGACCTGGCCGCACTGGCCGCTCAAGCTGCGCACCTCATCGAGCCACGAGGAAGGCGTCGACCGCGACTTCGCGGTGATGACGACCAAATTCACCGGCGAGAACGGCACGGTGAAGACACTGCATTGCGTGCGCGTTGACGCCAAGATGAAACCGATCCCCGGCAGCGAGTTCGAGATTCCCGCCGATCTCGTTCTGTTGGCGATGGGCTTCGTGCATCCGGTACACGACGGCATGGTCAAGAGTCTCGATTTGGCGCTCGACCAGCGCGGCAACGTCAAAGCCTCGACCGACGACTACAGGACCTCGCTCGACAAGGTCTTCACCGCCGGCGACATGCGCCGCGGCCAATCCTTGGTGGTGTGGGCGATCCGCGAAGGCCGCCAGGCCGCGCATGCGGTCGACAAATATCTGATGGGCACCACGCTCTTGCCGCGGTAGCAAGTCCGCTAGCTGTTGCCGGTGACGCGAAGGACGGCCTCGATAATGGCGCCGGCCGCAATGGCAATCACGCGAGAGACCACGTTGAGGTCGATACCGAGCTGAGCCCCGAGCAACGGCAAAACGATGAGGAGGCCGATCAAGATCGCCAGCCCATAGGGCTCGAGTCGCGCAACCGGCCCGGCAATCGCCGTCGGCAGAATCCCAACCAAGATGCGTCCGCCATCGAGAGGCGGCAGCGGAAATAAATTGAATACCGCCAGCACCACGTTAAGGATCAAGGCATTCCTCAAATTGTCCGCCAACCATCGCGCTGCCGTGACGGGCAAGGTGCCGACGATGTGGAAAGCCAGAGCCGCGACCACTGCAAGCGCAATATTCATGGCTGGTCCGGCTGCC
Organism: Xanthobacteraceae bacterium; assembly: GCA_049285535.1. Lineage (GTDB taxonomy): Bacteria > Pseudomonadota > Alphaproteobacteria > Rhizobiales > Xanthobacteraceae > BOG-931. Next base: position 2,477 of record JBAQAB010000456.1, read on the forward strand.
GCGACCAGCACCATGTCCCGTCGCGGCGATCGCAGCCGGCTAAAATTGACCGGCACCGGCTTCGCGTAACCAAACAGAAAGGGTGCGTGCAGTAGCAGCAGCAGGCCCGGCAACAGGATCGTTCCAAAGGGGTCGATGTGCTTCGCCGGATTGAAGCTGACGCGTCCGAGCCGCCATGCCGTGTCGTCGCCAAGAAGATAGGCTACGAAGCCATGCGCAGCCTCATGAAACGTTACGGCGACGATCACGGGGATCGCCCAGACCGTTATCAGATATATCGCGTTACTGCCCACAGTTTCGGTTCCTCAATCGCCACCGTAAAAAGTCGTCCCCCACCAGAAGCGCGTCGGGGCTTAAGAAAGACAGAATTGGCGGGCAATGCCAGTAACGTGGTATTGGACTTCCGCCTTTCGGGCAAAGGTCGACGGCTGGGTGCCGGGACAGACTGCCGCAGCCGATAGCGAGATTGTGAAGTGACTTATCGACCGCCCAACACGAAAGAAGCCTCCATGCAAAAGCTCTTACATCTGTCGCTTGGCGCAATAGCGGGCGCTGCGTTAGCCCTGCTTGCGACCGCACCGGGCCTGCTGCCGCTGATGTCCGGGGCGATTGCTTCGCCGAGGGCCGATGCCGGCCAGACCTACCGGCAACTCGAGTTGTTCGGCAAGGTCTTCGACATGGTTCGGCGCGACTATGTCGAAAAGCCCGACGACAAAAAGATGATCGCGTCGGCCATCAACGGAATGGTGAGCGGACTCGATCCGCATTCCAATTACATGGATGCCAAGAGTTTTAACGACATGCAGGCGGAGACGAGCGGCCAGTTTGGCGGCCTGGGCATGCAGGTCACGATGGAAAACGGGCTCGTGAAGGTCGTTTCACCGATCGACGATACGCCGGCGGCAAAAGCCGGCATTCTTGCCGGCGACATCATCACCCGGATCGACGATCAGGTCATTTCCGGTCTTCCGCTCAATGACGTCGTTACGAAATTGCGGGGTAACCCGGGTAGCTCCGTCAAACTTGAAATCCAACGTGCAAGCGTCTCGCAGCCAATCCAGAAAACACTGACGCGTGAAATCATCAAAGTGCGGTCGGTTCGCTATCACGTCGAAGGCGGTGACGTTGGCTACATCCGGATCACCGAATTCAACAACCTCGCCGGTGATGAGCTGACGGACGCAATCAAGCATATTTCCTCGGAGGTTCCGGCCGATCACCTCAAGGGCTATATTCTCGATCTACGGAACAATCCGGGTGGGCTCCTCGACCAAGCGGTCGCAGTATCCGATGCCTTTATCAAAAGCGGCGAAATCGTATCGATCCGTGGACGTGACAGCGGAGAAGACCAGCGTTTTTATGCCAAATCGGACGACCTCACGAACGGCAAGCCACTGACGGTTCTGGTCAACGGTGGTTCTGCGTCAGCCTCGGAGATTGTGGCCGGTGCTTTGCAAGATCAAAAGCGGGCGACGATTATCGGTACCCGTTCATTCGGCAAAGGATCGGTTCAGACGATCATCCCGCTTGGTCCAGGCAACGGCGCTCTTCGTCTCACCACAGCGCGCTACTTCACGCCGTCGGGCCGTACAATCCAAGCCGAGGGCATCACGCCGGACATCAAGGTCGAGCAGCAAGTTCCGCAGAATTTGGAGGCAGCCGCGGACACAAGCTTCAGCGAGGCGAATCTGCCCGGACATCTTAAGGCGAGCGGAGCCGAAAAAATGGGTTCGCAATCATACGTTCCCACCGACGCGAAGGATGACAAGGCGTTGCAAACGGCGCTTGCGCTTTTGCGCGGTACGGAAAAAAATCCCGCGTTTCCCCCGCCCGGCAACCTGATCGTCGCGCATTAACGCTTCGGGGGCCCGCGCTCCCGCATGGTACGGAGCCGCTCCAGACTCTCGGCCGGCCAGGCGGCGAGGTCGTAGAATTCCGGCACGGCCTTTGCGTCGGTCGGGAGCGTCACCCAGGTCTGCTTCGACGACGTGTAGATGTGGATGTCGGGTGGGCATCGATCGGGCTGATCCAGCGTGCCGACCCGCACGAAGCGGACGGAAGGTCCAGCCTGCGGGTAGTTGCTCCAGACGGCGACCCAGGCAGGACAGCGCGCGATGTTCTGGCCTCTTCCGCTTGCCGATGGCGTATTGATGATCTCCGGCTCGCCCGCGGTGTGCACGACCC
>JBAQAB010000457.1:0-9548 GCA_049285535.1 Xanthobacteraceae bacterium
TATAAAAGCCCATGGCCGTCTTGATCGACACTCTGACTGACGCTCCCGGCCGGCCCCGTCACCCGGAAAAGGCGCATCGGCCGGACCAACCGGCCCTGCGCAAGCCGGAGTGGATTCGCGTCAAGGCACCGGTTTCGGCGGGCTATCTCGATACCCAGCGCATCGTCCGCGCCAATGGCCTGCATACCGTTTGCGAGGAAGCCGGCTGCCCCAATATCGGCGAGTGCTGGGAGCAAAAGCACGCCACTTTCATGATCATGGGCGACACCTGCACGCGGGCCTGCGCCTTCTGCAACGTCAAGACCGGGCTGCCCGGCGCGCTGGATCCAGCCGAGCCGGAACACGTCGCCGAAGCGACCCGCAAGCTCGGACTTGCGCATGTCGTCGTCACCTCGGTCGACCGTGACGATCTTGATGACGGCGGCGCCGGCCATTTCGCCGCGGTCATCGGTGCAATCCGCGCGCGCTGCCCGGCCACCACCATCGAAGTCCTGACGCCCGACTTTTTGCGAAAGGACGGCGCGGCGGAGACTGTCGTTGCGGCGCGTCCCGACGTCTTCAACCACAATCTGGAAACCGTGCCGTCCAAATATCTGACGGTACGGCCGGGCGCCCGTTATTTCGCCTCGATCCGCCTCCTGCAACGCGTCAAAGACGTCGATCCGCAGATGTTCACCAAATCCGGGATCATGGTCGGGCTCGGCGAAGAGCGGAATGAAATATTGCAGGTCATGGACGATTTACGCGCTGCCGGGGTCGACTTTCTGACCATCGGCCAATATTTGCAGCCGTCGCGCAAGCATCATCCCGTCGTGCGTTTCGTGCCGCCCGACGAATTCAAGGCGCTCGAGACGATCGCCTACGCCAAAGGCTTCTCGATGGTCGCGGCAAGTCCCCTAACTCGCTCGTCGCATCATGCCGGCGAGGATTTTGCACGACTAAAGGCGCTGCGGACGGCGCGATGAATTGATGCCCCAATTTTCGACCAAGCGGCGGGTGCGACACTCCGCAGCCGACATGTTCGATCTCGTCGCCGACGTCGAGCATTACCCCGAATTCGTACCGCTGTGCCGATCGCTGCACGTACGCCAGCGCACCGCCGATGGCGAGGGCAGGGAGGTGATCGTCGCCGACATGACGGTCGCCTACAAGCTCATCCACGAGACCTTCACCAGCCGGGTGACACTAGATCGCAAGAAACTCGAGATTCTCGTCGAGTACCTCGAAGGCCCATTTCGCAAAATGAACAACCGATGGCGCTTTCAGCCGGAGGGGGCAGCCGGCTGCGACGTCGAATTTTTCATTATCTACGAATTTCGCAGCCGCACGCTTGGGGTTCTCATGGGAGCCATGTTCGAGACCGCCTTTCGCCGCTTCTCCGCGGCGTTCGAACGGCGCGCCGATCAAGTTTATCGAAAACAGGCCAGCTAGAGTCTTCGACGCTTAACTATCTTGCTTGCTTGATCGTCGCGCTCATCGAACTGGGCCGCAGGAAAGCCGATAATGCCAAGCGGAACTGAGGACGCTTGGTGTAATGCGGATGTCTTTGCGAAGGTCTCTCGCGGCCGCGGCGGTTTGTTCTTTTGTCATCGCCGGTGCGCAGGTCAAGGCCGTCGCCCACGGCGGAGGCGGCGTGCACCCCAGCTTCGGTCAGGCTATCGGGCATGGGTTTTATAGCGGCCGCCCCCAAAACTCTTATTGGGGCGGATTTCATCGCGACTTGCATCATTTTCCGCTCCACGACCGCTTGGCGCATCATTTCGCCCCGCACGATTTCGATCACTGGGACGGCCACGGCACCGGCGATCATTTCGGCCACTGGCAGCCCGGCCGCTGGCATGTCGCGCCTGGTTTCGGCGCTCGCGGACGCCGCGACGAAGACGGCGTCTGGCACCTCTGATCGAGCGACGCGTCGCGTCAATCCGATACGTTTTCGGCAAGCGTTTCGAGAAGCGCCAGCGCCTCGGCAACCGAGCGCAGTCGCACGCGGCTGCGCCCGATCTTGCCAAATCGGCGGCGCCGGCCGAGACGCCGGCCTTCCCGGGTCGCGGCAGCAAAGTAGACTAGCCCGACGGGTTTTCGTGCCGAACCGCCGCCGGGACCCGCGATGCCGGTGACGGCGACCGCAAGATCTGCCTGTGAATTTTCCAGAGCGCCTTTGGCCATCGCCGCTGCTGTCTCACGACTGACGGCGCCATAACGCGTCAGCGTCGCCGCCGGCACGCCGAGCAGTTCTTGCTTGGCTTCATCCGAATATGTGACGAAGCCGCAATCAACGACGTCGGAAGAGCCGGCAATTTCGGTCAGGGCCCCGGCGACGAGACCGCCGGTGCAGGATTCCGCGGTGGCGATACGCAGCCCGCGCGCGCGGCATAGATCGAGCACCCGCCGTGCGGTGCGGCGCAGCGCCTGGTCGATCATGCGGCGCTCCACGGCAATCGGATCGTCGCCGTCGCCATCGCAACGATGCCCTCGCCGCGTCCGGTAAAGCCGAGCTTTTCGCTGGTCGTCGCTTTGACCCCGACGCGTTCCACTGCAATCCCGGCGATTGCCGCGATGCGTGCGCGCATGGCGCCGCGGTGCGGCGAGACGCGGGGCGCCTCGCACACGACCGTCACGTCGAGATGAGCGATGATGCCGTGGCGTGCGCGCACCCGCTCGCAGGCGAAAGCGAGGAAGCGGTCCGACGACGCATCCTTCCATTGCGGATCGGACGGCGGAAAGTGCGTGCCAATGTCACCATCGGCGAGCGCGCCGAGAATGGCGTCGACCAGCGCATGCAGCGCGACGTCGGCGTCCGAATGCCCAGTCACGCCGCACGAATGTGGAATTCGCACTCCGCCAAGCATGACATGATCGCCGTCAACGAAAGCATGCACATCGAAACCGTTGCCGGTGCGCACATCGGCAAGCCCGGCCAGACGCAAAATTTCGGCGCGGGCGAAATCGTCGTTGGTCGTTACTTTCACATTGCCGGCTTCGCCGTCGAACACGCTGACGCGGTGGCCGGCCCATTCGGCGAGCGCGGCATCGTCCGTAAAGTTGTCGAGCCCGGCCGCGGCGGCGCGGCGATGCGCATCGAGGATCAGATCGAAAGCGAAGGCCTGCGGCGTTTGCACCATGCGTAACCGGCTGCGATCGAGGGTTTCGACAACAATCGCCTCGCCGTCGATCGCCTTCACCGTATCGGCAACGACAATGCCCGGTACGGCAGCGCCGGCCGACTCGCCCGCAGCAATGGCGCGATCGACCAGAGCGCCGCTGAGAAACGGCCGTGCCGCGTCATGAATGAGAACCAAATCGGGCGCGCACACAGCTAGGGCCTCAAGCCCGGCTCGCACTGAGGCCTGACGCGTTGCGCCGCCTGGAACCGGTGCCGGCAATTTTTCCAGACCGGCAGTCGCGGCGCGATAAAGCGCCTCGTCGCTCGCATTGATGACCGGCTGCACAACGCCGATCAGCGAGTGATTGAGGAACGCCCGCAATGTCGGCCGGATCATCGGCTCGCCGGCGATGTTGCGATATTGCTTTGGCACATCGCCGCCGGCGCGTTCGCCGCGCCCGGCCGCAACGACGATGGCGGCTACCGTACCCGTCATGAATTCACAGCTCCCTGCGATGGCTTTAGCGCATGTCCGCGCGATCTGCGAATTGGCTGCTAGTGGCTAGAAAAAGCCTCAAAAGCGGCCTGCATGACGATCCGGTCGCAGATTTGCACAGGATAGTTATATTGCAGTGCAGCACTTGCGCTGCCCGGTATTTTGGCTAAACTCTATGCAACAATTCCATGACGCCTATTTAGTGTGCAGATGGCTTCTTACTCCCAACTAGGCCCGAAAAGCACGCGGGAACTGAGAGTCGGACCGCTCAAGGTGCCGAATCCGGTCCTTCTCGCCCCCATGTCCGGCGTTACCGACGCGCCGTTCCGGCGCCAGGTCCAGGCGCTGGGTGCTGGCCTTGTCATCTCGGAAATGACTGCTTGTGCGGCACTTGCCGCGGGCAAGCGCAACGCAAGGCGCCGGGTCCAGGGGCAGGGCGGATTGCTGGTCGTGCAACTTGCCGGCTGCGAAGCCTACTGGATGGCCGAAGGCGCCCGCATTGCCGAGAGCGCCGGGGCGGCAATCATCGACATCAACATGGGCTGTCCCGCCAAGCATGTCACTAATGGCGAGTCCGGGTCGGCGCTGATGCGGGACCTCGATAACGCGCTGGGACTGATCGAAGCAGTCGTGCAAGCGGTGAAAGTTCCGATCACTCTAAAAATGCGGCTGGGCTGGGATGACAGTTCGCGCAATGCGCCGGAGCTAGCGCGGCGTGCCGAAGCGGCCGGGGTGGTGCTGGTCACCGTGCACGGTCGGACGCGCTGCCAATTCTATAATGGCCGCGCCGACTGGGCTGCGGTGCGCGCCGTCAAACAGAACGTATCAATCCCGGTCGTGGTCAACGGCGACATCCAAAGCTTCGGCGATGCCGACGTGGCGCTTGCGGCGTCCGGTGCCGACGCGGTGATGCTCGGCCGCGGCGCGCAGGGCAGACCTTGGTTTCCGGGCCAGCTCGCGCACTATCTTACGACCGGTGAACCCAAAGCATCGCCCCCGCTCGACGAGCAATTGGCATTGGTCGGCGAACTTTACGATGAAATTTTGGCCCATTATGGTGTCGATATCGGCGTGCGCCACGCGCGTAAACATTTGGGCTGGGCGCTCGACAGCGCCGCGGCGGCCGCAGGTGCGCCGCTCCATCTTCTGAAGATCCACCGCAGCATCGTGTTGACCTGCACCGACCCGGCGCTCGCTCGGCACCGCCTCACCGAGGCATTCGACGCATTCGGCGGATCGCCTAGGGCATTGAGGAGCGCGGCATGAGCGCGGTCGAGCCGCTGCCAACGACGTCGGCCGCCGATGCGGTGCTCAACGCGCTGCCGCATCCGGTCATCGTCGTGTCGTCGGACGGCAAAGTGGTCGACGCCAACGTCGCCGCGGAATCTTTTTTCGAGGTCTCGGCGCCGCTGTTGCGGCGGCACCTGCTGCGTGACCTGGTACCGTTCGGCAGCCCGCTGCTCCCGCTGATCGAGCAGGTGCGCAAGCGCGGCGCCGCCGTCAATGAATACAAGGTCGATCTCGGCACGCCACGCAATCCCGGCGACCGGCTGGTCGATCTGCACGTCGCCCCGCTGCCGGAGCAAACCGACTACGTCGTCGTGATGCTGCAGGAGCGCACCATTGCCGACAAAATGGATCGCCAGCTCACCCATCGCGGCGCCGCGCGCTCGGTGAGCGCGCTTGCCGCGATGCTCGCCCACGAAATCAAGAATCCGCTGTCCGGTATCCGCGGCGCCGCTCAACTCCTCGAGCAATCGGTGAACGACGACGACCGCACACTGACCCGGCTGATTTGCGACGAAGCCGACCGTATCGTGAAGCTGGTCGATCGCATGGAAGTCTTCACCGACGAGCGTCCGATCGAGCGCGAGCCGATCAACATCCATGTGGTGCTCGAACACGTCAAACGGTTGGCGCAATCCGGCTTTGCCCGGCACATCAAGTTCATCGAGGATTACGATCCATCGCTGCCGCCGGTGCTGGCCAACCGCGATCAGCTGATCCAAGTGTTCTTGAACCTCGTCAAGAACGCCGCCGAATCGATCGGGGAAAACACATCGGGCGGCGAAATCGCGCTGACTACGGCGTTCCGCCCGGGCGTGCGGCTCTCGCTGCCGGGAGGCAATGCGCGAGTATCGTTGCCACTCGAATTCTGCGTCCGCGACAACGGACCGGGTGTACCCGACGAACTGATGCAGCATTTGTTCGATCCGTTCGTCACCACCAAGCCGAGCGGATCGGGCCTTGGGCTTGCGCTGGTCGCCAAGATTGTCGGCGATCACGGCGGCATCATCGAATGCGAGTCGCAGCCGCGCCGCACGACATTTCGTATCCTTATGCCGAAATATACCGCGCTACAGAGCGGTGGGGCCGCCGAGCCGGACGGCGTCCTTCAGCCACAAGGGAATCATTGATGCCTGCGGGAAGCATTCTCGTCGCCGACGACGATGCGGCGATCCGAACGGTGCTTAATCAGGCGCTGTCGCGCGCCGGTTACGAGGTGCGCTCGACCGGTAACGCCGCCACTTTGTGGCGCTGGATCAGCCAGGGCGACGGCGATCTGATCATCACCGATGTGCTGTTACCCGACGAGAGCGCTTTCGATTTGCTGCCGCGCATCAAAAAGGCCCGCCCGGATTTGCCGATCATCGTCATGAGCGCGCAGAACACGTTCATGACGGCCATTCGCGCGTCCGAGCGCGGGGCTTACGAATACCTGCCGAAACCCTTCGATCTCAAGGAGCTGACCGCGATCATCGGGCGCGCGCTGTCGGAGCCGAAGGAGAAAGCGCGGCCGCCGGCCAAGGTCGAGGATTTCGAATCTATTCCGCTGGTCGGCCGCTCGCCGGCGATGCAGGAAATTTATCGCGTGCTGGCGCGGCTGATGCAGACCGACCTCACGGTCATGATCTCCGGCGAGTCCGGCACCGGCAAAGAGCTGGTGGCGCGCGCGCTGCATGACTATGGCAAACGCCGTAACGGACCGTTCGTCGCCATCAATATGGCGGCGATCCCGCGCGATCTCATCGAATCCGAATTGTTCGGCCACGAGAAGGGCGCCTTTACCGGCGCCAATACGCGCAGCTCCGGCCGCTTCGAGCAAGCCGAAGGCGGCACGCTGTTCCTCGACGAGATCGGGGACATGCCGATGGAGGCGCAGACCCGGCTTCTGCGCGTGCTGCAGCAAGGCGAATACACCACAGTCGGCGGCCGTACGCCGATCAAGGCTGACGTGCGCATCATCGCGGCAACGAACAAGGACCTGCGTCAGCTCATCCAGCAGGGCCTGTTCCGCGAGGACTTGTTCTTCCGGCTCAATGTCGTGCCGCTGCGGCTGCCGCCGCTGCGCGAACGCACCGAGGACATTCCGGACCTGATCCGGCACTTCTTCACGCTGGTGGAGCGCGAAGGATTGCCGCCGAAGCAGATCGATCAAGCCGCGGTCGAGCGGCTGAAACGGCACCGCTGGCCGGGTAATGTGCGCGAACTGGAAAATCTGGCGCGCCGGCTCGCCGCGCTTTATCCGCAGGAGACGATAACGGCGGCCGTGGTCGATGCCGAGCTATCGCAACCGATGCTGGCGGCACCCGGCGAGACCCGAGGCGGCGATGAGAACCTCTCCAGCGCGGTCGAGCGCTATCTGACGCGCTATTTTGCCGGATTTGACGATGGTCTACCGCCGCCGGGCCTTTATCACCGCATCTTGCGGGAGGTTGAAGGCCCGCTTTTGTCGGCGGCGCTGACGGCAACTCGCGGCAATCAGATCCGCGCCGCGGATCTGCTCGGCGTCAACCGCAACACCCTGCGGAAGAAGATCCGCGATCTGGACATCCAGGTTTATCGCACTAGCGGCGGTTAAGCGGCGCAAGAACCGGCAAAGCGGCAAAACGGCCCCGGTCGTTATCGGCGGATGTAGCCCCCCAAGGCCGCCAAAGACCGCCCATTAATTGTCGCAATTGAGCAACATTGTTGTATAAAAGCATCACTAGGGGCGGTTGACCGGATTCCATCCGACGGCAAATTCCCTTTTTATATCCAGCGGTTGGAAGGCTCCGGGAAGCCAATGACGACTGTCGAACAGGTCGCGCCAATCGAGCCGGTGGCGGCGACCGCCCCGGTTCCGGGGGCTTCGCGCCTGATCGGCGGCATTGCCGTCGGCGCCGCACTACTTTCCGCGACGGCGACCTTTCTGGTCATGGCGGGGCTGACGCCGATCGTCCCGGTCGACGCCGTCGTCAAGGGCCTGCTCCTCGGCAATGCCATCACCGGAGTGCTGCTGCTCGTTATCATCGGGCGCGAAGTCTGGGTGGCGGTGCAGGCGCGCTGGCGCGGACGCGCCGGATCGCGTCTCCACGTTCAAATTGTCAGCCTGTTCGCGGTCATTGCCGCGGTGCCGACCGTGCTGGTCGCTCTGGTCGCGTCGACAACGCTCGACCGCGGGCTCGATCGGTTTTTCTCGACGCGCACCCGCGCCATGATCGAACAGTCGCTGACCGTAGCCAACGCCTACGTGACCGAGCATGCCGCCGACGTGCGGGGCGAGGATATGGCGATGGCATTCGACTTGAGCCGGGCGAAGCCGGTCTTCGACCAGGATCGCGATCAATTTCGCAAATTCCTCGCCGCGCAAACCACCGGCCGTAATCTGTCCGTGGCGCTCATCCTCAAGGCCGACGGTTCGATCGTGGAGCCCACCGGCATTACGATGGATAAGCGGTTCGTATTGCCGTCGGTGCAGCTGCTCGGCGAGACCAGTGCCACGGAACCGCAAGTGGCCTTTATTCCTGAAGGCGACAATGTCGCATCGGTCGTCAAGCTGAACGGCTACGACGACATGTATCTCTACGTCGCTCGGCTGCTCGATCCGCGTGTCGTGCAGCAATTACGCAATACCCAGGAGAGCGTCGGCGAATACGCCAATCTCGAAGAGCGGCGGCTCGGCATCCAGATCGCATTCGCGCTGATGTTCGCGGTGATTGCGTTGATCGTTCTGCTGTCTGCCGCATGGATCGGGCTGGACTTCGCCAACCGGCTGGTCGCGCCGATCCGCCGCCTGATCAGCGCCGCCAACGTGGTCTCCACCGGCAATCTCCACATTCAAGTGCCGGTGCGCCGGTCGGAAGGCGATCTCGCCCAGTTGGGCGAGACTTTCAACAAGATGACGCAAGAGTTGCGCACGCAGCATGACGACATCGTTCGCGCCCGCGATCTCATCGATAGCCGGCGGCGATTCACCGAAGCCGTGCTTGCGGGAGCCAGCGCCGGCGTCATTGGCGTCAATGCCGACGGCCGGATTTCCATTCTCAACCGTTCCGCGGAGCGGTTGATCGACCGCATCGAGAGCGACGTCCTCGGCCAGCCGCTCGCGGCGATCGCACCCGAGCTCGCCGAGATCTTTCAAGCGGCGCAAGTCAGCAATCAACGGCTGATGCAACGGCAGATCACGCTCACCCGCGATAGCCAGGAGCGGAACTATTCGGTGCGCGTGACCAGCGAGCAATCGGGCGAATCCGAACACGGCTATGTCATCACCATCGACGACATCACCGAATTGGTGCTGGCGCAGCGTTCCTCGGCCTGGGCCGATATCGCCCGTCGCATTGCTCACGAGATCAAAAACCCGCTCACGCCGATCCAGCTTTCGGCGGAGCGGTTGCGGCGCAAATACGGCAAGTCGATCACCGAGGATCCGGCTGTGTTCGAGCAGTGCACCGAAACCATCGTACGGCAGGTCGACGATATCAAGCGCATGGTCGACGAGTTCTCGCGTTTCGCCCGCATGCCCAAAGCTGTGGTCGCCGACGATGACGTCGCCGATACCGTGCGCCAGGTGGTGTTCCTGTTGCGCGTCGCGCACCCGGACATCGATTTCGAAGTCGTGCTGCCCGCCGAGGCCCTAACGGCGTGCTTCGATCGGCGGCTGATTTCGCAGGCGCTGACTAATAT
>JBAQAB010000458.1:0-3630 GCA_049285535.1 Xanthobacteraceae bacterium
TGTCGGACTATCTGTTGCGCGGCGCCATCAGCAACGCGGTCAACTTCCCCTCGATCAGCGCCGAGGAAGCGCCCAAGCTGAAACCCTTCGTTGATCTTGCGGAAAAGCTCGGCTCGTTCGCCGGCCAGCTTACCGATACCGGCATCAAGAAGGTGCAGATCACCTACGAGGGAGAGGTCGCGGCCATGAACACCAAGGCGCTGACCTCGGCCGCTGTCGCTGGCCTCCTTCGGCCAATGCTGCAAGACGTCAATGTCGTGTCGGCGCCAATCGTCGCCAAGGATCGCGGCATCGTTGTCGAAGAGACGCGCCGCGACGCCGCGGGCGATTACGACAGCCTGATCACCGTCACCGTGGTCACCGACCGGCAGACCCGCTCGGTCTCCGGCACCGTCTATGCCGACGGCCGGCCGCGCATCATCGACATCAAGGGAATCCGTATCGACGCCGAATTCGGCCCCTCGATGCTCTATGTGACCAATCAGGACAAGCCCGGCTTCGTCGGCCGCTTCGCCACGCTCTTGGCCGAAGCCGGCATCAACATCGCCACCTTCCATCTCGGCCGCGAATCCGCCGGCGGCAACGCCATCGCGCTGGTCGAGGTTGACGGCGCGGTGCCGGCCGAGGTGCTCGGCAAGGTGCAGCAGATTACGAACGTGCAGCAGGTCAAGCCGCTGATGTTTTGAGGCCGCTACTTCCTGGTGGCGATCGTGATGCCCGCGAACACCAGCGCATAGCCGACGGCGTGGAAAAGCTCGAAGCGTTCGCCCAACAGCACGATCGCCAGCACCGAGCCGAACACCGGAACGAGATGAATGAACGGCGCCGCGCGGTTGGCGCCGATCAGTTCGATGCCGCGGTTGAGGAACAGATAGCCGAGCAGCGACGGGAAAATACAGACGAAGGCAAAGCTCGCCAGGCTTTCGGCGTCGAACACGACGGTGCGGCCGCTGGCGATCTCCCAAACCACACCCGGAATAAGCATCGCCGCGCCCAGCCCCATGCCGACGGCGAGAAACGACAACGGATGCATGGCCGGCCGCTTGCGCAAGTAAGCCGCATAGAAGCCATAGGTGACGAGCGCCAAAACAAAGCAGACGTCGCCGCGATTGAATTTGATCGTGAGCAGGACGGTGAGGCTGCCGTGACAGATGATGACGAGAACGCCGGTCAGCGACACAGCGATGCCGCAGGCCTGACGCAACGTCAGCCGTTCGCCAAATAGCGCGAAGGTCCACATGGCGACGAACAGCGGCCCGACCGATTGCAGCAGCAGCCCGTTGATCGCCGTCGTGTATTGCAGGCCGTAATAGGCCATCGTGTTGTAGACGGAGAACCCGACGAAGGCGATCAGGATCAGGACACCGGCGTTCTTACGGATGATCGGCCAATCGCGCAGGATGTGCCGCGCGGCGAACGGCAACAGGATCGCGGTTGCTCCGCTCCAGCGGATGAAGGCGAGCGTGATTGGCGGCACATGCCCGGCGACGAACCGCCCAAGCACGGTGTTGCCGGCCCAGAACAGCGAGGTCAGCGACAACAGCAGATAAGGCTGATCGAAGAACCAGACGCCGGTGAGACGCGACCTCTGCGCGGGGCTTTGGCTCAGGCTTCGCACTTGTGTCCCCGACATGCGTATCCTTCATCGTCAACAATGTGCCGCGTGGGCTAGCCCGCCCTGCGCCGCTAGACCAGTGCCGTCCTGGCATGACTGGCTGGCGTCCAGGCCTCCGATCCGCCGCACGACCCCAGTCGCGATGCAAGACTGCGACAATCCGCCTGCCCCGCATGCCGCATTGCCGCCCGCAGCAGCCGAAACAAATCCACAATCTCGGCAACAAGGCTAATGGCTAATTTGTTGTGAAACCAATGAATTGTCGGAACTCACAGGAGCCTGCGGGAAGCGCTTTTCCTTGCGTCCGGCACCGGCATCCATTATCCGGGGCGGTCGGCTACGGCCGGCAGCCGCTCCAATCGAGCAGTCATTCAATATTCATTGGGCCTTCTGGGGACAATTCCTCATGGCAAATGTTGTCGTGGTCGGCTCCCAGTGGGGGGACGAGGGCAAAGGCAAGATCGTCGATTGGCTGTCCGAGCAGGCCGATATCGTCGTCCGCTTCCAGGGCGGCCATAATGCCGGGCACACGCTGGTGATCAACGGCACCACCTATAAGCTGTCGCTATTGCCGTCGGGCGTGGTGCGGCCGGGCAAGCTCTCGGTCATCGGCAACGGCGTGGTGCTCGATCCGCGTGCGCTGTTGGCCGAGATCGCCCAACTCAAGAAACAAGGCGTCACCGTCACGCCGGAAAACCTGCGGATTGCGGAGAACACGCCGCTGATCTTGTCGCTGCACCAGGAGCTCGACGTCGCGCGCGAGCGGGCCTCCGGCAAGGGCGCCATCGGCACCACCGGCCGCGGCATCGGCCCGGCCTATGAGGACAAGGTCGGACGCCGCGCCATCCGCTTGATGGATCTGGCCGACCTGCAAATGCTCAACGGCAAGATCGAGCGCCTTTTGGCGCATCATAATGCGCTCCGCCGTGGGCTCGGCATGAGCGAGATTGTGCCGGACGCGCTCTACGACGAGCTGGCCGCGGTAGCGCCGCAGGTGCTCCCATTCATGGATTCCGTGTGGTCGCTGCTCGACGAACGCCGCCGCGAGGGCAAACGCATCTTGTTCGAAGGCGCGCAAGGCGCGCTGCTCGACATCGACCACGGCACCTATCCCTTCGTCACGTCGTCGAACACGGTGGCGGCGCAGGCGGCGACCGGCTCGGGACTGGGCCCGAGCGCCATCGGCTACGTGCTCGGCATCTGCAAGGCCTATACGACGCGGGTCGGCGCCGGACCGTTTCCCACCGAGCAGCTCAATGAGGTCGGCAAAACGCTCGGCGAGCGCGGCAAGGAGTTCGGCGTGGTCACGGGCCGGCCGCGGCGCTGCGGCTGGTTCGACGCCGTGCTGGTGCGGCAAACCGTCCGCACCAGCGGCATCAACGGCCTGGCGCTGACCAAACTCGACATTCTCGACGGCTTCGATGAGATCAAGGTCTGCGTCAGATACAGGCTGGACGGGCGCGAGATCGACTATCTTCCCGCCAGCGAGCATGCCCAGGCGCGGGTCGAGCCGATCTACGAAACCATCGGCGGCTGGGGGGAGAAGACCGCGCATGCCCGGTCCTGGGCCGACCTTCCGGCACAGGCGATCAAATATGTGCGCCGGCTCGAGGAGCTGATCGGCTGTTCCGTCGCCATCCTGTCGACCAGCCCGGAACGGGAGGATACCATCCTCATGCAAAATCCCTTTGAAGCTTAAGGTGAAATTTTCGCGCGCGAAGCGTAAACTCGACAAATGGCAGATTATCATCCGCTCATCGCCCGCGCCGTAGAGGGCCTCGAAAACAGCACCGGCGAAGCCCGGCGGGGCCTGTACGAGCGGGCGCGCGCGGCCCTGGTCTCGCAGTTGCGCTCAATCGAGCCGCCGCTTTCCGAGGCCGACATCACGCGCGAGCGACTCGCGCTGGAAGACGCCATCCGCAAGGTCGAGGCCGAGAGCGTGCGCAAGGCGCGGGCGGAGCGTCCGGCACCGCCGCCGCGTCCGGCGCCGCTCAAGCCGCCGGTTGCCCCCGCTG
>JBAQAB010000459.1:0-4140 GCA_049285535.1 Xanthobacteraceae bacterium
CCGGGCTTCGGCGATCGCCGCAAGGCGATGCTGCAGGATATCGCGGTCCTGACCGGCGGCACGGCGATCTCCGAGGATCTCGGCATCAAGCTCGAGAACGTCACGGTCGCCATGCTCGGCAAGGCCAAGAA
Source organism: Xanthobacteraceae bacterium (assembly GCA_049285535.1). Lineage (GTDB taxonomy): Bacteria > Pseudomonadota > Alphaproteobacteria > Rhizobiales > Xanthobacteraceae > BOG-931. The sequence continues at coordinate 132 of JBAQAB010000459.1, forward strand.
AGTGATGATCGACAAAGAGAACACCACGATCGTCAACGGCTCCGGCAAGAAGAAGGACATCGAAGACCGCATCACCCAGATCAAGGCGCAGATCGAGGAGACCACCTCCGATTACGACCGCGAGAAGCTGCAAGAACGTCTTGCCAAGCTCGCCGGCGGCGTCGCGGTGATCCGCGTCGGCGGCGCTACCGAGGTCGAGGTGAAGGAACGCAAGGATCGCGTCGACGACGCGATGCATGCGACCCGCGCCGCGGTCGAGGAAGGCGTTCTTCCGGGCGGCGGCGTTGCACTGCTGCGCGCCACCGAGGCGCTCAAGAAAGTGCGCACCGCGAACGAGGACCAGAAGCACGGCGTCGAGATCGTGCGCAAGGCGCTGCAGGCTCCGGCCCGGCAGATCGCCACTAACGCGGGCGAGGACGGCTCCGTCATCGTCGGCAAGATCCTCGAGAACTCCAACTACTCTTTCGGCTTCGACGCCCAGGGCGGCGATTACGTCGACATGGTGAAAAAGGGCATCATCGATCCGACCAAGGTCGTGCGCCAGGCTCTGCAAGGCGCGTCTTCGGTCGCCGGTTTGCTCATCACCACCGAGGCGATGGTTGCCGAACTGCCGAAGAAGAAGGACGCCATGCCCCCGATGCCGGGTGGCGGCGGCGGCATGGACTTCTAAGTCCAAACCTCCAAGTCAACACGTCAGGCGACGTGAAATGCGAAGGCCCGGGAGCGATCCCGGGCCTTTTGCTATTTTGTCGTCACCCTGAGGTGCGAGCGGAGCGAGCCTCGAAGGGCGACAGCCCGTGCGCTTCAGCAACCATCCTTCGAGGCCCGCGCTGCGCGCGGGCACCTCAGGATGACGTTAGAGTTTCGCGAACGCGTAAGCCTGATCGATCAGCCGCACCAAGCGGGCGCAATCCTGCACGGAAATCGGCGGCGCCTTGCCCGCTTGCCAGTGGTCGAGCGCGTCGCGCACGGCGGCGAAATAGGGCGCGGTGAGATCGACGCCCGGCAAGATCTTGTCGCCGTCTTTGGTGGAAAGCTTCACGACGTTGTCTTTCATGGTGAGGATGGCGTCGCGGCCGGCGAGCTTCCATTCGCCGTCGGTGCCGTCGCGCGGAAACGTATTGCCGACTTCGACGGTGCCGAGAATGCCGCTCGCCGAGCGCAGCAGCACCGAGGCGTAGTCTTCCACCGCGTTGCCGTGGGCGCGGGTGCTCAATTGCGCGCCGGTGACGGCCGCCTCTTCCCCGGTCAGATGCCAGAACATGTCGAGGCCGTGCGGACCGAGATTGCGCAAGGCGCCGCCGCCTGCCTCCGCCGGATCGAGCATCCACGGACAGTCCCAAGCCGCATAGCGCGGCGGCGCCGGGCGGTTGATCCGCACGTAAATGTGCGACAGCGGGCCGAACGTCTTGGCGGCCAGAAATTCGCGGGCGCGCGCGGCGAAGGCGCTGTAGCGCTGCGCCAGCGGCACGGCGACGAACGCGTTCTTGCGCGCCGCCTTCTCGGCGACCGCGTCGACTTCCTTGGCGCTGATGCCCATCGGCTTTTCCATCAGAAAGGGATAGCCGGCGTCGAGCAGATCGTGGGCGATCGCCGCCATCTGGCTGTGTCGCCCGAGCGCGACGACAAAATCGGGACGCAGCGTCTTGAGCACGCCGTGGTAATCGGTGAAGACCGGCGGATTGCCGACTTCGGCCGCGCGCCTAGCCACAAGTCCGGCATCGAAATCCTGCAGGCCGACCAGTTCGACGTCTTTCATCGCGATGAGGTGGCGCAGATAGGCGGCGTCGTTGAGCGCGTGCCAGTGGCTCACTCCGATAGCGGCGACGCGAATGGTCATGGCGATCCTTTTTGCTATTGGGCGCTATGTGCGGAGAATAGGCGCCGGCGCGGGGCGCGATCAGGTATTGAACGGCGCGAGCCCTAAAATCTGCCGCGCCTCGCCCGGCGTGGCGACGTGATCGCCCAAAATCGCGATGATCTTCGCCGCCTTCTCCACCAGCGCCGCATTGCTCGGCGCGAGCTTGCCCTTTTCCAGATAGATATTGTCCTCGAGCCCGACGCGCGGATGGCCGCCAAGGAGTACGGTTTGCGCCACCATGGGAAACTGATGCAGCGAAATGCCGAAGGCGAACCACGGCGCATCCGGCGGCAACAAATTCCGCATATAGGTCATGGCCTCCGGCGTCGCCGGCTGGCCCCAGGAGATGCCGAGGCAGATCTGGAACATGCCCGGCGGCTTGACGTAACCCTGTTCGAGGAAACGTTTGGCAAGCAGGAGATGACCGGTCTCGAACACTTCGAGCTCCGGCATCACGCCGGCCGTTTTGATCGCCTCCGCCATCGCCTGCAAATGGCTCGGCGTATTGACGAAGACGCGATCGCCCATGTTCAGGCTGCCCATATCGAGGCTGCAAATGTCGGGTTTTAGCTCGACGACATGTCGCACGCGATCTGCCGGCGATTTCAGCGAACTGCCGGGCCCGGGTTTTGATGGATCGCTTTCATCGTGCATGAAGCGCGCGCCGGGACCCGTGGTCAGGTTGATCAGCACGTCGCCGTTCTTTGCCCGAATGCGCTCCATCACCTCGCGATAATGCGCGGTCTCCATGCTGGGCTTGGTGGTCTTCGGATCGCGCACATGAATGTGCACGATGGCGGCCCCGGCTTTTGCAGCATCCAGCGCCGAAACGGCGATCTGTTCCGGCGTCACCGGCACCGCCGGATTGCGGCCGGGCGTGTCGGCCGAGCCGGTGACCGCGCATGAGATGATGACCTTGCGCTGCATGACCTCCCCCAAATGCTCGGCGGAATTGCCGGGCCATACGGACCCGCGCCGCCGATGCCCGCGTTTTATAGCCGGGCCGCGGACCAATGTCGCGTGGGAGGTCAAAACGGAAACGACCACGAGCGAGGGCGCGCGTTCATCCGGCGTCGCCTGTCTCACCGTGGCCGTTGCGGCGGCGGACGTTTACAATTACCCGGTCCGCTACCGCTTACACTATTGATCTAGCATCGTTTGGTGACAGCAGCATGACTCCCAAAGCAGGCAAGATTTATATCGGCATCGGCGGCTGGACCTTCGAACCGTGGCGTGGCGTGTTTTATCCGAAGGGCCTGCCGCACGCGAAGGAGCTGGCCTACGCCGGCGAGCGGCTGACCTCGATCGAAGTCAACGGCACGTTTTACCGTTCGCAGACGGCGGCGACATTTCGCAAGTGGGCGAGCGAGGTGCCGGCGGGCTTCGTCTTCGCGCTCAAGGGCCCGCGCTTTGCCGTCAACAGGCGCGTGCTCAAGGAGGCCGGCGACTCGATCAAGCGGTTCATCGATTCCGGGGTGACCGAGCTCGGCGACCGTCTCGGCCCCCTGCTCTGGCAATTCGCGCCGACGAAAAAATTCGACGCCGCCGATTTCGGCGGCTTTCTCGAATTGCTGCCGGATAAATTCGACGGGCGCGCGATCCGCCACGTCATCGAAGTGCGCCATGACAGTTTCTGCACGCCGGACTTCATTGCGCTATTGCGGACATTCGAAATGCCGGTCGTATTCACCGACCATGCCAAATATCCGAACATCGCCGACATCACTGGCGATTTCGTCTACGCCCGCCTGCAGCGCGGCAAGGACACCATAACGACGGCCTATCCGCCGAAGGACATCGACGCCTGGGCCGGCCGGCTGCAAACCTGGGCGCATGGCAAAGAGCCCGCAGATTTGCCGCGTGTCGGCCCGGCAGTGAAATCCAAGGCCGCACCGCGCGATGTCTTTGCCTACGTCATCCATGAAGGCAAAGTGCGCGCACCCGCAGGCGCCGTGGCCTTGATAGAACGGCTTTGATAGAGCGATTGAACGCGTAGGGGCGGGTTTCAAACCCGCCCGCCTTCACCACGAATATTTCAACGTTCCTGTGCCGGCATAAGTCTGCGCGGTCGGGGCGAACTCGCCGTCGAATTTGGCGATCGCCGTCCAGTTGGTGGTGAGGTGCAGCTCGGCGCTGGCGCTGGTGAGC
>JBAQAB010000460.1:0-1502 GCA_049285535.1 Xanthobacteraceae bacterium
GCCTCGAAATAAACGCCGATGGCCCCTTCGTGGCCGCGAAAAGCCGGGGGGAAAAGCTGCGGCGCCAGCGTCGCGACGACGCTGTAAGCCCAGGCGACGCCGGTGCCGACGGCGATCAGCGAAAACATGTTGAGGTTGCGGGTTGCGAACGAATGCCAGCCCCGCACGAAAAACGGCCAGCCGGCCCAGAGAACGACCGGAGTCGCCAACGCCAGTTGGATGACGTTATCGACATTTGGGGTCAGCCAAACGCCGAGGTCGACCAAATGGCCGCCCATTTCCAGCACGGTCACTGGCAGCGTCAGTAGGAGCCCGATCCAAAACCGCCGCGTCATATCGCGCAGTTCGGGATTGGCCGGCGCTTCGGCCGTGACGGTGACGGGTTCGAGCGCCATGCCGCAGATCGGACAGGCGCCCGGGCCGGCCTGCCGGACTTCGGGATGCATCGGGCAGGTGTAGATCGTGCCTTCCGGTGCCATTGGCTCCCGCGTCGCGACCGGCTTGAGATATTCTTCCGGCGCGGCGGCAAATTTGCCGCGGCAGGCCGCCGAACAGAAATAATAGGTACGATCTTGATAGTCGTGGCGATGCCGACTAGTTGCCGGATCCACAACCATACCGCAGACCGGGTCGATGACCGCAGCTGCGGGGGAGGGCGAATGGAATGGCTGATGCAAGACGTTCCCGCTTGATACAGGTACCCGGTAGGGGTATATAAAGCCCATGAGAGCGGTTGCCAAGACGTCGGTGCTCAAGCGCCTCCATCGGATCGAGGGCCAAGTGCGCGGTCTTGCGCGCATGGTCGAGGACGACCGCTATTGCATCGACATCGTGACCCAGCTCTCGGCGGTGCGCGCCGCGCTGCGGCGCGCGGAGGAGGAAATCCTCGCCGACCACGCCGCGCATTGCGTCGAGCACGCGATCGCGTCGGGCGATAAGGCGGAGCAGCGGCGCAAGGTCGCCGAGCTCATCGAAGTGATTTCGCGCAGCGACCGATGACCGGCGGAGCAAAGCGCCGGTCACCCAAGCCAAGGACGAAGCGGCGCCCAAAATCCGTATCGATCGCAATCAAGCGCGCCTACGGCCCGCCCGCTGCGAAAGAAGCGATAGCCCGCTCAGTTTAGCAGGATGATGCTGCCTTGCGGCAGATTGAGCGTTTCGGCTTCGCTCGATGTCGCGCGCCGGATTTCCGAAATCGAATAATTGTAAATCTCTTGATTGATCAAGCGCCGCTCGAGCTCGTTGCGCGCCTCGCGCTCGCTCGGGGCGGCAACGCCATATTGCAGATGCACGGTCATGCCGTCGCGGTCGGCGAATGAAACGGTGGTCACGAACGGCACTTGCATTGCGCTTCCCTTTTTGAGGTTGCTCATATCCAACCGGCCAAAGTTTAACAAAATGCTACCGATGGCTGCGGCAGCGTTCAGATCGGACGTTGTGTGGAATTGTCAGCGCTTACGGAAGGATCAGCCGAATCTTTGTCGCGCGAGCGCCGCGCCCCG
>JBAQAB010000461.1:0-2363 GCA_049285535.1 Xanthobacteraceae bacterium
GCGGCAATTTCCGCTCGACCTGGATTTCCGAAGGCGGCTATGAGCCGGTCGCCGAGATCATGCTCGGTCAATTGAACTACGACGGCTATTTCCTCGAATACGACACCGCGCGCGCCGGCGGCTTCGAGCCACTGCGCTTTTTGCCGAAGGGCAACAAGATCGTCGTGCTCGGTCTCGTCACCACCAAATCCGGCACGCTCGAGAAGAAAGAAGACGTCAAACGCCGCATCGAGGAGGCGACCAAATACGCCGCGCTCGATCAGCTTTGCCTGTCGCCGCAATGCGGCTTTGCTTCGACCGAGGAAGGCAACGTGCTTGCCGAGGAAGAGCAATGGGCGAAGCTGCGGATGATCGTCGAGCTTGCCAACGAAGTGTGGCACTGAAGCCCGGCTCGAGGGGCGGCGTTGACGCAGACGGCACGGCGGTGGAGCTGCTTTAGCGCGACGACGCCCGCTTCATCGTTCGACTGGGAGCGCCGTGCTTAGGGCTAGTCTCTCCCGGCTCAGCCGCTTGTGGACATGCACCATCAGCGCCATGGCGAACAGCGGCGTCGCCAGATTGACGATCGGGATCGACACGAAAGCGGCGATGAACAGGCCGGCGATATAGACCGTCATGGCGTTGCGTTTGCGCAGGAGCTTGGCTTCGGCGGGCGGCCGAAAGCGCATGGCGGCAAGCTCGAAATATTCCCGGCTGAGAATGTAAGCCGTGGCGAGGAAGAAGATCACCGCGCCAAAACCGGCAAACAGCAACAACGGCGCGGCGCACAGATAGATCAGAACAGCGAGCAGCGCGGTCTTGCCGCCTTCCCACATCGCGAGCCCCAGCGGCAGCGCCTTGCCCGGCGGATCGGCGGGATATTGCGCGCGCTCGACTTCTTCACCGATGCGGTCGGCGAAAAAGCTAGCGACAATGGCGGTGACCGCCGGCATCAGAAATACGCCGCCGACGATGATGCCGAGACTGGCGGCGATCGATAAGAGCCAGGCGATGGCGTCCACCGGCAGATGGGCATGCGGTCCGACCGTGGTCTCCACGGAGGCGCCGCCAATGTCCACCAGATGCACGATCAGCCGGTCGACCGCGATGCCAAGGACGACGATGAGCGCCAGCGCCAGGAGGATCGATTTCCACAACATCGCGCGCAGCGGCGGCGAGACCACCTGTGTAAGCGCGTTGATGACGTCATCGACCATGGCAGCCTCCGCCGAACGGCTGAGGTAGCGACGCCCATCAGCGAGCACAAGTGGCGATTAAGCGGCGATGACGCCGGCCTCCGCGGCTGCGTCGGACTGCGGCGCAAGCGACGCCTGCATGGCATCGTCAGGCGCGCGTGGCAGATCGGCCCATTGCAGCGCCTTGTAGTTGAAGCCCTGCCGGATGGTTGGTTTGACGACGTTGAAATACGGCGAGATGTCGAAGTCGCGCGGGCAGTATAGCGAAGAGTGGCGAATCTCGAGGATTTGCTCGAGGGCCTGCTGACTGCCCGCCAAGGTGATCTTGGGCAGGATCGGGTAACGCACCACGGTAAACGCATCCGCAATCAAAGCCGAGCAGATCAGCCGCGACGGATCGCCCGAGCCGAGCGCGATCAAGCGGCGGCGCCAGCGCTGCGGCGCCGGCAGCGGCAACAAATAGCGCAACAGGTCGATGATGTTCTTGAGATCGTAGGCAAAGCCGATACGCTCGACAGCGTAAGCGCACACCACCGCGCAGTCGGCTTCGGTCAAGCCAACTGGCCGGCAAATGCGGGTGTGGAAACGGAGGTATTTCGATAGCGGCGCCGACACCACGCCTTCGCCGACATTGGCTTCGATCAGCACGTGCGCCTCGCCGTCGGCCGTCGTACGGCCCGGCAGCGGTCCGACATAGAGCGCCGAATGCGACCAAGTCGATTGGGTCAGGTATTTGATGACGCCGGCGATGTGGTTATTGCCCTCGACCAGGAGCACGTCGCCGGGCTGCAGCGATTGGCGCAACGCATCAGGATCGCTCGGCGTGAACGGCTCATAGCCGCGCACCGGCTTCTGCAAATAGCGGGCGATCAACCGCCCCACGCCATCGAGCATCTTGCTCATGGGACTCTTGGAGCCTCCCAGCTCGCGCGGTTTTGCCGCGTCTTTTCATTGCGCCCAATTTACCCGCAGTCCCTTGCAATTTGGTTCACAGATCGTGCGCTTTATTGACCCAAATTAAACCGTAGCGTTTGCCCGCCCGGCGCAGTTCGGGCAATCTGCGGCGCGCCGTAAGCGTTTGGAAACCATGCCGGGAAAACCTCTCCACCTCAGCCGACGTTCGTTTCTCGCCGCCTCCGCCGCGCTGGTGGCCCACCCCGCGGGCGCTGCGCCGCCGCCGTCCTCGGG
>JBAQAB010000462.1:0-3398 GCA_049285535.1 Xanthobacteraceae bacterium
GTCCAAGGCATTCAATAAGGCCACCTGATCGCAAGGGCCCCGAAATATCGAACTCACAACGAACGGCTTTCGAAACAACGATCAGTCTTCTAAATCCGCCAGACCTTTGAAAAAACCATAGGAGGTACCAATGAAATTTCGACCATTACACGATCGCGTTGTTGTCGAGCGTATCGATCCCGAGGCGAAATCCGCCGGCGGCATCATCATCCCCGACACCGCCCAGGAGAAGCCCTCGCAGGGCGAGATTGTTGCCGTCGGCCCAGGCGGTCGGGATGAGGCCGGCAAGCTCATCCCGATAGATCTCAAGGTCGGCGACCGCGTGCTGTTCGGCAAGTGGTCGGGCACCGAGGTCAAGCTCGATGGCGTCGACCTCCTGATCATGAAGGAGAGCGACATCATGGGCGCGCTCCAGGAAACGGTGGCCAAGAAGAAGGCCGCCTGAGCACCCATCCCGAAACAGAAATTTACGGAGTAGCAAAATGTCTGCCAAGGAAGTTAGATTCTCAGTTGATGCGCGCGACAGAATGCTGCGCGGGATCGACATCCTCAACAATGCAGTGAAGGTGACGCTCGGCCCGAAGGGCCGCAATGTGGTGCTCGACAAGTCTTACGGAGCACCCCGCATCACCAAGGACGGCGTGACCGTCGCAAAAGAAATCGAGCTTGAGGACAAGTTCGAGAACATGGGCGCGCAGATGGTGCGCGAAGTCGCCTCGAAGTCATCCGACTACGCCGGTGACGGCACGACGACCGCAACGGTTCTTGCGCACGCGATTGTACGGGAAGGCGCCAAGTCGGTCGCTGCCGGTATGAACCCGATGGATCTCAAGCGCGGCATCGATCTTGCGGTTGAAGCGGTGGTCGAGGACCTGAAGAAGAACTCCAAGAAGGTCACTTCCAACGCCGAAATCGCCCAGGTCGGCACGATTTCCGCCAACGGCGATTCCGAAATCGGCAAGTTCCTCGCCGACGCTATGAAGAAAGTCGGCAACGAGGGTGTCATCACGGTCGAAGAGGCCAAAAGCCTCGAAACCGAACTCGACGTCGTCGAAGGTATGCAATTCGACCGTGGCTACATTTCTCCCTACTTCATCACCAACGCCGAAAAGATGCGCGTGGAGATGGAGGATCCCTATCTCCTGATCTACGATAAGAAGCTCTCCGGCCTCCAAGAACTGTTGCCGCTGCTTGAGGCGGTAGTGCAGACCTCGAAGCCGCTCGTCATCATCGCCGAGGATATCGAAGGCGAGGCTTTGGCTACGCTCGTCGTCAACAAGCTGCGCGGTGGGCTCAAGGTTGCGGCAGTGAAAGCACCAGGCTTCGGCGATCGCCGCAAGGCCATGCTCGAAGACATCGCGATTCTCACCGGGGCCCAGGCCATCAGCGAGGATCTCGGCATCAAGCTCGACAAGGTTACGGTGAACATGCTCGGCCGCGCAAAGAAGGTGACCATCGAGAAAGAGAACACCACAATTGTCGACGGCGCCGGCAAAAAGTCCGCCATCGAAGCTCGCATAAACCAAATCAAGGCGCAGATCGAGGAAACCACCTCGGACTACGACAAGGAGAAGCTGCAGGAGCGTCTCGCCAAGCTTGCGGGCGGCGTCGCGGTGATCCGCGTCGGCGGCGCGACCGAGGTCGAGGTCAAGGAGCGCAAGGACCGCGTGGATGATGCAATGCATGCAACGCGGGCCGCGGTCGAGGAAGGCGTCCTGCCGGGCGGTGGCGTCGCGCTCTTGCGCGCGATCGCAACTCTCAAGCATCTGCGTACGCACAACGACGACCAGAAGACTGGCGTCGATATCGTGCGCAAGGCGCTCTCCGCTCCGGCCCGCCAGATCGCGATCAATGCAGGCGAGGACGGCTCTGTCATCGTCGGCAAGATCCTGGAGAAAGATCAATACGGCTTCGGCTTCGATGCCCAGAGCGGCGAATACGGCAACCTCGTCGCCAAAGGCATTATTGATCCAACCAAGGTTGTTCGGGCGGCCCTGCAGAATGCAGCGTCGATCGCCGGTCTTCTGATCACCACAGAAGCCATGGTCGCCGAAAGGCCGAAGAAGGATAGTGGGGCACCGGCTATGCCTGGTGGTGGCATGGGCGGCATGGACTATTAAGTCCACCGCTGAACCGAAATGACGAAGGCCCGGGATTTCTTCCGGGCCTTTTTCTTGTCTCGTCGAACAATTTCTTCGGGCTGCTCCGACCCGCGACAGGGAATACAGGTTTTGCCAGCAAGAGCTTCGGTCATGTTGCTTGTCCGTCGTGTCAACCGTCGTCCGCACTAAGACTGGCCACCTGCGAAAGTGATGTCGCGATCTCCGCACGCCAAGCCATTGAAGCGCCCGTGATCACGACCACTGCTGCGCCCGGTCGGATCAGTTGGGCCGATCTCGGGGCCGGCAATCCGGCGCGGACGCTCTCCGCCTCAATCACCCGCGCCAGGATTTGGTGAGAAGTATTGGAGTTTGTCCGGCTTACCCTCCCACTTCTTGGCGTCGGCCGGGGGTTCCTTCTTGATGGTAATATTGGGCCACGCCTTGGCGTATTCGGCGTTGATCCCCAGCCACTTTTCCATACCTGGTTCGGTGTCCGGCTTGATTGCATCGACCGGGCACTCGGGCTCGCACACGCCGCAATCGATGCACTCATCCGGGTGGATGACGAGCATGTTCTCACCCTCGTAGAAGCAATCCACGGGGCAGATTTCCACACAATCCATCAGCTTGCATTTGATGCAACTCTCGTTGACGACATAGGTCAATTAAGCGTCCTTTCAGCAGATCGCGGTGGTGAAGTCACTCGCAATGTCCTTCCTCGCGGCGCTCGCTCTTCGGCTGAAAATGGACGCAAAGGAGACCAGCGTCGTCCGGCTCGATCGGTACGCCGAACAGTTGGCATCCGAGGGCCGACTGGCTCGCTCTCGTCGAATCGCAGTAAACCTCTCCGCCGAGATACGCGCAGTCCTGGCACACTCCGAAGTGCTGATGCGCTCCGCTCGCAGCTATCGTGGTCAGCACGTGGTGCAGGGCGTCGCGCATCGCGGTTTGCTCTTGCGCGTTGAGCGAGTCCACGGCGTGCACCAGAACTTCGAACGGATCGCGCGCGACCACTTCATGACCTTTATCCGTCAAGCGGAGAGTAACGCTTCGCCCATCCGCCGGAGATCGCTTTCGGACCAAATAGCCACCGGCCTCAAGCGCCTTGATGGCTTGTGATGCGGTGCCACGAGTCGTCGCTTGAAATTCCGCGAATGCCGACGGGGTCCGGGAGAACGAATTGGCGCGGGCGAAAAAGCGCAGCGCCATCCATTGAGCGGGGCTGAGTTCGCCGTCATAGCCGTCGGCTTGCACGAGCCGCCCCACCAGCAGCAGGAGTTCCGCCGTTTCGCGCGC
>JBAQAB010000463.1:0-7190 GCA_049285535.1 Xanthobacteraceae bacterium
GGACAAAGTTGCGCTGAGCCCACCGAGCGGCGGACTGGCCGGACGGATGATGGCGGATTTCGATGCCGTTGCCGGCGCGGCCGCCGACTTCTCCCGCGCTTCGCCCTCGCCGGAAGCCGAGCATGCCAAGAGCGCCCGACTCGATGCGCCGTTCCGTCGCGTGCCGTTCCCGCGCGCCCGTTTCGCCGCCATGCACGCGGATGAAGGCGCCAGGGAAGAGGCGATGCTGGAATCGGTGGCGTCCGGGAACATCAGCGCATCGCCACAGGCCGCGGCGGCTCAACCTTCGGGCTATATAGCCGCGGCGTTCGATTTGTTCGATCCGCAGCCGACGGTTGCCGCTGGGCTTTCTGTCATGCCGCGGGTCGTCCCGCAGCAGCAGCCGGCGCGCGTCGCAGCCCAAATCAACGCGGCGCCGTCACCGGTGCGGCAGGCCGATAGCGCGCATATCGCGGCGCCGTTGCAACTGGCCGACGCCGACGCAACAGCGGCCCTGCCGCCGGCCGCGGATGCATCGTCCCCGCCGCATGCGGGGCTGACCGGCTTCCTGCGCAAGCTGTTCGGCCGGCAGCTCGCCAGCGCCAATCCGGATGTTGCGCCCACCGTCGACGGCCACACCGCCATCTACGACATCGAAGCGCGTACGGTTTATATGCCCGATGGCGAGCGGCTCGAAGCGCATTCGGGGCTCGGCGCCCTGATGGACGATCCGCGCTATGCCAGCCGAAAGGACCGCGGCCCGACGCCGCCCAATGTCTACGATCTGGTGCTGCGCGAAGGCTCCTTCCACGGCGTGCAGGCGATCCGGCTCAAACCGGAGAACGACGACAAGATGTTCGGCCGCGCCGGCATCCTGGCGCATCCTTACATGCTCGGCGCCTCGGGCCAGTCGTTCGGCTGCGTGTCGTTCAAGGATTACCCGCAGTTCCTCAAAGCCTTCGAAAACGGCGAGGTCAATCGGCTCGTCGTGGTGCCTTCGCGCGGCGATTATCCGCGCTACGCGGCGAACGATTGACGAATTGGGTATTTGCCGCACACGAGACGTGATGCAGGTTTGTAACTAGCCTGCCCCCGGTCTCGCAGGTTGATGGCTCGGTACGTCGCTCGGCTAATCAATCATTGGCCCTTGAGGAACGAGAGGATGACAGCGATTGCCCGCTCGGGTTGCTCCTCCATGATCCAGTGGCCGGAATCCTCGATGACTGCAGCGCGTACATTGGCGGCGGCAAATCCGATTTCGGTGGCGAGATGGGCGCCGTAAGAATGATCGCCGCCGATCGCCAGCACCGGCATCTTCAGTTTGCCCTTGGCGACGAGTTGTGATTGTCGATAGCGTCTTGCGCGAAGGCAGCGAACTGGCCGCCGAAGGCGTTGTGGATGGCATTCGGCCGCGCATAGAGCGCGGCGTAGTGGTCGCGTGTTTGCTCGTCGATGCGCGATGGGTTGGCCGAAAGCTCGTTGTAGAAGCGATCGAGCAGAATGCGCTCGCGTCCTGCCACCAGCCGCTCGACGTCGGGGCCGCGAAAGTTGAAATGCCACACCTTCGGACTTTTTAACTGATCGTCCCAATGGCCGATCCCCGGCAGTGGCGCGTCCATCGCGACCCATCTCGACACGCGCTGCGGAAACAGCGCCGCAAGGGCGTAGCCGACCATGTTGCCGATATCGTGGGTGACAAGGGCGATTTCCGGGAGCCCAAGCTGATCGAGAATGGCGGCTAGGTCGCGAGCCTGCGCGACTTTTTCGTAACCACCTTCGGGATGGGACGACAGCCCCATGCCTCGCAGGTCGGGAACGATGACAGCGTGATCTTTAACGAGCGTAGCGGCGAGTGGCACCCACATATCGCCCGTGTCGCCGAAGCCATGAAGAAGTAGCACCGCCGGTCCATTGCCGCCGACGCGGACATATTGAGTGCCGTCAGTCACCCCCATTTGCTTTGCAGCAAATGATTCAGGCCAAGAGCCAACAGCCATGATGAGCCCCTCAGTCAGTGTCGCCACCGCGAACGGCGAGTGGCCTGCGAATGATAAGCCGTAGAAGCCAGTTGCCGCGGCGGATTGCCAAGCTCGGTCATCCTAGCGCAACTCGCCGTCGCGTTCGGATCAAAACGGCGCTATGATTTGAACCGTTCGGACGGCGGCGCGATCTCGGTGACGAGATCGCGGATCAGCTTCTTGTTGGGCAGCGGGGTGAGCGTCATTTCGCGCGGCTCGAGACGAGCGGTGCAGGCATAGACCGTCTCGCCGTCGAGCTGCATCATGCATTCCTTGCAGGCATTGGCGTTGATGCAGGAGTAGCGCACCGCAAGCGACGGATCTTTGTTGACACGCAACCAGCGCAAGCCGTCGAGCACCGACTGGCCCGCTTCGAACGGCACCTCGTGGCTTTCGAAGCGGCCGGCGTCGCGCGCATCACCGCGCCAGATTTTCAGCGTGGCGATTGATTTCGATTCCCGGCTCATGCCATCGCCCCGGTCGGCGCGCCGGAGACGTGCGCCGTGCCATCGCGCCACTTCGCGGACTGATGCACTTGCCATTGCGGCAACATGGCGGGAAAATCCTCGCGCTGATGCGCGCCGCGGCTTTCTTCGCGATTAAGCGCGGATTGCGTGACCGTTTGCGCCACGGCGATCATGTTGCGCAGATCGAACCAGTCGAGCCGCTGCAGATCGAACGCGGCAGCCGATCCCGCCGGCCGCTCGCCCAGCTCTTCTTGGAGCGCGGCAATGCCGGATAACGCGCGGCGCAGTTTTGCGCCGGTGCGGAACGGCCCGACGTCGTCGGCTATGATGGCCTGCAGGCGCGCGATCATCGCCGCCGTGTTCGGCGTATCGCGACCGGATGCCGGCGCACTCAGCAGATCGAGCGCGGTGCGACAGTCCTGTGGACGCAGTTTTTGCGGTTGCACCGCGTGCGCTGCAGCGCTCCGCCCGGCGCGGCGGCCGAACACCAAAGCTTCGGTAATGGCATTGCCGGACAGCCGGTTGGCGCCGTTGGCGCCGCCGACCACTTCGCCGGCCACGTAGAGGCCGGGCCGGTCGCTCATCATGCGCATGTCGGCCTTCACGCCGCCCATGTGATAATGCGCGATCGGCGCGACCTCGACCGCCGTCTTGGTGAGATCGATGCCGTTGTCCGCCAGCCGATCGATCACCGGTCCGAATGCATTGCGCAACGCCGCCGCGCTGCAATGCTCGAACGACAGGTAGGCGCCGCCATGCGGCGAGCCGCGGCCGGCTTCGACTTCCTTGGTGATGGCGTAGGTCGCCAGATCGCGGGTGAGGACATATTTGCCGTCCTCGTCGGAGCCGTATTTCGAGGTGAATTCTTCTTTGGAGCCGTTGAGAAGCCGTCCGCCGAGCTTGTAGCGGAACGGATCCCACATGATCGGGTCCATGCCGACGAGCCGCGGCGCCAGATGCCCGATCGGAAAAAACTGGACGAATTCCATGTCGACGAGCGAAGCGCCGGCGCGCAAGGCGAGCGCATAGCCGTCGCCGCCCATATTGGCCGAGGCGCTGTTGCGGCGGTACAGCCGCGTCAGTCCGCCAGTCGCCAGGATGGTCGCCTTGGCTGCGATGACGACCGGCGCGCCGGAGCCAAGATGATAAGCGACCGCACCGGTGACCTCGCCGCCGCCGGCCGCAAGATCGACGATGCACAGGTCGCCGGCTTTGCGGATCGAGGGATTGCGCGCCAAATGCATGCGCAGTGTCTTCGACACCGCCGGCCCGGTATTGATGAAATCGACGTAGACGCAGCGCGGCCGATCATGGCCCGGCGCCTGGGTCGCGGTGATGTGCCCGTCCTTGCGCGCCCAGCCGACACCCCAGGCATCGAGCTCGCGGATGCTGTCCGGCGCATCCGCGCAGAGCAGCTCGGCCAGCGCTTCATCGCACAGCCCGCGGCCGGCGGCGATGGTATCGGCATAATGCGCCTGCGGGTTGTCGGGCACCTCTTCGCCGAGCGCGACCGCGACTGTCATCTGCGCCATGACGGTGGCGCCGCCGCGCCCGATCAGGCTGCGGTCGACAAGCAAGACCTGCGCGCCGCGGCGGGCCGCTTCGATCGCCGCATACATGCCCGCGGCGCCGGAACCGATGACCAAAACATCGGTCTCGACGGAGACGGGTTCGGGCGCGCCCGTCACGGCGCGGTTGCCGCCGGCGCGGCGAAGGCCGCCGCAAGCCGCGCGGCGAATTGCCGTTCCATTTCTTTCGCCTTGGAGCGGAGCACCGGCTGGCCGAGGCTGCCGAGCTTACCGGTCAAGGCCGCCTCGATCTCGTAGCCGATCTTGGTCTGGTCGCCGAGTTCGGTAAGCCGTGTCAGCGCGCTTGCGGTCAGCCGGCCGACGATGCCGAGCGGCGTGCCCTCGACCTTGGCTTCGATCTCGCGCGGCGGCTCGGCGCGCGTAACCTGGACCGTCACCTTGAACTTGAATTTCATGTAGGCGACCTTGGTCTCGAACACCGCCGCATAAGTGTCGGGTGCGGTTTCGACGAGCTCGCTGACGCCGTCGACGCAAGAGGCGAAGAAGCGTGCATCGCGCACCTTGTCGTAGACCTGCGCGCGCGGCGCTTGCACCGTCAGTTCACCGGAAAATTTCATGCGCTGTTCCGCTTGGATACGCGCTCAGGCGCGCAGCGCCGTCAGCATGTCTTTGATATATTCGTCGGCGCTGGAAATCACGAGCATCATGGCGTGCGGCCGCAACTGCGCCAGCATTTTCGACAGCGTCTCGTCGCTCGAGCCGGCGCCGCCGAGGATCAACGCCGTCGTCATCACGTGCTTGACGGTGCAGGCTTCGCCGATGAGACTTGCCGCCGCGGCGCTCTCGCCAGCGGTCGCCACCATGACGACGAGATCGGCGGTCTCGACCTCGTCGACCAGATTCTTGGTGCGGCCGGCCAGATCGTTGAGCCAGCCGCCCATCGAGAAGCGTTCGCCCTGCCGCGGCGCGCCGGAGAACGCCGAAGCGGTGAGGAACGTCGCGCGCTGCCAGGGCGCAGCCGCCAAATCCTTGACGATGCGCTCGCTCGGGGTGTCGAGCGCAATCACCTTGACGGCGCGGGCCTGCGAATTCGGCCGATTGATGCGGAATTTCGCCTCCGCCGCCGAGCTCATCCGGGCCGATTCGCTTTGCATGTTCCGCTCTCCTGACGCCTCCTCCGCAATATAGCGAATGGCCAAGAATATTCCATTGCGCGCTCCGTTTAGTATAACGGCGCTCCGTCCCGTGGGTTCTTAAGAGGACTAGAGAGGGCTATGGCCGGCGAAGCAAAACGCCTTGAATTGTGCAGCGCCGACGACGTCGCGCCCGGCGCCGCGCTCAAGGTCGAGATCGAGGATCTGGCGCTCGCGGTGTTCAACGTCGGCGGGCAGTTCTACGTCACCGACGACGGCTGCACCCATGGGCCGGGCTCGCTATCCGAAGGCTATATCGAGGACGACGTCGTCGAATGCAACTTCCACAACGGCCAGTTCAACATCCGTACCGGCGAAGTGGTGTCGCCGCCCTGCATGGTGCCGGTGAAGACCTATCCGGTCACGGTCGTCGACGGCAAAGTGACGATCGAGGTGTGAGCCGATTGGGTCCGGCTAGGCGGCCAACAGGCGCACATGAAACTTACTCCCTGTGGCTTTGGCAAAACGGAGCAGCGTTTTAGTGCTGGGTAGCGTTTGCCCGCTTTCCAATCGAGCGATAGTGGATTGGCTGGTTCCCATGCGCTCGGCGAGCTCGGATTGGGATAACCCGGCACGCAGGCGTGCCTTGACCAATTCGGCGGCAATCTCAAACTCCGGGGCAAGCGCGTCGTATTCGGCCTTGACCTTAGGGTTAGCCAATAGACGAGCCTTGAGCTTCTCGAATGGAATTGTCATCTGATCTCCTTCGCCCGCTGCAGCGCGAGCTCGATTTCGCCGCGCGGCGTCTTCTGTGATTTCTTTACGAATGCCCGAACGACTACGACCCTCTGTCCGACCGCGGTGACGTAGAGGGCGCGGGCTATTCCGTCGCGGCCGGTCAAGCGGAGCTCCCACAGCTTATCCTCCAGGTGTTTGACGTGCGGCTCGCCCAGGCTCTGCAGGCCTGCGGCGGTAATACGGTCGGCCAGCCGCAGGAACCGCGCCTGCATATCCGCCGGAAGTGCGGCAATCTCTGCAGCGACGGTTTCGTTGAGGATTTCAACCCGCCAAGGCACGGCCGTCTATATCTCATTTTTGAGATAGAGGCAAGGACTGTTGGGACATGGCCCATTGCGCGAGCGAGTTGTTTTGCAGTTGACGAAGCGCGCCGCTCCGGCTTGTTAGCTGCCAACAAATTTCATGGAGGAATCGCCCGATGCCGAGAAGCAAACCGCCGTTTCGCGCCGACGTGGTCGGCTCAATTCTGCGCACCGCGGCGCTGAAGGAGGCGCGCGCCAAGCGTGAAAAGGGCGAGATCAGCGCGGCGCAGCTCAAGGAAGTGGAAGACCGCGAGATCGAGAGGATCATCAAGAAGCAGGAGGAAGTCGGGCTGCAAGTCGCCACCGACGGCGAATTCCGCCGCTCGTGGTGGCATTTCGACTTCTACGGCATGCTCGACGGCGTCGAAATCCAGGAGCTCGACCACGGCATTCAATTCCAGGGCGTGCAAACGCGGCCGCGCACGCCGCGCATTACCGGCAAGCTCGGCTTCTCCAATCATCCGATGCTGGAGCATTTCAAGTTTCTCAAGGCGCATACGCGGGTGACGCCGAAAATGTGCATCCCGAGCCCGGCGACGCTGCATTTCCGCCTGGAGCCGGACGCCATCAAGACCAAGGATTATGCCGACCGCGACGCCATCTTCGACGATTTGGCGAAAACCTACCGGCAGGCGATCCGCGGCTTCTACGACGTGGGCTGCCGCTATCTGCAATTCGACGATACCGCCTGGGCCTATCTGTGCTCGCAGGCCGAGCTGAAAAAGGCGCGCGAGCGTGGCTTGAACGCCGAACGCCTGCAGCAGGATTATGCCCGCGTCATCAATAGCGCGCTCGAAGGCAAGCCGGCCGACATGACAGTCACGACGCATGTCTGCCGCGGCAATTTCCGCTCGACCTGGATTTCCGAAGGCGGCTATGAGCCGGTCGCCGAGATCATGCTCGGTCAATTGAACTACGACGGCTATTTCCTCGAATACGACACCGCGCGCGCCGGCGGCTTCGA
>JBAQAB010000464.1:0-11202 GCA_049285535.1 Xanthobacteraceae bacterium
CGTTGGTATTGTGGGCGCGGAAACCCTTGTCGATCGGATGCCGGGTCGGCGGCATGACGTTGTCGCCCTGCCGCGTGCCGGGCATCCACCAGCGGCCGATCTCGACCGGCTTCGACGGATTACGCACGTCGACGCAGCGATAGAACTGATCGTCGCCCGGATTGGTCGGCACGAAATCGCGCGAGCCGGACGCACAGTGTACGTATTCGCCGTCGCAGAACCACAGCTGATGCACGCCGCGCGAATGCGGGCCCGAGCAATCGAAGAACGAAATCGATTTCGGATTTTCCGGCTTGGAGATATCGAACAATTCAAAACCGGCCGGCTGCAGATCCTTCTTCGAGGTCTGATAGGCGACCGCCATCAGGTTGCCGCAGGTCTCGAGCGAATTCGAGCGCATATTGGCGTGCGGCAAGTCGGTCTGGCACACCACTTTGGGCTTGCGCGGATCGGACACGTCGACGGCGGTGAAATTCTTCGGCGCGCTTTCATGCGCCAGCCAGATGATGCGCCGCCCGTCGGGCGCAATCTGCACCGACATGCCTTCACCCATGCCGCCGAAGCCGCCAAGCATGTCGTGGGCGAGAAGTTTAAAATTCCAGGTGACGGGTTGATAGCCTTCGGTCAGCGGGCTCTTTTCGGACGTCATTACGAGTCTCCTGCACAGGGTTTGGGATAATATCTTAGATGTGGACAGTCGGGACAACGGGGTTCCCGCGGCGGGGCTGCCGCGGGTGTCAGTCCTGGCTGTGACGATTGCGTGTGGTTCAGCGGAAGCGGAACAGGCCTATGCCTTGGCTTTCTCCATGAAGTCCGGCCGCAGCGCCGTGCTCCAATCGGGAATGGTTTGGATGATCTTGCTCTTCACCAGGATTTCCGCCTGTTGCTGCATATAGGATTTAAGGTCGGGGAAGCTCGGAGTGACCTCCACCCGCGACATTGCGGTAGCGAACGCCTCGGGCGACATCTTATAGCCCTTGTCGGCATAGAACTTATAGATGACGTCGTTCACTTTCTGCGCGTTGCTCTTGAAGTCGTTTGCGGCATCGAGCCAAGCCTTGAGATAGGCGACCACCGCATCGGGGTCCTTCTGCACGAAATCGGGCGTCGCCGCCATGAACACCGGCATCGTGTCGAAGCTGGAGAAATCGCCGAGGTCGTTGCCGATGCCATCGGCCACCGCGATGACGTTATAGGGCTCGACATTCGCCATGGCGTCGACCGTCTTCGCGGCGAGCGCGGCGACCATGTTGTTCACGTCCATGCGCACTTCCGTGTAGTCGCCTTTGTTCAGCCCGTAGTGCGGCAGGACGATATCGACGAGATCATTGCCAACGGAGGAGCCGGTCTGGTTGGCAATGCGCTTGCCGCGCAGGTCTTCGATCTTGGTGATGTTCAGATCCTTGCGCGCGACGATGCGCGCCGTCTTGCCGACATGCTCGATCATGGCGATCGCAACGAGTCCACCCTTGACGTTGCCGATGATGAACGACGGGCCGGCATAGGTGCCGAGGTCGACCTGGCGGGCGACCATTTGCTGCATCGTGATGTTGCCCGAAGGAACGGCGAAGTCCTCGACCGTAAGGCCACGCTTCTCCAGATAGCCGGACTTCATCAGATAATAAGTCGGCATGCCCCAAATATTGGTCTGATAGCCCTGGCGGATCGTTGTGGCCGCCGTGGCTGATCGCGCCGAACCGAAACCGAGAGTCAATGCGCCGACGCCGGCCGCGGCGAGGCATTGCCGGCGTGAGAGGCTGATTCGCTGTGACATGAGCTTTCCTCCGACGATTATTTGTTTATGTCCTTGCGCTCTTTGCCTCACGCCCGCTTCTCGTGACCGAGCAGGCCCAAGAGCTCCTTCTGATGATCGAGAAATTCGACGCTGAGCGGATCGCGCGGGCGCGGCAGGCGAATGGACACTTCGGTCTTCACCGTGCCGGGATGCGGCGTCATCACCACAACCCGGTCGGCGAGATAAACGGCTTCGGCGACGTTGTGGGTCACGTAGATCACCGTCTTACGCGTTGTCCGCCACACCTCGGCGAGAAGCCTTTGCATGTCATCGCGGGTCAAGGCGTCGAGCGCCGCGAACGGCTCATCCATCAACAGCACCGCCGGATTGTAGGCCAGCGCTCGCGCGATCGCGACCCGCTGCTGCATGCCGCCGGAGAGGTGGTGCGGATAGGATTTTGCAAATTTTTCCAGCTTCACCAGACGGAGCTGTTCTAGCGCGACGGCCTCGCGCTCGGCCTTCGACACGCCTTTCATCTCAAGCCCGAAGGTCACATTGCCGAGCGCAGTGCGCCACGGAAACAACTGGGCGAAATCCTGGAACACCACGCCGCGGTCCATGCCGTAGCCTTTGACCGGCGCGCCGCCGATACGGATCTCGCCGGCGGTCGGGGTGAGAAAGCCGGCAATGATATTGAGCAGCGTCGACTTGCCGCACCCGCTGGGCCCGACGATGCAGAGGAATTCCGACTCCGCCATATCGAAATTCACGCCGTGCACCCCAGGCACGGTGCCGCTCGGCGTGGCGTAAGTCAGCGTAATGTCGCGCGCCTCAATATGTGGCATCGGCGATTCCGTAGGCGTTTCCCAGGAGCGTTTCTGGCGTCGTTCCAACACAACTACACGCCTTGCGGCAACTGCCAAATGGCGGCGCTGCCGCGCCGCTTAGCCTTTCGCCGCGCGGGCCATGCCCCAACGATAGATGGTGGCGCGCTCGATCGAACCGAACACCAGGCGTTCGGTGATAAAGCCGATGCAGCCGATGACAATGAGGGAAGCCAGCATCACATCGGTATCGAGGAATTCCTTGGCGTCGAAAATCACCCAGCCCAATCCCCAATCGGAACCCGCCAGCATTTCCGCGCCGACGACGGCGACCCAAGAGCGCAGGAACGATTGCCGCAAGCCGGCGATGATGAAAGGCGAGGCGCCGGGAACGATCACTTTCCAGAACAGCGCGCGCTCGTTGGCGCCCATGGTGCCGGCGGCGCGCAGCCAGATCGGGTTGACCGAGCGCACTCCGGTCCAGGTGTTGAGCAGCATCGGAAACAGCGCTGCGTAGAACACGATCAGGATCGTCACCGTGTTGCCCAGGCCGAACCACAGGATGAACACCGGCACCCAGGCGAGCGACGGTATGGGCATCAGGGCGCTGGACAGCGGCAGCACGAAATGCTCGACCGGCCGGAACCGGCCCATCGCCACACCGAGCGGCAGCCCGACCGCGACAGCGAGGCCGAAGCCGATCACCACGCGATAGAGCGTTGCGGCGGCGTGATGCAGCATGCTGCCGTCGAGGATCGAATTGAGTAGTGTCCGCGCTACGATGCCAAGGGAAGGCATCAAAGCCGGCGCGAAATAGCCGCTGCGCGCGATCGCCTCATAGGCTGCCGCCACTGCCAAAAGCGTCAGCACCCCACGCCGCATCGAGCGTATGCGGTCCGGGCTCATGACATCATGCCCCAACGCACCACGGTGAAGTCCTCGATCGGCTGAAACACGAGCTTCTCCAGAGCGAGCCCGATGATCGCAATCACGGCGATGCCGGCCAGCATGACGTCAGTGTTGAGGAATTCCTGGGCGCCAAAAATGAGCCAGCCCAAACCCCAAGGGACCGCGGCGAGCATTTCGACGGCAACCAGAATGCGCCACGCCTGCGCCAGCCCGAGCCGCAGACCAGTGAGAATGTAAGGCAGCGCCCCGGGCAGGATGACGTGACGAAACAGGCGCCGATCATCCGCGCCCATCGCCTGCGCCGAACGCAGCCAGATATCCTTGACCGCTTTTACGCCGGTCCAGCAATTGTAGATGATGGGAAAAGCCGAAACGAAGGCAACCAGCACGACCGCTGAAACATTGCCGGGACCGAACCACAACAGAAACAGTGGCGCATAAGCGAGCCCCGGGATCGGCGCGCCGATGCTCACCAGCGGCAGCAGAATATCCTCGGCGCGGCGCGAGCGTCCCATCAAAATGCCAATCGTCACGCCCGCCAGGGCGGCCAGCGCAAAGCCGGCGGAAAGACGGATGAGCGTATCCAAGGCATGATGCGGGAGGACGCCGTTAAGCGTGAGCCGCATGAACGTGGCGGCGATGGTTTCGAGCGAGGGAAAGAATTGCGCCGGAAACGGTCCGAGATGCGCCACCGCCTCCCACAACGCGCCGACCACGACGAAGGGAAATGCATTGCGCGCTGCGCGCCGGAACGGACCGGCATCGACGCGAAGCTGCGGGGGCGCGAGTTGGTCGACGACGTCGTACATGGTTTCAGGATAGTGCGCCGTCGCGCCCGGGGACAAGCCGCTCGTTGGCGCGACCATTGCAGCAGCCGCCCCCTGTGCTAGGACAACGCCGACTGCGCATTTCGACAAAGGAGTTTGAGCATGGCCGCGAAGAACACGCAGAAGATCGGCTGGATCGGCATGGGCCGGATGGGTTTTCCGATGGCCGAGCGGCTCATCAAGGCCGGCCATGACGTTTCGATCTGGAACCGGACGCGCGCCAAGGCCGAGCCGCTTGAAAAGATCGGCGGCAAGGTGGTCGACCATTTGTCAGATCTCAAGAACGTCGACGTGCTGTTCTCGATCATCGCTACCGGCAAGGACGTACAGGAGGTGCTCTACGGCAAGAACGGCGTGTGCAGCCAAGGCGACAAGCTGCCGCCGATCATCGTCGACTGCTCGACCATCGCGGTCGAGGAGTCCGCCGAGATCCGCGACAAGCTCAAGCAATTCGACGCCGATTTCGTCGCTGCGCCGGTCAGCGGCAATGCCAAGGTGATCAAGGCCGGCAAGCTTTCCGCCGTGGTGTCGGGTCCGGAAGCCGCCTGCAAGGTCGCCATGCCGCTGGTCGAGGTCTTTGCGCCGCAGGGCGTTTCCTACGTCGGCGACGGCGAGCTCGCCCGCGTCTGCAAGATCGCGCACAATGTCATGCTCGGCGTCGTCATCGAGAACCTGATCGAGATCACGCTGTTGACCAACAAGATGGGCGTGCCGCGCCACGCCTTTCTCGCCTTCCTCAACAATGGCGTGATGGGCTCGATGTTCACGCGCTATAAATCGCCGGCCTTGGTCAATCTCGACTGGACGACGACGTTCACGCCGGAGCTTCTGCGCAAAGACCTCGATCTCGGCCTCGAACTCGCCCGCCAGATGGACGTGCCGATGCCGGTAACGGCGGCGACTCGCGAAGTGCTGCAAAGCCATTTCGGCGCCGCCACTCTGCAAAAAAATCCCGAAGAATATCTGCGGAAAGATTTCGCGGCTTTGGCGGAGACCATGGCGCTCGCCGCCGGAATGAAGCTTGCGAGCGAGAACGAGAACGTACCGACCGGGCTGGAAAGCTGAAAACCGTCCGGGCTCGATCCCGGCGGGACGGACGTAAGGGGAGGCGCTGATGCGTTTGACGATGCGCTATCTCATCGCCGCCGCGCTTGTTCTTTGCACGGCGTTATGCGGCGAGGCGCGCATAACTTGGGCCGCGGCAGATTGGCCGACGCGGCCGGTGAGGTTCATCGTCACGCTCGGAGCCGGCAGTGGCGCCGACATCGGAGCCCGGTTATTCGCCGACCGTCTCAGCCAGCGCTGGGGCCAGCCGGTCGTGGTGGAAAACCGCCCGGGTGGCGACGGGATCGTCGCCATCAATGCCTTCGTCGGCGCCCACGACGATCACGTGCTGCTGTTCTCGCCGACGGCCTCCTTCACCGCGCATCCCTTCCTGCACGACCGCCTGCCTTACAAGCCGAGCGACCTCGTTCCGATCACCCGCGTCTCCAACACCGTCATCGCGATCGCGGTACCGACCAGCCTCGGCGTCAATTCGCTTTCAGAGCTCGTCGCGCTCGCCCGGGGCGAACCGGGCAAGCTCAACTGGGCCGGCGTCACTGGGGCGCTGGATTTCATGTTTGCCGGCTGGCTCAAGCAAGAGGGCCTCAACATCAGCAAGGTCGCCTACAAAAACCCGGTTGATGCCGCGAACGATCTCGCCGAAGCTCGCGTGCAGGTCTATGAGGCTTCGCTCGCGATCGTGCGGCCGCAGCTGCAAACCGGCAAGATCAAGCTCCTTGCCGTGACCAACACTGTGCGCGCGCCGAGCGAGCCGGACTTGCCGACAGTGCAGCAAGCCGGCTTTTCTGCGCTGACGCTCGATGGTTTGGTCGGTTTGTTTGGGCGCCCCGGCATGCCGCTCGCACTCCGCCGGCGCATCACCGACGACTTCCGCGCCGTCGCCGACGACACGATCAAGGACCGCCTGAACGTCACCGGCCAGATCCTCAACATCGGAGGGCCGGAGGAGTTTGCCGCATCGATCGACGATCAGCGGGCTAAAGTTGCCAGCTTTGCCAAGGAACTCGGTATCGCGCCTTTACCACAGAACTGAGAGACGGAGACGCTGATGGCGACGCGATTTGCTCCCACCGGCGCGGCGCTCGTCGTAGCAGTCGCCGCGTTGACGTTGCTTTCGCAATTGGCCGATGCACAACAGTCACGGACGATAACAAAAATGGTCTCATTGTCGTCGCTGGCCGCGGCGGGCTTCGAAATCAAAGCCGTTACCGGGAACCAATCCGGCGTCGTTGGCACCCTCGTCCTGCAGAAAGGCCAGGATGTTTATTTGTGCGAGGCCAAGGACCTGTCCATCCAGCCGAACGCTTTCGAGTGCTGGCCGGTGAAGTGAAGCAGACGGAACTTACGCCGGGGCCGGACGAACTGCAGGCATGGCTGAACGGATCTCAGTTATGTGCCCTGTAATAATGATGGGTTTCGCGCCTCGCCTCGTGTCGTTCGTGTCGGACGATGTGTCTGGCTTCGCGCCTGATTTCATGTCTGCCGCCGCGCATCGCGGTGATGCAGGTGGCGCTGAGCTGCGCATGCTTGGCTTTCATGCAGGCGGTGATTTTCGCCACGTCCGGAATGAATTCCGAGCAGAGCCGCATGGCGTCGGGTGTGCAGGCTTGTTGGACCTCCGCGCTGACTTCGGCATTGGCCCGGCCAAGCCCGTACAGCGACAAGCCGGCCAACAACGCCAGCAAACAGATAAAACGCACGATCGGCATGGGCATTCCCCAGTGTTCGAGAGCCGGTTTCTGAGAATCGTAGTCGCGCGCGGCGAAGCAGCGGTGCCAACCGCCGTTAACGGCTTATCGTCTGTTTTGCATGTCGCCCCGTCCGCTTCCGGTCAAGTGCTCGATCAAAGGTGGCGAAAGTACGGTCTCCGACGCAGCCGGTATCTTGAAACCGTGCGCGCGGGAAAGCTGATCTAGAGAGAGGGAACTTCAGAATGCGGCCGGTAGCGGAGGATTTTACTCGCTCCAGGAGAAACCGCGGCCGCTATGGCGGAACTGTCCTCTGACGATGTCGTCCGGGCACGGCTCGATGGCGTCCTCGTGCATTTCCGACGTCTTATTGTCGAAAGACATATGGCGACAATACTTGCCGTCGGGCATCGGCACCATGACGTCGCCAGCAGCCACAGACTGACTTGCCGCAGTCGCCATGCGGAGCAACGGGTCGAGGGCGGCATGACCGCCGAACATGATCGCCGTGGTAATAACCATAAGGAACAACGTGGAAACGATGACGGCCCGCATGGAGGTGTCGTCTTCCCGCAGCGCTGGCGCGCGCTTTTGCCCGCGTCGACCGGAGCCGGCTTCATCGGGCTCGACAAACCATGCTTCCGCGTGGGGGCTCGTTCCGTCGGTTGTCAGCATGGCATCATAACACCGCAAAACCATTGAACGCCCGATAAGAGATTATTCTCGATTTGAAACAATTCCGCTCGATGGCGGCGACTGGGGCCAGGCGGCCGCGGCCTTCGCGCTCGTCTTGGCTCTTTAATTGGCTCCTGTCTTGGAAATTGCCCTCTCCCCGTGCGGGGCGAGAGGTGAAATAATCGTCGCCAACGAGGACACGATTGGGAGGAACGCTTGCTTACTGCCGCCCGTAACGAAATGCTCACGCGCGTCGGACCCGGTACGCCGATGGGGGAGTTGTTGCGCCGCTATTGGCAACCCGTCGCGGGCGCCAGTGAATTGGACACCAATCCGATCAAAGCCATCCGCCTCCTGGGCGAGGATCTCGTTCTCTACCGGGATTTGCGCGGCCGCTACGGCCTGGTCGACCGGCACTGTCCACACCGGCGGGCCGATCTGTCTTACGGTTGGGTCGAAGACAACGGCATCCGCTGCGGCTATCACGGCTGGCTGGTCGACGAGACCGGCCGCTGTCTCGAACAGCCTTATGAAGATACCGCGAGCCCGAAGCCGTCGAAGGCCGGCTGTGACACCAAGGCCTATCCGGTGAAGGAATGCGCCGGACTGCTCTTCGCCTATCTCGGGCCGCTACCGGCGCCCGAATTGCCGGTCTGGGAACCGTTCACCTGGAAGAACGGCTTTCGCGAGATCGTGCTGGCGGACATTCCGTGCAATTGGTTTCAGTGTCAGGAGAACTCCATCGATCCCGTGCATTTCGAATGGATGCACGACAATTGGGGCAGCCGGCTGCGCGGTGGCAATGCCAATGCGGCGCCGAAGCATCTCAAGCTTAAATTCGAGGAATTCGAGCATGGCTTCGTCTACAAGCGCGTGCGCGAAGGCCAGAGCGAACAGGACCGTTATTGGACGGTGGGACGCGTCGCGCTGTGGCCGAACGGGTTCTATCTCGGCAGCCATTTCGAATGGCGGGTGCCGGTGGACGACGAGAACACGCTGAGCGTCGCCTGGTTTTTCATTCGCGTGCCGAAGGGCCGCGAGCCTTATGTGCAGGAGCGCGTACCGACCTGGACGAGCCCGATCAAGGACGAAAACGGGCGCTGGATTTCCAGTCACGTGATCAATCAGGACATTGTCGCCTGGGTCGGCCAGGGCCGTATCGCCGACCGCACCAGGGAGAATTTGCGTTCGAGCGACATCGGAATCACCATGATGCGCAACCGCTTCTTCCAAGAGATCGACGCGGTTGCGGCGGGCAAGGAACCGGCCGGCGTCATTCGCAGCGCCAACGCGGCGGCCTGTATTGCGCTGCCGAACATGGCGCGCGAGTTCAATACCGACGGTATTGCGCTTGCCGATTTCGACAAGGACCCGATCCTCAAACAGCGGCTGAAGGAATTCCGCCACCATTACGGCCAGCCGCCGCAGGTGCGGCGCGCCTTCGTCGAGGCCATGGGGATCAGTGCGTAGAGCATGATCCTGCAAAGCCTGTCCGGGAGCCGACCCGCGGCCATGTTTTCCGAACCGATCATGCTCCGCTAAGATACCGTCATGCGTACCCAGGTCGCCATCATCGGCGCCGGCCCGGCCGGACTGCTGCTCTCGCATATTCTCGATCGTAACGGCATCGACAGCGTCGTCGTGGAGCGGCAGTCCCGCGGCCACGTGCTTGAGCGCATCCGCGCCGGCGTGCTGGAGGCCGGCACAGTTGCCTTGCTGCGCGAGGTCGGGCTCGGCGAGCGGATGGACCGCGAGGGCCGGCCCCATGACGGCTCATGGATCGCCTGGGAAGATCGGCCGCGCCTTCTCATTGACACCAAGAAATACACCGGCAAGCCGATGATGGCTTACGGCCAGACCGCCATAACCGAAGACTTGTTCGCCGCGCGCGATGCGGCCGGCGGCAAGGTCATCGACGAAGCCGGCAATGTTCGGTTGCACGAACTCACGTCGAGCCGGCCCCATGTGACTTACGAAAAGGCGGGAGCGGCGCAGCGGATCGACTGCGATTACATCGCCGGCTGTGACGGCTACCACGGGGTCAGCCGTGCATCGATACCGGCAACGCTACTTAAAACCTTTGAAAAGGGCTATCCGTTCGGCTGGCTCGGCATCATGTCGGAAACGCCGCCGTTTCCCGAGATCTGCTACTGCCATCACAGCCGCGGCTTCGCTCTGGCCTCGATGCGCAATCCAATGCTGAGCCGCTACTACATCCAGTGCGACCTCGACGCGAAATTGGAGGATTGGCCGGACGACCGCTTCTGGGAGGAATTCAAGGCCCGCTGTCCGAAGGACATGGCTGATAGCATCGTCATCGGACCATCGATCGAGAAAAGCATCGCTCCATTGCGCAGTTTCGTCGCCGAGCCGATGCGCTATGGATCGTTGTTTCTGGCCGGAGACGCCGCCCACATTGTGCCGCCGACCGGCGCCAAGGGCCTTAACCTTGCGGTTTCAGACGTCTTTTATTTGTCGCGCGCGCTGATCGAAGCCTATCGCGGGGGTGGCACGCATCATCTCGACAGCTATTCCGACACTGCGCTGCGCCGGGTGTGGAGCGCCGCGCGCATGTCGTGGTGGCTGACCATGTTGCTGCACCAGTTTTCCGGTGAGACGCCGTTCGAGCAACGGATGCGTCTCAATCAGTTCGATTATCTGCTCGCGTCCGAGCACGCCCAAGCGTCGCTGGCGGAGCAATATGTCGGATTGCCTTATTAAGGCGTGATCGGAAAAGGCCTGCGCTGGAGAACGCTCACGCCTTCAGGCGTCGCCGCATCGTGCCGAGCAGTCCGCGCGGAAAGAACAGAACGACGAACATGAAGATTACGCCGACGAACGACATCCAGTTCACCGTCATCGACGAAATATAGTCCTGCAACACCACGAAAACGGCGGCGCCAAGGAGCGGGCCCCAAAAGGTCCGCATGCCACCGATGACCGTCATGACGACGAAATATCCGGACAGCGAGTAGTGCAGCGTCAACGGATCGGCGAAATTGTTGAGCAGCGCGTAGAGCGTGCCGGCAAGCGCGGTGAAAAAACAGGAAATCGAGAACGATAGCCAGATATGCCGCTCGACCGGAATGCCGAGAAAGCGCGCCCGGCGCTCATTTTCGCGAATCGCCACCAAAGTGCGGCCGAACGGAGAGCGCAGCACGACGCCCATCAAAGCGACCGCGACGGCGAAGATCGCCAGCAGGAAGAAATAGAAAGTGGTTCCGCTGTCCTCGATGTGCAGCGTGAATGGACCCAGTCCTATCGGCTCGCGCTGGAAATCGCGCAAGCCGTCGAAGCCACCGGTGAAACCGTTCCAGCTGTAAGCGAGGTAATACCAGAGCTGTCCGAAGGCGATGGTGCACATCGCGAAGTAGACTCCGCGGCGGCGCACGATCAGAAGGCCGAACAGCGTTCCGGCCAACCCGCCAAGCAGCGTGCCGGCAAGCATGGCAAGCGGGGTCGAGTGCACCAGATAGCGC
>JBAQAB010000465.1:0-2421 GCA_049285535.1 Xanthobacteraceae bacterium
GGTGGTGACGAAGCGGCATTGTTCGCCGGCAATCTGTTTCGCATGTACGAGCGTTACGCCGCCAAGCAGGGCTGGAAGGTGGAGATGGTCACCGCGAGCGAAGGCGCGATGGGCGGCTATAAAGAAATTATCGCCGAAATCCGCGGCCGCGGCGCCTTCGCCAAGCTGAAATTCGAATCTGGCGTACACAGGGTCCAGCGCGTGCCCGATACCGAAGCGTCAGGGCGCATCCACACCTCGACCGCGACCGTCGCCGTGCTGCCGGAGGCGCAGGACGTCGACGTGCCGATCGTCGAAAGCGATCTGCGTATCGATACCCTGCGCTCCGGCGGCGCCGGCGGCCAGCACGTCAACAAGACCGAATCGGCGGTGCGTGTGACGCATATTCCTTCAGGCATCGTGGTCATGATGCAGGAAGACCGCTCCCAGCACCGTAATCGCGCCAAGGCGATGGCCGTGCTGCGGACGCGGCTCTATGATTTTGAACGGCAGAAACTGGACGCCGCGCGCGCCGCCGAGCGTCGCGGCCAGGTCGGCACCGGCGACCGCTCCGAGCGCATTCGCACCTATAATTATCCGCAAGGCCGAGTGTCGGACCATCGCATCAACCTCACGCTCTACAAGCTGCCGCAGATTCTGGAAGGCGAGGCACTCGGCGAGATTATCGACGCGCTGGTCGCCGAAAATCAGGCGGCGCTGCTCGCGGCCGAGGAGACAAACTGATGGCGCCGGCTGCAAACGCTGGTGTTGCCGTTGCCCCGCTCGGTGGTGCGAATCCGACGATTGTCGACCAAGCGCGACGGTTCTGGGCGGCAGAATTTCGCGCCGCCGGCCTCGATTCTCCCCAGCTTGATGCCCGGATTTTGGTCGGGCATGTCCTCTCGCTCGATCACGCTGGCCTGGTGGCGGCGGGCGCCCGCAAACTGGCTCCCGGCGAAGCAAGCGCGATCGCGGTCCTCGCGCGACGCCGGCTAGCTCATGAGCCGATCGCTCGCATCGTCGGCAGCAAGGAATTTTGGGGTCTCGAACTCGCTGTCGACGCCGCGACTCTGGTGCCGCGGCCGGAGACCGAGACCGTCGTCGAGGCCGCACTCACCGCCATCAGCCGGGAACATGCGCGCCCGTTGCGCATCGCCGATCTGGGTACCGGCAGCGGCGCCATTCTGCTCGCGCTTTTGAGCGAGTTGCCGACTGCTTTTGGCGTCGGCACCGATACGAACCCCGCCGCGCTGGCCATTGCGCGCGACAATGCTCGCCGCCTGGGATTGACGCGCGCGTCCTACATCGCCTGTGACTTGGCGGCGGCCTTGCGTGGTCCATTCGACCTGATCGTCTCCAATCCGCCCTATGTCGCGTCGGCGGATATCGCGGCCTTGCCACCGGAGGTGCGGCTGTTCGATCCGCTCCGCGCGCTCGACGGTGGCCCCGACGGTCTCCATTTTTATCGAGCGCTTGCCGGCGCGGCGCCTCCGCTTCTGGCGGCGGGCGGCGCGCTCGTGGTCGAGCTTGGCGCCGGCCAGGCGAAATCGGTTGCCGCTTTATTCGCCGCGGCGGGGCTTGCACCCTCGGCGCCCCGACCCGATCTTAACGGTATGCTACGCGCTCTCGTTGCAAGAAAGTAACAAGTAGACCGGCATGTGGCATGGGCATTGGACCCCGGCAAAAAAGCACTTGGAATGTCAGCCGGAACCGACTAGCTTGCGGCCACGGAATCGGCCCGAGATGAGGGTGCCGCGTTGCCCTGAACGCCCAAGAGCCTAACTGAAAGAGTTGGCTCCAAAAGGCCGGCAGCGCAGGCCAGGCAGACAAGCGAAAGCTGGCAAGCGATAACTGGATAGCGAACGCCGGATTGGACGGCATACAGGATCGCCAGATTCAGAGCGCGAAAGTTCAAACCGTGAAGGTTAAGCCGAGACGTTATCACCGGTTCGGCGCGCATTGATGCGGATCGGACGCGCGCATGACAAAGCTTAGTAACGCTGCGGGTCGTGCCGCGGACGAGGGTTGCACTTGGCTGGGGCTTATGACGTGCACTGGAGGGCGATTTTTCATTCTGTGCGCAGCCAGGCGGCGATATTTGAGTGACGTTCGGTAACTATGAACAGATGCGGCGGCGCCGTTGCCGTCGTGCAAAACGGGGTTGGCGGAACAGCAAACCATGAGAAACGGTCAGAATAATAAGCGTATGCGCGGTCGTAGCCGTAAGGGTGGCCATCATCACCAGAATCCGTTGTCGCGGATGTACGAGTCCAATGGGCCGGACGTAAAAATCCGGGGAACGGCTTCGCACATTGCCGAAAAATATCTTCAGCTCGCCCGCGACGCGCAAAGCTCCGGAGATCCGATTGCCGCCGAAAATTATTATCAACACGCCGAGCATTATTTCCGTTTGATCGCCGCCGCGCAGGAACAGCTTCGCCA
>JBAQAB010000466.1:0-17175 GCA_049285535.1 Xanthobacteraceae bacterium
GTCGTAGCCGTCACTCGGGCTCGCTCGTTGAATAAGAAAGGCCCCGGCTGCATTTATCGCGCTGAACGCGGCTTCGACGTCTCGTTCACCCACATTCATGCAAATTTCATCCGCGCTTGCCGCGGCCAAGCGTGAAGGTTATAAGCCCGGCGCGGATTTACACCGCGTTCACACTATTCCCCAAAAGGACGATCTGATGGCGATCGAGCGTACGTTTTCGATCATCAAACCCGATGCGACCGCCCGCAACCTCACCGGCGCGATCAATGCAATGATCGAAAAGGCCGGCCTGCGCATTGTGGCGCAGAAGCGGATCAAGATGTCCCGCGAACAAGCCGAGACATTTTATGCGGTGCACCGGCAGCGGCCGTTTTTCGGCGAGCTCGTCGATTTCATGATTTCGGGCCCGGTCGTCGTGCAGGTGCTGGAGGGCGACAATGCCGTCGCCGCCTATCGCGACCTTATGGGGGCGACCGATCCCGGCAAAGCCGCGCCGGGCACGATCCGCAAGCAGCACGCGGTTTCGATCGGCGAAAACTCGGTGCACGGTTCCGATGCCGCCGATACGGCACAGAAGGAAATTGCCCAATTCTTCTCCGGCAATGAGATTGCCGGCTGAGCCCGGCAGCGGTGACTTCGATCGCCGAATATCTCAATCCTGCGCTGTGGCGTGATTGGTTTCATGGCGGTATTGAGCAATTAGGCTACGCGGCCTTCTGGCTCGCCATAGCGCGGATCATTTTCGTTAATTTCCTCTTGTCCGGCGACAATGCCGTGGTGATCGCCATGGCGTGCCGCGAGTTGCCGCCGCGGCAACGACGCTGGGGCCTGGTGATCGGCGCGGGTGTCGCCGTGGTGCTCCGGATCGTCCTCGTCGGCGTTCTGACGTGGCTGATGCTGCTGCCCTATCTCAAGCTCGTCGGCGGCATTGCGCTGATTTTCATAGCCGCAAAGCTGCTGGTGCCCGAGGATCCGGATAGCGACGAAATCCGGGCGGTTTCGCATTTGTGGCGCGCGGTGATGATCATCGCGATCGCCGACATCGTCATGAGTATCGACAACATGGTCGCCATTGCGGCGATCGCCCAGGGCAATCTTTTATTGCTCGCCATCGGCCTTGCCGTCTCCATTCCGCTGATCGTGGCCGGCGCGGCTCTGGTTCTCGCGCTGTTGAACCGTTTTCCAATCCTGATTTGGGCTGGTACGGCGCTGCTCGGCTGGATTGCCGGTGGCCTCATTGTCGCCGATGCGGTGCTGTCGCGGCATTTAGCCACGAGTTTCGGCGGACAACTCGCTCAGCAAATCGAATTCGCGGCGCCCGCCACGGGAGCCGCGCTCGCAATTGCCGCGGGCGGGCTGTGGCGCTGTTGGCACGACGGCGGGGCAGGCGCGGGCGGACGGCAAACAAGCGGCGCCTAACTTCGAAATTCTTTCGCGTCTGCCGAAATTTACGCGAGGTGCGGCGCACTTTCGCCGCTCGCGTCCATATCCTCGTTACGATATTCGCAATGTCAGAATTTGTCCGTCGTGGTTCAGATTTATGCAGCCATGGTTGCGCCGTATTTTTGGGGCTTGTTGATCGCGCAATTGGATTTTGGCCATCCGGCTGGTGCTGTCTTGCCGACACAAATGCTGACGACACAAACGCTTCGGACTTTCCCCCAAAATCTGGCTTGTGGCGCTCGTCGCAGAATTTTCCACGCCGCGTGTGTTGGTTGGCGTGGAGAGTTTGCGCTGGCGTCTTCGCGGACATCTGGAATGATTTAGGAGACAGACGATGCAGAAGGGCAGCGTCAAGTGGTTCAATCCGACCAAGGGCTACGGGTTCATCAAGCCGTCGACCGGTGACAAGGATGTGTTCGTCCACATCTCGGCCGTCGAGCGCGCCGGCTTGCGCTCGCTCAATGAAGGCCAGGAAGTCGAGTTTGAACTTGTGACCAACCGCGGCAGGACCTCGGCGGAAAATCTAAAAGTTGCGTGAGCCAGCGCCGGGAACACCCGGTCTTGTAGCCCCCGGTTTGCAGCCGGGGGTTTTTCGTTGCCGGCGCGGGCCCAGGCTAGCGCGTGTTCTTCCCGGCGCCGTCCGGATGATCGAAGCTGGTGCGGCCCTCGGCGACGAGGCGCAGTGCCTGCGGATAAATACGGTGCTCGATTTCGAGCACGCGCGCGGCGAGCGTCTCTTCGCTGTCGCCTTCGAGCACGGGGACTGACTCCTGGACGATGATCGGCCCCGAATCGGTTTCCGGAACGACGAAGTGCACGGTGGCGCCATGCCGCTTGACGCCGGCCGAGAGCGCGCGGCGGTGGGTATGGAGACCTTTGAAGTCCGGCAACAGCGCGGGGTGGATGTTCAGCAAACGCCCGCTCCAGCGCGTGACGAACCAGGGCGTGAGAAGCCGCATGAATCCCGCAAGGCACACAAGGTCGATGCATTGTGCCGTCAGCTCGGCATCGACCGCGCGTTCGAAGGCTTCGCGATCGTTGGCGAACGGCAGGTGATCGATCAGCGCGGTCGTAATTCCCGACTCGCGGGCATAGGTCAGCCCCATTGCGTTGGGCCGATTCGACACGACAAGTACGATTTCCGCCGGATAGTCTTGCGCCTTGGCCGCCTCGACCAGCGCCATCATGTTCGAGCCACGGCCGGAGATGAGCACGGCGACGCGCTTTTTGGCCATCCAGCTCACCGCGAGAGATCGAGATGTCCGCGAAAATCGACGGCGTTGCCCGCGCGGGCGACGATTTCACCGAGCCGAACCACCGTTTCGCCGTTCTTGGCGAAACATTCGGTCGCAGCATCGGCGCCGGCGCTATCCAGCACGACGACCATGCCGATGCCGCAGTTGAACGTGCGCAGCATTTCGGATTCGCCGATGCCTCCGGCTCGCGCAAGCCACTTGAATACCGGCAACACCGGAACCCGAGCGAGCTCCAGCGCAACGCCGAGCCCCGGCGGCAGCACGCGCGGGATATTTTCGGTAAAGCCGCCGCCGGTGATGTGGGCGAGGGCCTTGACCGCTTTGGTTGTGCGGATGGCGGCGAGGCAGGATCGCACATAAAGTCGCGTCGGCGTCAGCAGCGATTCGCCCAGACTGCGCGAGCGGTCGAATGGCGCAGGACTGTCCCAGCTCAGTCCGGCCTCGGCGGCGACGCGGCGAACCAGCGAATAGCCGTTGGAATGCACGCCAGTCGAGGCGAGCCCGATGACGACATCGCCGGCCACGAGGTCGGCGCGTGGCAACACATCCTTGCGGCCTACGGCGCCGACGGCAAAGCCGGCAAGGTCATAATCGTCACCCTGGTAGACGCCCGGCATTTCCGCGGTTTCGCCGCCGATCAGCGCACAGCCTGCCTCGCGGCATGCCGCGGCGACGCCTTTCACCACTGCCGCGCCGACCTCCGGGTCGAGCTTGCCACAAGCGAAATAATCGAGGAAAAACAACGGCTCGGCGCCTTGCACGACAAGGTCGTTGACGGACATGGCAACGAGGTCGATGCCGATCGTGTCGTGGCGGGAGGTTTCGATGGCGATTTTGACTTTGGTGCCGACGCCGTCGGTTGCGGCGACCAGGATCGGATCGTCAAAGCCGGCGGCCTTGAGATCGAACAGGCCGCCGAAGCCGCCGATTTCGGCGCCGGTCCCTGCACGCGCGGTGGCGCGCACCAGTGGCTTGATCAATTCCACCATGCGGTTGCCGGCATCGATATCGACGCCAGCCGCCGCGTAGCGCGCCTTATCCACGAATGCCACCAATTCGGACAAACGAGCCTTCCCGGCCGGGGAAGGCACTGACCGCGCCTCCTACGTCGGAATCGCCGGGTGTGCAAGCGCAGGCGCGTCGCTATATTGCATTGTTGACTGCAGTGCGCCGGGGCGCGGTTTGAGTATCCCAAATCTTATTACGCTGGGACGGATTCTACTGGTGCCGGTCGTCGTCTGGGCGATCACATCGGGAGAGATGCGTATTGCCTTTCTGCTGTTCCTGGCGGCCGGGATCAGCGATGCCGTCGACGGCTTCCTCGCCAAAAACTTCCACATGGCGAGCGAACTCGGCAAATACCTCGATCCGCTGGCCGACAAGGCGCTCATCGTGTCGATCTACGTTTCGCTCGGCATCGCCGGGGCGTTGCCGATCTTCCTCGTCATTCTCGTCGTGTCGCGCGATATCATGATCATCAGCGCTTTCTTGCTCGCCTGGATGGTGGGCCGGCCGATGCCGATACGGCCGCTTTTGGTCTCTAAATTCAACACGGTGGCGCAAATCCTGCTTGCCGCCCTGGTCATGGGCGAACATGCCTTCGATTTCGACGCCGTAATCGCGACGAACGCTACCATGGCGCTGGTCGCGGTCTTGACCTTGCTTTCGATCGCCTTCTATCTCGCGGAGTGGATCCGCCACATGAACTCGTTCGGCGCCGGTCACTGATTGCTTCGAGTACCCGCTTGAAGGGAGCGCAATGCAGATCGAGCGCAACATCGTGTTCTGGAGCGCCGCGCTCGCCGTTTTCGTCGGCCTGCTGTGGCTGTTGAGCCCCATTTTGCTGCCGTTCGTTCTCGGCATGGCGATCGCCTACCTGCTCGATCCCCTCAACAGAAGGCTGACCAAGCGCGGCATGAGCCGGACGCTTGCTTCGTTCATCATCCTGGCCGGCTTCGCGCTCGCCTTCGTGCTGCTGCTTCTCTTGATTACGCCGCCGCTGATGCGGCAGCTGTCTTCCTTCATCGACAATTCGCCGGCTTACGCGCAGCGTTTGCAGGCGCTGGTGAGCGACCCGAACTATCCGTGGCTCAAACGCGTCGTCGGCGACAATCTCGCCAGTGGATCCGCCGGCGACATCATGAATCAAGCGATGGGATACGTGACCGGCGTTCTCGCTTCGCTGTGGTCGAAAGGCAAGGCGCTGATTTCGATCTTTTCGCTTTTGATCATTACGCCCGTTGTCGCATTTTATCTGGGTTGCGACTGGGACCGGATCGTAACCAGTGTCGATCAATTGATTCCGCTGCAGCAGCGCGAAACGGTGCGCGGCCTCGCGCACGAGATCGACGCGTCAGTATCGGCCTACGTCCACGGCCAATCCGGGGTTTGCCTGATCCTAGGCTCATATTATGCGGTCGGGTTGACTCTGGCGGGCTTGAATTTTGGCTTTCTCATCGGCGTGGTTTGCGGGCTGATCAGCTTCATTCCTTATGTCGGTTCGCTAACCGCGCTCGTCGTCTCGCTCTGCGTTGCCGTTGCGCAGTTCTTTCCGGAATGGAGCCGCATCGTCATCGTCGTCGGTGTTGTGCTGATTGGCCAGTTCCTCGAAGGCAATGTGCTGTCGCCAAAACTCGTCGGCTACAGCGTCGGCTTGCATCCGGTCTGGCTGATGTTCGCGCTGTTCGCTTTCAGCTATCTGTTCGGCTTCGTCGGGCTGTTGCTGGCGGTGCCGCTGGCGGCGGTAGCCGGCGTGCTGATCCGGTTTGCGCTGCGGCGTTATCTCGCCAGTCCGCTCTACACCGGGAGCCGGCCATCGTAAGCGCTACGTCCTTTCCCCCGCGGCAGCTTGCGCTCGCGCTCAATCACGCCGAAAGCTTTGCGCGCGAGGATTTCCTATCGGGGACTTCCAACGAGAGCGCGCTGGCGCTGATCGATGCTTGGCCGGATTGGCCGGCGCGCGCCCTTGCGCTGGTCGGACCGGAGGGATCGGGCAAGACGCATTTGGCGACCATCTGGGCGGGGGCGGCGGGAGCGCGCGTCGTTTCCGGTCGGGCGCTTGGCGAAATCGACGTTCCAGCCGCGCTCGCGACCGGCGCTTTGGTGGTCGAGGATGCGGCCGCCATCACGGACGAACGGGCGCTGTTCCACGTGATCAATCTGGCCCGCGAGGAGGGTGTGTTTCTGTTGTTCACGGCGCGCAGCGCGCCGTCGCTCTGGCCGGTCGCGCTGCCGGACGTCGTATCGCGGCTGCGCGCCTTGCCGGTCATTGTGCTGCAGGCGCCGGATGATGCCACGCTGCGCGGCGTTATCGTCAAGCTTGCCGCCGACCGTCAGCTGCAACTCGACGAAAGCGTTGTCGGCTATATCTTGACGCATATCGAGCGCTCTTTCGCCGCGGCCCGCGCCGCGGTCATTGCGCTCGACCAAGAGGCCTTGCGTCAGGGCCGCCCGCCCAGCCGGGCGCTCGCGGCAGAAATGTTTCGCGGCAAGCTGTAGCGCTACCGCCTCCTGTGCGGCCAAGCGCCTCGAATTCGATCTCTTTCATTGCCACCGTCGGGCCAAGAGCCCGACGCCGGGCTTGACGGAAGGCCGCCGCGCCGCGTTATCTCAATAAGTTCCATTCATCGGATTGTTACCAAAGGTGGCCAACATAGCGCTCGAGGAGCATGAAACTGCCATGGCCGACCGCGGCCAAGCCACTGCCGTTGCACGAGAATCTGGAACCGTGCGGCGGCTGGAAGAGCCTCTGCGGTCGCCGGAGGCGGTTGCCCACCCGCCGGATTCCGATCTCGCTTCCAACCCCAGCCGTTTCATCAACCGCGAAGTTTCGTGGCTGAATTTTAATCGGCGGGTGCTTGAGGAGTCGGCCAATCCGAAAAATCCGCTGCTCGAGCGGCTGAAATTCCTTTCGATCTCGGCCAACAACCTCGACGAATTCTTCATGGTGCGTGTCGCCGGCCTTGGCGCGCAGGTGCGCGAGGGCATCAACACCATGAGTCCCGAAGGCTTGACGCCTGCGGAACAGCTCCTGCGCATTGCCGAGGCCGTCTCCGTCCTCGTGCAAGATCAGCAGGCGCAATGGCGCGAGCTACGCACCTTGCTCCGCGATGCCGGAATCGTTCTGGTCGACGGTCAAGACGTCACCAGGCCGGAAAAGACTTGGCTCGAAGACTACTTTCTGGCCCACGTATTTCCGCTGTTGACGCCGCTCGCGATCGATCCGGCGCACCCGTTTCCGTTCATTCCCAATCTCGGCTTTACCATCGCCTTGCAGCTGGCCCGCGCCAAGGACGGCAGGGCAATGAACGCGCTGATCCGTCTGCCCAACCGGCTCGAACGCTTTGTGCGCCTGCC
Source organism: Xanthobacteraceae bacterium (assembly GCA_049285535.1). Lineage (GTDB taxonomy): Bacteria > Pseudomonadota > Alphaproteobacteria > Rhizobiales > Xanthobacteraceae > BOG-931. Next base: position 7,056 of record JBAQAB010000466.1, read on the forward strand.
GCCGACGGGCGACAGCGACGAAGTGCGTTTGATCAGCATTGAAGGTGTGACCAGCCTTTTCATCGGCAAGTTGTTTCCCGGTTATGCGGTCAAAGGCCTGGGCGCGTTCCGCGTCACCCGCGACTCCGAAGTCGAGATCTTGGAAGAAGCAGAAGATCTGGTGCGGATGTTCGAGACCGCGCTCAAGCGCCGCCGCCGCGGCATCGTGATCCGCCTCGATATCGAATCGACCATGCCCGTGGAGCTGCGGCGCTTCGTGCAACGGGCGCTCGGCGCCACCGACGACAGCGTGTTCAGCGTCGACGGTGTGCTCGCGCTCAACGAGATGGGCCAGGTCGCCAACCTGCATCGGCCGGATCTCGAATTCGTGCCTTATGCGCCGCGCTATCCCGAACGCGTGCGCGATCACGGCGGCGACTGCTTTGCAGCGATCCGGCAGAAGGATTTCGTCGTCCACCATCCTTTCGAATCCTTCGACGTGGTGGTGAATTTCCTGCTGCAGGCGGCGCGCGATCCCGACGTCGTCGCCATCAGGCAGACGCTCTACCGCACCTCCGCCGATTCCCCGATCGTCAAAGCGCTGGCCGAAGCCGCCGAAGCCGGCAAATCCGTCACCGCGCTGGTCGAGCTGAAGGCGCGCTTCGACGAAGAGGCCAATATTCGCTGGGCACGCGACCTCGAGCGTGCCGGCGTGCAGGTCGTGTTCGGCTTCATCGAGCTCAAGACCCATGCCAAGCTGTCGCTGGTGGTCCGCCGCGAGGGCTCGTCGCTCGCCTCCTATGTCCACGTCGGCACCGGCAATTACCACCCGGTGACCGCGCGCATCTATACCGACCTATCATTCTTCACCTGCGACCCGATTATCGCGCGCGATGTGGCGCGGATATTTAACTTCATCACCGGCTACGCCGAGCCCGCCGAGCTGGACCGCATGGCGATTTCGCCGTTGTCTTTGCGAAAGTGCATTCACGACCACATCGAGGAAGAGATCGCGCATGCGCAGGCCGGCCGCCCGGCGGCGATCTGGATGAAGATGAATGCGCTGGTCGATCCCGACATCATCGATGCGCTTTACCGCGCCTCGAGCGCCGGTGTGTCGATCGATCTCGTGGTGCGCGGCATCTGCTGCCTGCGGCCGGGTGTTCCCGGGCTGTCCGACAATATCCGGGTCAAATCCATCGTCGGCCGCTTCCTCGAACACGGCCGCATTTATTGTTTCGGTGCCGGACATGGCCTGCCGCACGCGAAGGCTGCCGTCTATATTTCGTCGGCTGACATGATGCCGCGCAATCTCGATCGCCGCGTCGAGGCGCTGTGCCCGATCCTAAATCCGACCGTGCACGAGCAGGTGCTCGATCAGATCATGGTGGCCAATCTGAAAGACAACGAGCAGAGCTGGCAGCTCCTCGCCGACGGCTCCTCGTCGCGCATCGCGCCGGCGCCGGGCGAGGAAGTGTTCAACTCGACGACGTATTTCATGACCAATCCCAGCCTGTCGGGCCGCGGCAAGTCGCCCAAGGATTCGATCCCGCGCCTGCGCCATCGCCCGGAACGCATGTGAAGTTCCCGCGAATCGCTTAATCTGCGCCGGCCATCCTCTGCCGGGCCCACGGTGGCGCTTTTTCATTCAGTCTTTATCCGCGGCCAGCGGGCGGATGACGCCTTATATGGTCGGCATGGTATTGCGCCGAAGCGATCGATGAGCCGCAACGGAACCGACGCCCAGGGCCGTCTCGACCACGGCCCGCCGATCGCGGTTGTCGACATCGGCTCGAACTCGGTGCGCCTGGTCGCCTATGAGGGGCTGACCCGCAGCCCGACCGAGATATTCAATGAAAAGGCGCTCTGCGGGCTGGGCCGCGAGGTGCAGTCGACGCGGCTCTTGGCCGCCGACGCGGTCCAGCATGCGCTCGCCACCCTCAAGCGGTTTCGGGCGCTGTGCGACACCATGGGTGTGACGAAGACTCTCGCCATTGCCACCGCCGCCTGCCGCGACGCCAAAAACGGCCCGGCTTTCATCAAGCTCGCGCAACGCACCATCGGCGCCGAGATCGACGTACTCTCCGGCGGCCAGGAGGCCGAGCTCACCGCGCTCGGCGTTATTTCCGGCGTGCATCGCGCCGACGGCGTCGTCGGCGATCTCGGCGGCGGCTCGCTTGAGCTCGTCGATGTCCGCGGCACGCGCGCGCGGCACGGCGTGACCCGCCCACTCGGCGGATTGGCGCTTGCGGATATTTCCGGGAAGTCGGTCAAGAAGGCGGAAAAATTCGTCAAGAAATCGCTCAACGGCCTGCCGGTGCTGAAGGCTTGCGAGGATCGCAACTTCTATGCCGTCGGCGGCACCTGGCGCTCGGTGGCGCGGCTGCACATGTGGCAGACCGGCTATCCGCTGCACGTGATGCACGGCTACGCCATTCCCGCCGACGAAACGCTCGAATTCGCCAAACTCGTGCACCGGGTCGACGTCGACACGCTGTCGAACATCGAGGTGGTGAACAATGCGCGGCGGCCGCTGTTGCCCTATGCCGCGCTCGTGCTCGAATACATCCTGCGCATCGGCAAGCCGCGGCAGGTGGTGTTCTCGGCGCTCGGCGTGCGCGAAGGCTTGCTCTATTCGCTGCTCAACAAAAAAGACAAGGAGAAGGACGCGCTGATCGAGGCGGCGCGCCATCTCAACCAGTTGCGCTCGCGCTCGCCGCAGCACGGCGAGGAATTGATCGGCTGGACCGACCGTTTCTTCGCCACCTCCGGCCTCGAGGAAACCGCCGAGGAACGCCGGCTGCGCCACGCCGCGTGTTTGCTCGCCGATATCGGCTGGCGCGCCCATCCCGATTATCGCGGCGAGCAATCGCTCAACATCATCGCCCATGGCGGCTTTTCCGGCATCGACCATCAGGGCCGCGCCTATCTGGCGCTCTCCGTGTTCTTCCGCCATGTCGGGCTCGTCATGGACGACGAACTCTCGCCACGGCTGCGTGAGCTCGTCTCGACGCGGCTTCTCGACCGCGCCCGCGTGCTCGGCGCGGCGCTTCGGCTGGCTTATGTCGTTTCCGCGGCGATGCCGGCCGTGCTGCCGAAAACACCGCTGGCGATCGAGCGGCACCGCCTAGCGCTGCGCTTGCCCGGCGACTATGCGGCGCTCGCCGGTGACCGCGTGATGAACCGCCTGCGCTCGCTTGCCCGGCTCATCGGCCGCGAGCCGGTGTTGCTGATGGGGTGAGAAGGGTGGGCCTGATCCAGGGTTAGCCAAAGCGTAAATGCGAGCTCGTTTAGCGGACTGTCGTGCGGGCGCTCGATTGCGGAAACACAAAAATTATTGGGCCGATTAAATTCTCAAAAAGTACGTAGCCGACGGTGGAACCGAGCCAAAAGTTACCGCGTCGTAACTGTGGCAATGTCAACACCCTGGACACTGCTCTGAATTTTTGTTTATTTTTGAGCGTTGACCGGCCGTCTGCCTCGGCCGCAACAACCCACGCTATAATGAGCCCGGATGAATACTTTGCTCGAAAGGGTAAGCCGCTATCTACCCTTGATTCTCTTGATCATGGCCGTGGCCGCAGTTTTGCAGATCCTTTTGCAAGTTGGCCACGTATTCTCGTTCCCAGGTTTAGGAGCTTGGGTGGCGCGAAATTTAACGGCGATCTATTGGATGCTCGCGATTGCCGGCGCCTTTGCGTGGACGTTCGTCGTCTTGGCGTACTTGCGGCATATCAACTGTCTGCCGGCGTGGCTGACAAAACGGAAAATGCTCATGGACATCCTTGATCGCCTCACCAACCGTCAGGAGCTTGAGCGGCGCCTCGATAAGGAGGTCGATAGTGTCTACATCGACGCAGAGACCTTGGCCGATGCGCTCAAAAGCAGGGTGGTCGGCCAGGACCGCGTCTGTTACGAACTTGCCGCGCAGATTCGAAGGCGACTCGCGCTTGAGCAGCGGGGAAAACCGGTCGGCGTGTTTCTGTTTGCCGGTCCACCGGCTCTGGCAAAACCTATCTGGGCAAAGTGCTGGCCCAGGCCATTGAGCGAAAGCTTTTGCACTTCGACATGACGCAGTTTTCCGCCTCTAACTTGGCTTCGACGTCGCTGTTCGGCGCGGCCAAGGGCTATGTCGGCTCGACGTCCTACGGCAAGCTGAGCTTCGGACGGCCGGCAGATATCGACGACGCGGGCGCTATTCGTCCTGACGACGAACGCCGCCGTCGATGCGCTCGCGGATCTGAGCCGGCGCTGTGCCAACGATCCCGATGAACTGCGACGCGGCGCAGATCATGCGTTGCGAGCGGCCGGCTTCGCGCCGGAAGTGCTCAGCCGCATCGATCGCATTTTCGTGCTCGAACCGCTGGGCGGGCTCGACATCGCCAGAGTTGCCGCGCTCGAGATCGAAAGCATGATCCAGGGTTACGGGCTGCAAGTCGGCGTCGGTGGCATCAATCCGCAAATCCTGCTCGATCTGGTCAACCGTCAGCGAAAAATGGGTCGCACCGCGTCGGCGCGGGATCTTGTTCGCGCCATCGAGGAAGTCATCGCCGATTCGCTGATCGACGCGAAACGAAAGGGTGCCCAGCGCGTGGCTCTGGCCGAGCGGAATGGCAGGGTCGACCGAGATCATCCAATAAAGCCGCCGCGTCCTGTCGGCCTGGCGAGGTCGTTTCGGTGGTAGAGAGACCGGGGATATCGCGATGACCGATTGGATGCCGGAACCCGAGCCAACGTTGCAGCCGTCAGCGCAAGCGCTGCCCGATGTGGATTTTCATCTTTGGCGGGATGCTCCGGCGTGGCGCAATCTGGTGCTGTCAGCGATCGCGCTGACTGCCGGCTTGCTGGCATTGCCGTTGGTAGCCACGGCGCCTGAAGTCGAAGGCCAGGCAACTCAAGACATGGGTGCGTGCCAAGTGAACGCGACGTCGTTTTCTGGCGCGTCTGGCAGCGGCGAAGTCGTTGGCTTCCTAAGCACGGATCAGGCGCTAAGGCTCATGCAAAGCACGCAATTTACGTCGCACCTCGCGATTAATCCGGATTATGTCGCGAATGTCCGAAGCCTCGTGCATCTTAATGGAAGTATCGAAGGCTCGCGTTTCGTCTATTTGGTACCCAAAGACATGACCGTTCGGATTGGCGACCATGTTGACGTTGCGGGTGGGCACCTCGATCCGAGCCTGCCGTGTCATTACATGCCCAACCTGATCACGCGCTTGGCACCGAAATAATCCGACTTTGCCGAGTGCATTTGCAGACAGCAACGCGGGCGAAAAGAAGGAGTTCGCGATGCCCGATCGGGCTTCGTTACCCGGTCAAGAGCTGCAGCCGCTAGCTTCGCCGGCGGCGGACACGGAGTTCCGGCTGTGGCGCGACGCTCCCGGTTGGCGCAACCTCTTCTTGGCAGCGATTGGGTTCTCGGCAGCCTTTCTGGCATTGTCTCTCATACACGCACCGGCCGGCAAATCTGTGGAAAATCAGGCAGCATGCGCGAATCCCGGAACATTCGCTGGTTTATCGGGTACGGGACGGGTCGTCGGTTTTCTGACCCCAGATCAAGCGTTGCGGACGATGCAAAATACTCAATTCATGAAGCGCATGGCCATCAATCCGGACTACATATCGAATGTTCGGACCCTGGTGCATCTGGACGGGAGCGTTGAAGGTTCGCGTTTCCTCTACATCGTCCCGAAAGGGATGACTGTTTGGCCCGGCGACCGCGTTGAAGTCGCTGCTGGTCACGTTGATGCAAATCTTCCATGCCATTATATTCCAAACCTCGTTGTTCGCGATTTTTCTCAATAAAATGATGCCGTATGGAAATGTCAGAAAAAGAACCGGGCCTGATCGTCGCGCCGCTCACGCCGTTTACGGCCGCCCTGACGGTCGACGAGGCCGCGCTCAAGCGCCAGATCGACTACATCGTCGACGATTGCCGTGCCACCATGGTGGTGGCCGCCGGCGTCGAGACGCAGGAATACACTTATCTGAGCTTCGAAGAGCGCAAGGGGCTGATCCGCGGGACAATCGCATGCGTTGACGGCCGCGTGCCGGTCATGGTCGGCATCTCGCATCCTTCCTTCAAGACCGCGATCGAGCTGGCGCACGAGGCCGAACGGCTCGGCGCGGCGGCGGTGCAACTGTTGGCGCCGTTGCGGCCGTTTGCCGGGCCGCCGACGCAAGCCGATCTGATTGCCTATTTCGAGGCGATCGGCCGCGAGACAAAACTTCCGATCACGCTCTATCTCAATCCCGGGCCGGGCGCCGACGTCTCCATCCCGGACACGATAGCGCTGGCGAAACTGCCGAACGTGCAACTGATCAAGGAGTCGTCGCGCGATCTCGCCCGCGTGTCGCGGCTGATCGTCGAGATCGATCGCGCCGGGCATGCGCGCTACTTCACCACCATGCAGATGCTGCTGGCGACGCTGCAGCTTGGTGGCTCGGGCGCGACGATGCCGCCGCCGGGCTGCGAAATCGCGCGCCACGTCATCGATGCATTCCTCGCCAAGGACTATGAGCGTGCCGCCGACATCCAGCTTCAGTTCGCGCTGTTCCCATCGAAGTGGATGCACCGCGGGCTGGCGCCGGTCATGAAGGCGGCGCTGAATCTGATCGGCATTCCCGCCGGCGAGCCTTATCCGCCTTACGCGCCGCTGTCGCGCGACGAGATGATAGCGCTCGCCGCCACGTTACGTTCAACCGTGCTGGCGCCGCGGTTCAAGGTGACGGCGGCAGCGTGAAAAAGATTACGCCTTCACCAGCCCGGCTGCCTGCGCGACCTGCGACCAGCGCGCGATTTCGCTCTTGATGAAAGCGCCGAACTGATCCGGTCCCATATCGTCGGGCACGAAACCCTGTTTGTGCAGTGCGTCCACGGCGGCCGGCGCGTGCATCGCCTTGCGTGCCGCGTCGGCGAGCTTGTCGATCGCCGGCTGTGGCGTGCCCTTGGGCGCGAGCAGGCCGAACCACAGCGGCGTGTCGAAATCGGGGATGCCGGCTTCGGCCATGGTGGGCACGTCGGGAAGGAGGTCCGAGCGCTTGTCAGCGGCAATGGCAAGGGGTTTGACCTGCCCGGAGGCTATCTGGCCAAGCACGGAGGAGGCGATGGCGAAATTCATCGCCACGCGGCCGGCGATGAGATCGATGATGACCTGCGGACTGCCGGGATAGGGCACTTGCACCAGTTTCACGCCGGCGCGCTGCGCATAAAGCTCGCCGCAGAGATCCGGCAGGCTGCCGGGCCCGACCGAGCCGAACAGGATCTGCCCGGGCTTCGATTTGGCGAGCGCGGTGAATTCGGCGACGCTGTTCACGCCGATCTTCGGATCGACCACCATGACCATAGCGCCACTGGCCAGTAGCGCGATCGGCGCAAAATCCGTGACCATGTCGAACGACGCCTCGGGATGCGTGACCTTGTAGGTTAGCGTCGACAGCGCCGGGAGATAGAGCGTGTAGCCGTCATTGACGGCACGCGCACCCAGCCCCGCGGCGATGCCGCCGCCGGCGCCGGGTTTGTTCTCGACCACGACGTTCTGGCCGAGGATTTGCGAGGCGCCGTTGGCAAACACGCGCCCGGTGATGTCGGAGGACGATCCCGGCGTGAAGCCGACCATGAGGTGAATGGGACGCGACGGGTAAGCATCCGCCGCCAAGGCGCGCAGCGGTGACAAGACCGCGCCAAGACCGAGCAACGAGACGGTCCTGCGATCAATGCATAGTGTCATGTTTCCCCCTCGGCCGCCGCGCGATAGCGGCGCTTTTCGCGGCAGGTTCGTAGCATAGTCTCGAATTGCGCGCTTCGGGCGCTTTACGAATAACGCTACATGAATTGTCCGGTGGGACCGAGCGGAGCGATGTCGCACTGGCGCGAGGTGACCGTGCCGCCGGCGAGCGAACGCTCCGATTCAAAGTCACTGCGGCGGCGTGATCGGGAATGCTCGATCACGCCGCAGTCAAGTACGCACCGCGATCAAGGCGAATTCGCCGCCTGCGGATCGATCAGCGGTGTAATGCGCCGGATTGCGACGCGCCGGTTGGCCCGCTCGGGGGCGTCCGTTTGAATCACGAGCCCCTGCTTGCCGTAACCTTGGGTCACCAGATTCTCGGCAGGGACCTGGAATTGCTCGGTCAGAGCAACGGCCACTGCCTCGGCGCGGCGGTCCGACAGCGAGAGATTGTCGACATCGTTGCCCACCGCGTCGGTGTGCCCTTCGATCAGGTAAACCTCCCGCGGATTGCGCGCGATCGCACGGTTAAGCGCCTGGGCGATGAGCGACAGCCGGTCGACCTGATCGGGCGTGAGCTGCCATGACCCGGTGTCGAACTCGATGTCGAGGTTGACGTACGGCATGTAGTCCCGGAGCGACTCGCTGTAGCGCACTTCGTCGAGGGTGTAGGGCTGGGCGATGGGGTCGACCGGCGGCGCGATGAAGACACCGTAGATGCCGGCTTCGTCGGCGCTATCGGCATCGACGATATAGCGGTCGCGCGGAATTCTGATCACCGGCGGCGGCACGTCGACGAACATCTGGGCTTGCGGGCCGGCGAAGCCGTTGTCGATGATCACGATCTCGCGGCCGTCGCGGTCCCGACGCACGCGCCGCAGCAGATGGCCCTGGTCATCGTCGATGTCGATGATCTGCACGCCGTCAGGCCGCATCACGACGGTGTCGGTCTGGTTGCCGCGCCGCTCGACATGCACCTCGCGCGCGCCGACCGCGAAACGGTCGACCTCGTTGTGGCGGATGATCATCCGGTTGTTTTCTTCCACGATCGTGCGGTCGGGCTCTTGAATGAACACCTGGTTTCCTTGGCGCACTTCGTGGCGTTCCTGGTGCAGCGCCTCGATGGTGGCGGTGGGCGCCTGGCCTTTCGGCGCGAGGAACTGGGATTTGTTGATTGTTTGAGTCGGTGGCGCGACCGCGCCCGGGTTGGCGCTCGGGGCCGCGCGCTGGATGCCCATGCTGGGCTGCATCCCTCCTGCTGGGCCGGGATGTGCATTTTGCGCCCCACCCTGGCCAGGGCCTTCATGCGGACCGGTGGCCTGAGGCAGCGGCTGCGCCGGAGTGTTGGCCCCCGGGCGCACGTTTTCCAGTGGTTTGGTCCCGTTCGGCGGCGCTTCGTGCAGCAGCGGCGTTCCCGGCGCGCGTTCCTCCATCCGATGCTCCGGGGGGGGTCGGCGGGTTCACACGGGGAGCCTGAATCTGCGGCTGCAGTGACGGGTGTGCCGGCGGCATTGCATGCGGCGGCACCGGATGTGGCGGCGGCGGCACCGGATGCGCAGGCGGCGGAGGTGCCGGATGCGGAGCCACCGGATGCGGCGGCGCCGGACGGGGAGGCGGCGGCGCCGGATGTGGGGGCGCCGGTGGATGCGGCGGCGCTGGCGCGGGTTTTGGCGGAGCCGGAGCGGCAGGATGTGCGGGCGCTGCTTTCTTCTGTTCTGGGCCGGCTGGAGCGGCTTGAGCGAGCATCTCACCCTGCAACGGCGCCGCCGAGGCGCTCAGATTGTACGCACCCACGGCGGACAGGATCGTGCTCGCAAGAAGAATGGATTTTGTAGCTCGCATATCGGCGCTCCGGCGTCAGCGTGTTGCTTCGGTGACTGCGCCGGTCTTGATTGCAAATCGCCGACGCCCCGTGCGCAAGTACAGCGGCAAGTGAGACTGAACTAAGGCGAATACGTTTTCGCGGTTGCGGGAACCGCTCTGATTCTTGTCTTGGTGGTCGGGGAGGAATTCAGTCTCGCTCGACAGTCGCGACGCGGCCCTTCTCGATGGCGAGCGCGAGCTTGCCGCGCTTGAGCGCCAGCGCCTTGTCGCCGAACAGCTCGCGCCGCCAGCCGGACAGCGCCGGCACGTCGGCATTGTCGCTTGCCGCGATGCGATCGAGATCGTCGACGGTGGCGATCACCTTGGCGGCGACGTGATGCTGCTCGGAAATCATGCGCAGCAGCACTTTGAGCAATTCCACGATGGCGGCGCCGTTGGTCGCTGGTTGCACCCGCGCCTGCAGCGGCAAAGTCTTCGGATCGCGCGCCAGGCCGCGGCCGACCGCGGCGACGATAGCCTCGCCCCAGCGTGAGCGCTCAAAACCCTTGGGCAACGAGCGCAGCGTCTTGAGCCGCTCGGCGGTGGTC
>JBAQAB010000467.1:0-1852 GCA_049285535.1 Xanthobacteraceae bacterium
CGTGTAGGTCGGTCCGATCATCGGCGTAACGTCGACGATCAGCGTCATGATGGCGCCGGCGGCGCCGACGCAGGCGGCGCCGATGCCGAAAGTGAGCGCATAGAGCCGGTTGACGTTGTGCCCGACCTCCAGCGCGCCGGTGTAATTGTCGGCGCAGGCGCGGATCGCCGTGCCGATCAGCGTGAAACGAAAGAACGCGAACAGGAGCGCCGCGAACACGATCGCCGCGGCGCCGGCATAGACTTTGGTGGCGTCGACCAGCAGCGGACCGAGCTGGAAGCTGTCGAAGGCATAGGCCGTCTGCACGGTGCGGGCGTCCGGACCGAAGATGATCAGCAGCACGTTGACGATGATGATCGCCAGCGCCACCAGCAGCAGAAACTGGCTGTGCTCCGGCCGGGTGATGAAGGGATTGATCAGTCCCGATTGCAGCGCGTAGCCGAACACGAACAGCACCGCGGCGATCGGCACCATCATGATCAGCGGATCGAGGTGATAGGCGGAAAACAGCACGACCGCGAGAAACATAGCGATCGACATCATCTCGCCGTGGGCGAAATTGACGACGCGCACCACGCCGAAAATGACCGACAGCCCGAGCGCCATCAGGCCATAGACCAGGCCGGTCAGAACTCCGCCGACGGCAACATTAAGATAGACCTCGAACGGCACCGAACGGGACTCAGCCGCGGTCCTGATACGGCTTGAGCGGCCATTCCGGCTTGGCGTTGGCGGCGGCTTGCGGCGCCACCACCAAGGGCTTGCCGCCGCGGTTCTGGATCGCGCCGTCTTTGACCTTGTCGTTCTGGCCTTTGGCATTGAACTGGATGCCGGCGCCGATGCTGACATTGTCGGTGATGTTGGTGGTGCGGATCGCTTCGGCCAGCGCCTTCGGATCGGTCGAGCCGGCGCGCTTATAGGCGTCAGCGGCGACCAGGAGCGCCTCGAAGGTGTAGACGTGATTGGTGTTCATATTGACGCCGGGATAGGCCTTGGCCAATTCCGCTTCGAGCTGCTGCGCCAGCTTCTTATTTGGATCGTACCAGGGAACGAAGCTCAGCGGACCATCGGACAGCTTGCCCATGGTCTTGAAATACTGATCTTCGTACCAGCCCGGCCCCATGCTCAGGATCGCCTGCGGCGTCCAGCGCTGCTTGACCAGTTCCCGCGTGATCAGCATGGCATCGTTGAGCCGGCTGACGAGGAGGAGAGCGTCGGGATTGCTCGCTTTCGCCTTCGCCACTTCGACGGAAAGATCGTGCGCCGCCGGATCGTAGGCGATCTCCTGAGCAATGGTGTAGGGCATGTTGAATTTCGGCATCAGGAAGTTGATGCCTTTGGACATCGCCGTGCCGAAAGTGTCGTTGACGTGCATGAATACGACCGTCTTCGGCGTCTGTCCGACCAGGCCGAATATCTCCTTCTGATCGGTAAAAGCGTCGCTCAGGATCATTCCCGCGGTGGGAAAATTCCTGAACACGAATTTGTACCCTTGGTCGGTGATTTCCGGAGCGGCGGCAATATTAATGACGAACGGAATGCCGTTCTGCTCCGCAACCTGCGCGATCGCCAGCGATTGGCCGGAGTCGAAGGCTCCGACGAGGAGCTGCGCGCCGTCGCTGATCATTTTCGCGGCGCGCGCGCGCGCCGTCTCGACACTCGATTCGGTGTCGCCATCCATGATCGCAAGGTCCGGCAGACCCATCGATTTCAGGATCGCAGGCGCAATAGCGACGCCGCGCTGGCAATCCTGGCCGATGCCAGCCTCAAAGCCCGACCGCGGCAGCAGCACGCCGACCTTCAGCGGGCCGTTTTGCGCGCGCACGACTGCGGGGGCGGCGATGGCGGCGGC
>JBAQAB010000468.1:0-6259 GCA_049285535.1 Xanthobacteraceae bacterium
GCCTATTCCCGGCTCGCCGCCTTGCCCTATTGGTTCAGCGCGGTGCGGCGATCGCCGCGGTTGTGGCGGCGATCGCGCTTGTGCCGGCGCAACCGGCCTCGGCGCGCGGTCCGGACGGCATCGCCGACGTCGCCGAACAGGTCATCGATGCGGTGGTCAATATTTCGACGTCGCAAAAAGTCGACCCTCGCGCCGAAGAGCTGCCCGACCTGCCGCCGGGCTCGCCGATGGAAAAGTTCTTCGATCAATTCTTCAAGAACCACCACGGCCAGGGCGGCGACAATTCGGACGAGGGGCCGCGCCGCATCAATTCGCTCGGTTCCGGCTTCATCATCGATCCATCCGGGCTCGTCGTCACCAACAATCACGTCATCGCCGACGCCGACGAGATCAGCGTGATCCTCAACGACGGCACCAAGCTCAAGGCCGACCTGGTCGGCAAGGACACCAAGGCGGACCTCGCGCTGCTGCGCGTGCATGCCGACAAGCCGCTCAAATCGGTGAAGTTCGGCGATTCAAGCAAGCTGCGTCTCGGCGAATGGGTGATCGCCATCGGCAATCCGTTCAGCCTCGGCGGCACGGTCACGGCCGGCATCGTCTCGGCGCGCAATCGCGATATCAATTCCGGGCCTTACGACAACTACATCCAGACCGACGCCGCGATCAATCGCGGCAATTCCGGCGGCCCGCTGTTCAATCTCGATGGCGAAGTCATCGGCATCAATACCGCGATCATCTCGCCGTCCGGCGGCTCGATCGGCATCGGCTTCGCCGTGCCATCCGACACCGCGATCGACGTCATCAATCAGTTGCGCCAATACGGCGAGGTGCGGCGCGGCTGGCTCGGCGTGCGCATCCAACAGGTCACCGACGACATCGGCGAGAGCCTGAACATCAGCCCGGCGCGTGGCGCGCTGGTCGCCGGCATCGACGATAAGGGCCCGGCCAAGCCCGCCGGCATCGAGCCCGGCGACGTCATCGTCACGTTCGACGGCCACGATGTCAAGGAAATGCATGACCTGCCGCGCATTGTCGCCGACACGCCGGTCGGCAAGACGGTCGATGTGGTGATCATCCGCAAGGGCAAGGAAGAGACCCACAAAGTGACGGTCGGCCGGCTGCAGGACAACACCCAGGTAGCCGAGGCCGCCACCAAGGATAATCCACCGGCACAAAAATCCGTGGTGCAGAAGACGCTCGGCCTCGAATTGTCCAGCCTGTCGGACGACCAGCGTCACAAGTTCAAGATCCGGGACGACATCAAGGGCGTCCTCGTCACCGGCGTCGATCCAAGCGTGGCGATGGCCGATCCCGACAAGCGTCTGGCTGCGGGCGATATCATCGTCGAAGTGCAATACAGCGCCGTCAATACTCCGGCCGATCTGCAGAAGCGGGTCGACCAGCTCAAATCGCAGGGCAAGAAGATGGCGGTGCTGTTGGTCTCGAACGGCCAGGGCGAGACGCGTTTCGTCGCGCTGAGTCTGCAATAGCCTAATCCGGGGGCGCCTTGCGCTCCACGAACTCCTCGCGCCGATAGCCCTGCGCATACAGGAGAGCCGTGAGATCGCCGTGGTCGATGCGCGCGGCTGCAGCTTGCTGCAGCACCGGTTTGGCGCGGAAGGCGACGCCGAGACCGGCAGCCTCGATCATCGGCAGATCGTTGGCGCCATCGCCGACCGCAAGCGTAGCTTCGGGATCGAGCCGGAAGCGCGCGCGCAGTTCACGCAACGTATCGAGCTTGGCCTCGCGGCCGAGAACCGGTTCCGCGACTTCTCCGGTCAACCGTCCATCCGCATCGGTCAACAACGTGTTGGCGCGCTGCTCGTCGAACCCGATCGCGGCGGCGAGCTTGACGGTAAAGGCGGTGAAGCCGCCGGACACCACGCAGGTGTAAGCGCCATTGGCGCGCATCGTGGCGACGAGCGTCGGGCCGCCCGGCGTCAAACGGATGCGCTCGGCCAGCACCGTATCGACGATCGCGGCCGGCAGTCCCTTGAGCAGCGCCACGCGCTCGCGCAGCGCCGGCGCGAAAGCGACTTCGCCGCGCATGGCGCGCGCGGTGATCTCGGCAACCTGGCTTTTGAGGCCGGCATAATCGGCGAGCTCATCGATGCACTCCTGGCCGATCATGGTTGAGTCCATGTCGGCGACGAGAAGTTTCTTGCGCCGATTGTCCTGCGACTGGATGACGACATCGACCGGTTCGCCGTCAAAAATGTCGCGCAGATCGCCGGACATATCCTTGAGCAGCGCCGGCACTTCGCCGGGTTCGGCACCATCGACCAGGAAGGCGATATCGACCGCCACGCCCGGCTCAAGCCAATCGACCGGCCGGCCATGCGGCAAATAGCGCGCGGCCTGCCGCGCCAGAGCGTCGGTCACCGCGGGGCGGCCTGGAGCCGAAATCAGCGTTGCCACATAGAACATGCCGTGCGATCCGAGCGGCGGAAAGGACGTTTGACGTGCCGAGAATCATCCTCATTGCAGGCCCGACGGCGAGCGGCAAGTCGGCCTTGGCGCTGACGCTCGCCGAACAGCGCGGCGGCACGATCCTCAACGCCGATTCCATGCAGGTTTATCGCGACCTACGCATTATCACCGCGCGGCCGAGGCCGGATGAAGAGCGCCGCGCGCCGCACCGGCTCTACGGTCATGTCGATGCGGCGGAGAATTATTCGGTTGGCCGCTGGTGCACCGAGGCGGCGGCGGAATTGGCGACCGCCAAGCCCGAAAATCGCATTGCCATTATCGTGGGCGGCACCGGCCTATATTTCAACGCGCTCAGCCGCGGGCTTGCCGCGGTGCCGCCGATTCCCGCCGCGATACGCGACGAGGTGCGCGCGCGGCTTGCCACCGAGGGTGTCGCCGCGCTGCGTGCAGACCTCGCGGAGCGCGACCCCGCGGCTGCGGCGCGGCTGCGGCCCAGCGACCGCGCCCGCGTCACCCGTGCGCTGGAAGTGGTGCTGGCGACCGGCCGCTCGATCCTCGACTGGCACGAGGAGAACAAGCCGGCGACAATCGATCTTAGCGAGGCGGCAAAAGTCTTCCTGATGCCGGATCGCGATGAGCTCGCGCGCCGCATCGACGCCCGGTTCGAGGCCATGATGGCAGCCGGCGCGCTGGATGAAGTTCGCGCGCTGGCGTCGCGCAAGCTCAATCCTAGCCTGCCGGCGATGAAGGCGCATGGCGTGCCGTGGCTCATTCGCCATCTGGCCGGCGAAGTTACGCTCGCGACGGCGATCGAGCACGCCAAGCTCGAGACCCGCCAATACACCAAGCGGCAGGCGACGTGGTTTCGCAATCAGCTCCCGCAATTCGAATGGGTCGCGCCGACCGACGCGCTGTCCGCAATTGAAAAGCAATTGCGGACGCTAGCGTCGTAATGCGGTGGCCATGCGCATCACGTGCGCCCGGCAAGCCTGCCGGATGCATATACGCGATGCCGAAATCGCTCTTTGACGACAGCCCTCTGCCCTGTAGAGAACGGGCGCAACCTCCGCAGCGAGGCGGTTTACTGGCAGGGATTGAGTGAATTATGGAGACAACCACATCAAGTTGGCCGGGCGGCCGCCGCACTGCCGTGATCGTCAGCGTCTTGTTCGAGACCTGGTCCGACAAGAAATCGCCGAGCTATTTCGCGCGTACGACCCCGCTCAAGCCGGGATTGATCGACCGCGGCGGCATTCAATGGGGCGAATACGGCGGCAAGGAAGGTATCTGGCGCCTCATTCGCGTTCTCGATCGATCGCAGATGCACGCCTCGTTCTTCTGCAGCGGCCGCTCGGCGGAGCTTTATCCCGACGTGTTCAAGCAGCTGACGAAATCCGGCCATCTGGTGGAGGGTCACGGCTACGTGCAGGACCAGGCGTTTCTCGAACTGCCGCCCGAGCAGCAGAAAGCCTTGATTCGGAAAACACTCGACCTCCTCACCGCGGCGTCGGGCCAGACGCCGGAAGGCTGGGCCACCCCGATCTACGGCTGGGACGAGCACACTTTCGCGCTGTTGGTCGAGGCGGGAATCAAATGGTACGCCGACGCGCTCGACATCAGCCTGCCGCGCAAGGAGAATACCGCCGCCGGCCCCATCGTCGCGCTGCCGTGGTCCGACTTCGTCGACAACAGAGTGCTGCGCGCCAGCCCTCGCGATTATCTCGACGTCTATATCGATACGTTCGATTATCTGCACAATCACGAGCCCGGCGGCCTGATCAATGTCGCCATCCACGCGCATTTCGGCGGCCGCCCGCTGATCGTTGCGCAATTCCAGAAGCTGCTGCGTTATTTCAGCGGCTTCAGCGACGTCTGGTTCCCCACCCATCGCGAAGTGGTGCAGTGGTTCCTGCAGCAGGGCGTCGACAACCTGTCTTACCGGAATCGCTTTTTCAGCAAATCGTGAGACGCTATTCGCCGAGGTGAATGTTGGCGCGCTTGATCACCGCGCTCCACTGCGCGCGCTGTTTATCGAGGAATCCGGCGAACTCGTCGGACGATTGCGGCTGGCTTTGCACCGCAAGGCGATTGAGCACCGCGCGGACCTTGTCGCTGGCCAGCGCCTGCCCGATCGCCGCGTTGAGCTTATTGACGATGTCGGGCGGCGTCCGCGCCGGCGCGACGATGCCGGTGAACGAGATCGAAACGAAATCGGGCATGCCGGCTTCGATCATGGTCGGCAAATTCGGCATTTGCGGAATACGCTTGTCGCTGGTCACGGCGAGGCCAAGAACGCTGCCGTTCTCCACCGCCGGCAACGCCGTTTCGGCGCTGCCGAAGCAAAGCTGGGTTTCGCCGGTCATCACCGCCTGGGTCGCCTGGCCGCCGCTCTTGTAGGGCACGTGCACAATGTCGAGGCCGAGCCGCTGCTTGAACATCTCGCCGATCAAATGCAGCGGCGTGCCGATCCCGGCGGACGCGTAATTGAGCTTGCCAGGATTTTTGCGCGCATAGTCGATGAGCGCCTGCACCGAGTTCAAGCCCGCGGCCTTGCTGACGATCAGGATGTTCGGCGTGATGCCGAGATTGGCGATCGGGGCAAAGGCCTTGGACGGGTCATAATGGACCTCTTTGTAGAGCAGCGGCGAGATGATGAGATTGGCGGTGTTGCCGAGCAACAGCGTGTAGCCGTCGGGTTCGGCGTCCGCCACCGCCTCGGCACCCAACATGCCGCCGGCGCCGGGCCGGTTATCGACGAAAACGGTCTGCCCGAGGATCGGCGATATCCCGGCCGCGACCAGCCGCGCCATCAGGTCGGCCGGTCCGCCAGGACCGAAGCCGACGACGAGCTTGATCGGCTTGGCCGGATAGGTTTCCGCCGCAGCGCCGGCCACCATCGAAAAAGGCGTGGACAAGATGAGCGCAACAACAATAGCCGCAAGTCGTCGGGAGAGCACGAGCCGAGCTCCTTAATTCCCAGAGGCCGCTTGTTTGCTGCTTTTCTCGAATCGTGGCGTCTGGACGACGCGCTGGACCGCCCGCCTAAAGAGCGCCGACGGTCCGCAACAGACCACTCGGCCGTCGCATTTGCAATCAACCGCGGCGGCGCGTCTTCAATTCAAAGCTGCACCAGCTAGAGCCGGTTGTAGAACCGGCTCTAGCTTTCGGTTTTTAGCATGATCTTTTCCGAAAACCGGTGTCCACTTTTCGGGATCATGCTTTAATGCGTCGCGTATTGCAGGCCGGCCGTATAAGCGGCGCCGCCGATCACGCAGGGGATGCCCAGCTCGATTTGCCCGGTGGCGGCGGCGACGACGCAGCCCATCGACAGCGCGCCCTGCCCGACTTGGCCCCAGCCCGAGAGCGCGCGCTTCGAATCAGGCCCTTTTTCCTTGAGCTCCTCGATCGCAGCCAGCGATTCCTGGCGCATATGCACGGTGTCGACCGTTTCCGCGGTTTCGATGACGTCCTTGAGCACGGGCTTAACGTCATCGGGCTGTTTTTTCTCCGCTGCCCGCAGCATCGCCAACAGATCGGTGTCGCGCACCGCGTTGCTCGCCAGCGTGAATTTCGCCGCGCTACCGGTGGTCAGGTTGTCGACGCTGTCATGATCGTTGGAGAGCGGCAAGAGCTTGATCACGCTGTCGATCGGCGCGTAGCCGCCGGTCGCCAGATAATAGCCCCATAAGACGTCGATCAGCTCAGGAGTTGGCGCGAGCGCCACGACCTTCTTCGGCTTATCGCCGATGTGGAGGTCTGTCTTAATCTTATCGAGCATGCCGGGCTTCGCCGGCTTAAATCGATCTGTTGGAGCGTCGGAAGATTGCCG
>JBAQAB010000469.1:0-16482 GCA_049285535.1 Xanthobacteraceae bacterium
GATCGGCTATGTCGATCACGTTATCTTGCCGGTGCAGGTCGCGCCCAAGGATGCGGCGAAACAGTCGCTGCTGCATCTCAAGCTCGGCTATGCGATCTGCGGAAATCTCTGCATCCCGGCGGAGGCCAAGCTGCAGCTTGCGCTCAACGGCAACGGCGCGGAGGACCAGGCCATCGCGAAGGCGGAGATTCACGTACCGCGCCGCGTCCCGCTCGGTCCAAACGCCGGCCCGAGCCAGAGCCTTGCCATCCTTGCGGTGCATCGCGAGCCCGGCCAGCCGCACGACCGTGTCGTAGTCAACGTCGCGGCACCGGCCGGTGCGCCGGTCGACCTGTTCGTCGAAGGGCCGACGCCCGATTGGTCGCTGCCGCAGCCGGAACCGAAAAGCGGCGGCGGTGCAACGCGGCAATTCACCTTCGATCTCGACGGGTTGCCACCTGATGCCAAGCCGCAGGACGCCACGCTCACCTTCACCGCGGTGTCCCCCGAGGATGCCATCGAGGTGCAAGCCCATCTCGACTAATTCGCGCGGGACGCTAGTTTATGGCACCGTCGCTTAGGCGACATCCCGCGACGGACGAGTTTTCATTGCAAAATGTGAGAGGAAAACGATCATGGCGATTAAAGTTGGCGACCGCGTGCCCAGCGGGACTTTTATGGTGATGACGGCCGATGGGCCGAAGCCAAAGACTTCGGACGAATTGTTCAAGGGCAAGAAGGTGGTGCTGTTCGCGGTGCCCGGCGCCTTTACGCCGACATGCCACAAAAACCACCTGCCCGGCTTCGTGAAAAACGCCGGCGCGATCAAGGGCAAGGGCATCGACACCATCGCGGTGACCGGCGTCAACGACGTGTTCGTCATGGACGCCTGGAAAAAGGCTTCCGGCGGCGACGCCATCGAATTTCTCGCCGACGGCAGCGCCAACTGGGCCAAGGCTTTGGGCCTGACCGCGGACTTGACCGAGCGCGGCCTCGGCGTTCGCTCGCAGCGTTACGCCATGGTCGTCGAGGATGGCGTGGTGAAGACGCTCAATGTCGAAGATGCCCCGGGCAAAGCCGAAATGTCGGGCGCCGACAATCTGATGAAGTCGCTTTGAGGCAACGCCGTAGGGGCGGGTTTGAAACCCGCCCCTACGATCGCCGGGCCCGGATTTCGGCAATCGCGTCGCGGGCGAGTTCGTCGGCGCGTTCATTCATGTCATGACCGGAATGGCCCTTCACCCAGTGCCAGCGAATCTGGTGCTCGCCGAGCGCGGCATCGAGGCGTTTCCATAGATCGATATTCTTGACCGGCTTCTTGTCGGCGGTGCGCCAGCCGTTCTGCTTCCACTTGGCGATGTAACTCATGATGCCGTTGCGCAGATATTGGCTGTCGGTGTGCAGATCGACGCGGCATGGCCGCTTGAGCGCTTCAAGCGCGGAGATTGCCGCCATCAATTCCATGCGATTGTTGGTGGTGTTGGCCTCGCCGCCTTTGAGCTCTTTTTCGCGATCGCCGAAAGTCAGGATCGCGCCCCAGCCGCCCGGGCCCGGATTACCGGAGCAGGCGCCGTCGGTGTGAATGACCACGTGCGACAGTTTTTGCGGCGACTCGGCAGTCACGGCGCGCTCACTCCGTAATCGCGCACGCTCTTGACCTTCTGGTGGAAGCGGAGCTTGCGCGCATATTCACGCGGGTCCTTTGGCCGCACCAGCGCGCCGGGCGGCACATCGAGCCAGTCGACCAGCCGGGTGAGCAGAAAGCGCAAGGCGGCGCCACGCGCCAACAGCGGCAGCTTGTCCCATTCCTCGTCCGATAACGGACGGGTCTTGGCGTAATTGGCAAGAAGCGCGCGGCCCTTGGTGACGTTGTAGGAATGATCGGTCTCGAAGCACCAGGCGTTCAAGCAAATGGCGACGTCGTACATCAGCGTATCGGTGCAGGCGAAATAGAAGTCGATCAGCCCCGAGAGCTTGTCGCCGAGGAAAAAGACATTGTCTGGGAACAGGTCGGCGTGGATCACGCCTTGCGGCAGGCCGCGCGGCCAGTCGCGTTCCAGCACGTCGAGCTCGGCAGCAACGAGCGATTCGATATTGCGCTCCACCTTGTGCGCCCGTTCGCGGCAGCCCTCGTGGAGGGCCCGCCAACCGGCAACGGACAGCGCGTTGTCGCGACGCATGGGAAAATCGGCGCCGGCCAGATGCAGCTGCGCCAGCGCTTCGCCGAGCGCCGCGCAATGCGCCGCGGTCGGCCGGCGGATCCACACGCCGTCGAGAAAGGTGACAATGGCGGCTGGCTTCCCCGCAAGCTTGCCGAGCACCTTGCCGGCGCGGTTCTTCACCGGCTGCGGGCAGGTGATGCCGCGGCTTGCCAAATGCTCCATCAGGCCGAGGAAAAACGGCAAATCGCGCTCGGCGACGCGCCGCTCGTAGAGCGTGAGGATATAATTGCCGCTGCCGGTATGGACGAGGAAATTCGAGTTCTCGACCCCCTCGGCAATGCCCTTGTAGGACAACAGCTCGCCGATGTCATAACCGGCAAGCAAGCCGGCGAGATTCTCCGCTGCGACATCGGTATAGACCGCCATAACGGGCTCCAATGCCCCGCGGCTAGCCCGATAGCCGTGGTCGCGTCAAGCGGCGCCGCCGGAAAGCCACGCAGAAAAGCGTGCGTAAAGGTCGACGGTCTCGGCACCGCCGTCTCGATAAATGACGGGCGCAAGCTTACGGCCCGGAGCATGCGCGAGGCGGAACGCCATATAGCGGTACTGCTCCGGAAAGCGCGCGGCGCCGCCAGCCAGAAACAAATTATCGTAGTCGGGCGAGGGTTCGACCGGATCGAGCCGGTCGCGCTCATAGATTGCCGCGCGCTCGGCAATCAGCCAGCCGCCGGCATGACGCTCTAGCCGATCGAGGAAGCGAGAGCAGGAGGTCAGATCGACCGCCACCCCCTTGAAGTCCTGCCGCACGCGAATGATGACCGGCGTTTCCGCAACCGCCCGATCCTTATCAAGCTTGATCGCCGGGCCGAACAGATGATGGCGCGACCAGGAGTTGCCGGCGGTGAAATTCGCCTGGCAACGCTCGACGAATTGCTCGAACGGCCCGCGAAACCAGGAAATGGAAATGTGACCATCGGGCGTAAAGGTGCCGCGCAACTCGTCCCACTTACCCTGGTCGCGATAGACGCCCCAGGCCTGAATTACTTCGGCAATGGCGAATTTATCTTCTAATTCCATTATCAGTGCCCCTCGCGCCCATGCACCCTAAGGAGCGGGCTGACGCCGCGCAATTCCTCTGTTATCCAGACTTTCCTTCCACACCATGAACGGAATGAAGATTTAAGAATGAAAGCCATCGTCATTCACGAATTCGGGCCGCCCGACGTTCTGCGCTACGAGGAGGTCCCCGATCCCGTCCCGCGCGCCGGCGAAATCCGCATCCGGGTGCATGCCGCGACCGTCAATCGCGTGCTCGATGTCAGCCTGCGCGCCGGCAAGGAAACCGCCCGCGGCGCCGCGCTGCCGCTCATTCCCGGTGTCGATTGCGCTGGCATTGTCGATGCTGTCGGACCGCAGGTCAGCCGCTGGCGGGTTGGCGATCATGTCGCCGCCGCGGGTTTTATGCCGCTCAACGTCTGCGCCGAGGACGGCAGCGGCTATGACGGGCCACGCGGCATGATGGGGATCAAGCGGCCCGGGGGTTTCGCCGAACTGGTCAACGTCCCGGCAAGCGCTGCGGTCGCGCTCCCCGAGCATCTCGACTTTCATCGCGCCGCAGTCGTACTGCGGCACGTGCCGACGGCATGGAATCTCCTGGTCCATGTCGCTGACCTCAAATTCGATGAGACCGTGCTGATCATGGGCGCCGGCGGCAATCTCGGCACGATCGGCATTCAAATCGCCAAGAACGTGATCGGCGCGCGCGTCATCGCGGCCGCCGGTTCCGATGCCCGCGTCACGCTCGGCAAGAAGCTCGGCGCCGATCACGGCATCAATTACGCGAATGAAAATATTCACGACGCCATCATGAAGATTACCGAGGGCAAGGGCGTCGACGTGCTCTACGACAACATCGCCAATCCCACCGTGCTGCCGCTCGCCTTCCGCGGCATCGGCATGAACGGCCGTCTCGTCACCGCCGGCGCTCACGCCGGACCAAACGTCGCGATCGACTTCTCGCACCTCTATCACAAGCGCATCACGATCAAGGGGATGCCCGGCTACACGCCCTCCGATCTGCCGCACTGCTTGGAAGCTGCCGCGCAAGGCAAAGTCATCCCGCAGATCGAGCGCGTGCTGCCGCTGTCGCAAGCCGCCGAGGCGCATCGCCTGGTCGAGGCGCACGAAGGCCAAGGCAAGATCGTGCTCGACCCGACGCTGGGGTGATTTTTACGAATCGTCGACGGGTTCGGTCGCCCGCACCGATGGGCGCGCCGCGAAGGCAGCGTGCCAATTGGCGAGGCGAAGATGATCCTTGCGCCAGTTCTCGTCGGCAAAGCGGAAATCGAGATAGGACAGCGCGCAGCCGATCGCGATATGGCCGATGCCGAACGGCGTCGTGGTGAGCGATTCCGCTTCGCGGTCCAGGCTTGCCAGCACCGCGGCTTTGCGCGCCGCCGTGCTTGCCATGTGGATGTCGGACGGCTGCGCCCGTTCGTGCTCATTGCGTAGCGCGACCATCATCTCCAAAAATCCGTCGCCGAGCGCCTGCCGGCGCAGCGCCGTCATGCGCGCCTTCGGCGCTCGCGGAAACAGTTTTGGCGCGCCGTCGAGCGCGTCGAGATATTCGCAGATGACGGGGGAGTCATAGAGCACGGTGCCGTCGTCGAGGATAAGCGTCGGTATTTTCGACAGCGGATTGTCTTTCATCAATTCGGCATGTGGCTTGGTCATCGCCGCCACGGTGCGCACGCACTCGATGCGTCCGGCGAGGCCGCGCTCATGCGCGACGATCATGACCTTGCGCACGAACGGCGAGCGCGGCGACCAATGCAGTTTCATCCGATGCCTCTCCCCTTCGTTCGCGGGAATGAGCGGGATATCAACTTACAGCCAAGCCCAACGTCGCCGCCATCGCTATGGCCTCTTCCAGGCCTTTCGCCACTTGGCAGCCGGCTCCGGCCAGCGCCTGCATTTTTGCTTCCGCGCTTTCGCGAACGCTGCCGATGAGCGCCCCGGCATGGCCCATTTGTTTTTGCACCGGCGCATGACGGCCGACGACCATGGCAATGACCGGCTTGGGGAAACCACGCGCCGCCTCGGCGAAGGCGTATTCCTTGTCGCCGCCGATCTCACCGCAATAGAGCACCGCCCCAGTCGCATCGTCGTCGGCCAGAGCCTGCAGATATTCATGCGGATTGCGCCCGATCACGCTGCCGCCGCCGATATGGGCGACGATGCGCTGGCCGATGCCGGCAAGCGTCAATTGCCTAGTCAGCGCGAGCGCCACCGTGCCGCTGCGCACAATGACGGCGAGACGCCCTTCCTTGCAAAAGCTCGGCGCGATTGAGCCGAGCAGTCCCCTCCCCGGCACGAATATCCCCAGCGTATTCGGGCCGACGAGCCAACTCCCTGCTTCGCGGGCGAGCGCGACCGCAGCGAGCGCGTCGTGCACCGGCACATATTCGGCGGCCGCCACAATGGCCGAAATCTTCGCGCGCGCGCATTCGGCGATTGCCGCGCGTGCGCCTTCGGCCGGCGTATAGATCACCGCGATATTCGGCTTCTGCGGCAGATCGCCGACGCGGTCGTAAAGCGGCAGCCCATCCATATCGGTCCCGCCGCGGCCAAGCGCGATACCGCCGATCAGTGGCGTGCCGGCCGCGGCCATGCCGGCGACCTGTTTGCGCGCATAGCGCCCGGTCGGGCTGATCACCGCCACGCGCCATGGCGCGGCATCGAGGAACGGCAGGCGCAAAGGGCCTGACATGCGGTATTCTCCGGGAAGAGCGCCGGACGGCGCGCAAGGATGTCACATTATGCGTCTGGCCGAGGTCGACGGAAAAGCCTTGCTGCGCCGCCATGGTATTGCGGTGCCGCAGAGCGTGCTGCTCCGCCCCGGCGAGAATCCACCCGATGAGACCACAGGCTGGCCGGGCTTCCTCTTGAAGGCGCAGGTGCTCGAAGGCGGCCGCGGCAAAAGCGGCCTGGTTCGCCGCTTCGACAAGGCCGCCGGCTTCCGCGACGCCCGCCGGCTGATCCTGGCCACACTGGACGACGCCGACACGCCGCTTCTTCTTGAACAGGCGGTGCCGATCGCGCGCGAGATTTTCATCGCCGTGCGCATCGACGGCACGCGGCAAAGGCTGGAACTCCTCATTGGGCCCCAAGGCGGCGAGAATGTCGAGCAATCGGCCAAGCTCACCCGCATTGCCCTTGCGGAGGACACGAGACCCGAGACGATTTTCCCGGAGATCGCCAAGCTCTTTCCGCGCGATCTGGCGGCACGGCTGTCGCGCTACGCGGCGCGGCTGCCCGACATCGCCCGGCAGGAAGACCTGGAGCTGCTCGAGATCAATCCGCTGGCGCTGACCGAGGACGGCAGCCTTATCGCCTGTGATGCAAAAATCATTCGCGACGAGGCCGCCGATTTCCGCCATGACCCGGACGAGTTTCCCACCAGCCGCACGCTCGCCGAACGCGCGCTGACCCCCCACGAACGTTCGGCGCGCGACCTCGGCTTCCAGCTCGTCGAGACCGACGGCGACGTTGTGCTCGTCACTTCGGGCGCCGGGCTTGCCATGATCATGATGGACCTGTTGGCCGACCATGGCCTGCGCGCCGCAAGCTTCATGGACAATCTGCGCGGCGCGCCTGACGAGACCATGACCGAGCGGTTGCAGATCGCCCGCGTCCTGGCGGCGCGGAAAAATATCAAGGCGATCGTGTTCCAGACCGTGATCGCCTCGCGCTCGCTCGCCGAGCGGATCGACGCGCTGACCGCATGGATCACCGCTGAGCCGCTGCCGAAACCGCTGTTCGTCGGATTTGCCGCCGGCCATGCCGCAACGCGCAAGATGAGCGTCGACGAGGCGATCGAGAAGCTGCATGCGCACGGCGTCGCCGTTTTCACCGATCCGATCGCACTGGTGCAAGCCGCCGCGCAGGCGGTGGGCTGATCAACGGGCTCGCTGGCCACGCACCGTGTAGAAAGCAGCGTAAAAGCGCTTGCAAGCATCGATGAAGGATTTGCCGAAGTCGGTGCGCCGGCCCGGCGCGAGATCAAAAATATAATCGCAATCCTCGCCGGTGCAGTAGAACGTGCTGATCCGGCGCAGCGCGTCGGCGAATTCTGAATTTTCATACCCGCAATCCGGACAGATCAGGAGAATACGCGTCGTCGGTTGGATTTGCGGAATACCGTAATTGCGCATGGCGAGGGCCCGTCGCGCGACCGCGTCGAATCGCGCCGCGAATCGATTGTACTCTAGCAAAGGTTTACGATTCGGCACCGCCGCGGCGGGGCTTATTTCGGCAATTATCCTCAAGTCTTATGCTTGCCCGGACGCACTTCGCACCACACTATGCGATGTTAATTTGCTGCACTGCCGCATCGAAACGAGCCAAGCATGATCTTTTTCCTCACCAGTTATTCGCTGTGGATCTCCGGCATAATCCTTATCGGGCTCGGCACGCTGCTTTCGATGCTCGGCCCGGCGCTGGTCCGCCGCTATGTCGCGCTCGATCGATTGACCGCAAACAACGAGATTGCCGGATTCAAATACGCCGTCTTGGGCGTTCTTTATGCGGTGTTGCTGGCCTTCGCGATTATCGTGGTGTGGCAGAAATTCAGCGACGCCGAGACCAGCGTCGTGCAGGAGGCCGGCGCGGCAACAACGATTTACCGGCTGTCCCAAGGCATGGGTGAGAAGCCGGGAGCCGACATTCGCGCCGCGATCACGGTCTACCTGCAGGCCGCCATCGCCGACGACTGGCCGGCTATGGATCGCGGCGTGCCAAGCGCGAACGCTGCCGCCCGCAAGGCGCTCGACGCGATCTACGTCACGCTGTTGCAATCCAACATCGTCCAGAACTCCGGCAATCCGGTCATGTCCGAACTCCTGTATCAACTTGATCAAATGACGCAGGCGCGGCGCGCGAGGCTTATAGCCGCTGAGGGCGCGGTCCCCGGCGTCATATGGCTTGTGCTGTTCGGCGGCGCTGTCATTACGATCGTTTTCACCTTCTTTTTCGGCACGCAAAACCTTCGCGCGCAGATCATGATGACTGGACTGCTCGCCATGGTCATCTTTGGCGAATTACTGACCATTATCGCCATCGATCGGCCATTCACCGGCCCGGTAAAGGTTGAGCCGACCGCGCTTATCGAGGTCCTTGCCGACTTTCAGGCCGGCAATGGTCCACATTGAACGAACCCGGCCAGCGTCGGGAGCTTGTCGGGCGCGGGGCGGCGCGGCAGTATGCCAGGAAGCTCAAGACCCCGGTAAGGGGCGCCTTCTACGGGAAAATTCTACGGCTGTGCCGACAGCATCTGGGGCGCGCGCATGAAAACTATTCTCGTTCCGACCGAGCACAGTTCCACCATGGTATCGGCCTTGGATACCGCGCTGTTGCTGGCGCAAAAATTCGACAGTTGCATCGAGGGCTTTCCACTGCGCCCAGCCGTCGCCGATCTAGTCGCCATGGACCCCGACAGCGGCCTGACCATGGTCGCGGTAAAGGAGAACGACGCCGAGATGGTGCGACAGGCCGAAATGCTGTTCCGCTCCTTCATGGAGAGCCACCACATCGCCACGCGCGCCGGCGAGGGCCTGGCCACGCTGTCGTGGACGTGGCTCAACGACGCACCGAGCGGCCACGATTTCGTCGGCAGCTATGGCCGCGTCTTCGACATGATCGTGCTGGCGCGGCCGGGTGACGAATGGCAAAGCCCGTCCATGATCACGCTGGAATCTGCGTTGTTCGAGAGCGGCCGCCCAGTGCTTATTGCACCGCCAAATTCGCCGCCTTCGCTCGGCACCAATATCCTGGTCGCCTGGAATAACTCGACCGAACAGGCACGCACCATGGCGGATGCGATGCCGCTTTTGCGCCTCGCCGAACGCATCACTATTCTGACCGTCGAAGGCGCCACCGTCGCCGGGCCGAGCGGCGAGCAGATGGCGCGCTCGCTGAAGATGAACGGCATTTCCGCCGACCCGATCACCATGAAGCCCGCTGGCAAGCGTAGCGCCGGTGAAACCATCCTCACCAAGGCCTATGAGCTCGGCTGCGATCTCATCGTCAAAGGCGCCTATACGCAAAGCCGCCTGCGGCAGATGATTTTCGGCGGCACCACCCGGCACATCCTCGCCAATGCTAAGCTGCCGGTGCTGATGGCGCATTGAGCGAACGCCGCGGCGCCGTCGCCGAATTTCGTCCTGCCAGCCGATCCCATGAACGAAACGCACCTGGTCTATCCGCAACTGGAGACCGTCTACCACGCGCTGGCGCCGTTCAGCGAAGCGCTGCTGCGCGTGGTCGTCGGATTGTGGATGGTGCCGCACGGCCTGCGCATGGCCTTCGGTTTCTTTCCAGGGACTGGCATCCGCCAGGGCAACGTGCGCATGCTGGCGGCCGATCTCGACACCTGGGGTTATCGGCCCGGCTGGCTGTGGGCCCCGCTGATCGCCGCGACCGAGCTTGTCGCTGGGCCGATGCTGGCTATCGGGCTGTTCACGCGCGCCGCGGCGGTCCCGCTGGTGCTGTTCCTCATTGTCACGAATTTCGAGCGCTGGCGGGTCGGCCGTTATTTTTGGAACAAGCTCGGCCTCGAATATACGTTGATGTGGCTGGTGGCGACGTTCTATTTCCTGGTTCACGGCGGCGGCGCCTATTCGCTCGACCGTCTTATCGGGTGGGAATTCTGAAGGAGCGAGCCTTGCCGTTCATCGATGCCAATGGTGTGAGCCTGCATTACGCGCTTGCCGGTGCGGCCGGACACTCCGTGGTGCTGCTGCACGAGCTTGGCGGCACGCTGCATTCCTGGGATGCCGTCGCGCCTCGGCTTGCCGCACGATTTCGCGTGTTGCGCTACGACCAGCGCGGGGCCGGCACCTCGGAAAAAGTCCGGCAGGACTTTACCAATGATATGCTGGCCGAGGACTTCGAGGCGCTCGCCAAAAGCGTCGGTCTCGAGCCGCCGTATCATTTCGTCACCGTCGCCGCAGCCGCGACCCAGGCGTTGCGCTTTTTGGAAAAATATCCCGATCGGGTCGGCGCGCTGGTGCTTTGCAATCCGGCCCCGGGCGTGGATCCGGCCCGCGCGGCGGTGCTCGACGAGCGCGCCGCCGTCGCCATGCGCGACGGCATGCGCGCTTCGCTGCCGACCACGCTGGCGCTGTCCTACCCGGCCAATCTCGGCGAGCGCACCGCTTACGAAGCCTATCTCGGGCGCTATCTGGCCAACGACCCGGTCGGTTTTGGCCTCGCCTTCCGCTGTCTGGCGCGCACCAATATGCTGCAGATGCTGCCGCAGATCCGCTGCCCCACGATGGTTATCGCCGGCCGCCACGATACGGTGCGCCCGCATGCCGGCACGGCCGAGCTTGCCAAAAAGATTCCCGGCGCGCGTTTCGAGCTCATCGAAGACGCCGGCCACTTCATGCCGACGCAGGCGCCGCAAGCGCTCGCCGCCCTGCTCGAAGATTTCCTTCCATAATGAAAACTCAAGCCAGGAAACCGATATGAAAATCAAAGCCAACGGCATTACCATCAATTATCAGATCGACGGACCGGACAATGCGCCATGCCTGGTTTTCTCCAATTCGCTCGCGACCTCGCTGTCGATGTGGGATGAGCAGGCGGCGGCGCTGAAGGATTCGTACCGCGTGTTGCGCTACGACCAGCGCGGCCACGGCTCGACCGACGCACCGGCCGGGCGGTATGCCTACGATACGCTGCTTGCCGACGCGCTTGGACTTCTCGACGCGCTGTCGATCAAGAAGGCCCATTTTTCCGGCTTGTCGATGGGCGGCGCCACCGCGCTCGGACTTGCCGAGCGTCATGCCGACCGTTTCGACCGCATTATCGTCTGCGATTCGCCGTGCCAATCGACGCCGCAATCGAGCCAGCAGTGGGAAGAGCGCATCGCGGTGGCGCAGAAACAGGGCATCGAGGCGCTGGTCGAGCCAACCGTTTCGCGCTGGGTGCCGCCGGAAATCTTGGCGAAGAATCCGCCGCACGTCGACAAAATCCGCGCCATGATCCGCGCCACGCCGGTCAACGGCTTCATCGGCTGCGCCGCGGCACTCGCCGACCACGATTACGCCTCCGCCGTCGCCACCGTGAAGCGCCCGGTCCTGTTTCTCGGCGGTGAGAAGGACGCCGCCACGGCGCCGATGCGCAAGCTCAACGAGAAACTGCCCGGCTCGAAATTCGTCGCGCTCGAAGGCGCCGGTCATATTTCCAACATGGACCGGCCGGCGGAATTCACCAAGGCGATCCGCGACTTTCTGACGGGCTGACCGCGCAGCGGTCACGCCGCCAACGATGCCGCTTCATCACGGCCCCGAACGAACTGCAGCGTCACTTCGGCCACGCGCCGACCGAGATGACGCGCCGTGGCCAGATCCGCCTCGGGCGGCGCGAGATCGGGACCTTGGTCGGTGTTCGACTGCGCGCCGGCGCCGAGCCAGAAGCCGAGCCGATTCAAGTCTGCTTCCGATCCTGTCGTCGAATGATTGGCCGGCGGCAGCGCGAGACTGACCCAATGCATGCCGTGCTGCGCCGCGAACAGGGCCAGTTGGACCAGGGTCGCCAGTTTGTCGCCGGAGCGGGAGCCGGAGTTGGTGAAGCCTGCCGCGATCTTATTTTTCCATTTGAATCCCTGCGTCATGACCAAGTGCGACGAGGCCTCCTGGAACGCCTTGAATGCCGCAGAGACGCCGGCGACATAGGTCGGCGCGCCAAACACGATCGCGTCGGCCGCAGTGAGATCGGCCCAGCGCGTTTGTGCTTCCTCGACATTCAAAAGGACTGCCGTAGCGTCAGGCACCTGCCCAACGCCCGCAGCCACGGCCGCAGCCTGCCGTGCGGTGTGGCCATAGCCGCTGTGATAAACGATGGCGATGCGAACATCCGACATTGACGTGTCTCCTTTTGAAAAATTGAGCTTCTTGGATCGGCGCTTGAACCGCGACCAATCAGTGAATCGCGTGACCGCCGAGGTGGCGGAGCTTGTCTGGATTGCGCATGACGTAGATGGCGGCGATCTTGCCGTCCTCGATCTGCAGCGCGGTGGTCTGCAGCGTGTCGCCTTCCTCGATCGTGACAAATCCCGGCAGGCCGTTGATGAAGCCGTAGCGCACCAGCTGCGACATGCTCTTTGCAAAGAGCGACGCCAGCGCGGTATGAACCTGCATCACCTGATCGAGACCGACAATCGGCTGCATCGCCGTCCGCGCCTTGCCGCGGCCGTCGGCATAGGCCGTGACATCGGCAGCGAGCAGCGACCCCAATTGCTGCATGTCCCCGTGGCGGGATGCCGCGAAAAACGCCGCGGCGATCTGCAGGCCATGCTCCTTGGGCAGATCGAAACGCGGTCGCGCGGCGCGGACATGGCTGCGCGCACGACTGGCAAGTTGGCGGCACGCCGCCGCATCGCGATCGATCGTCGCGGCGATCTCATCGAAGCCGATGCCGAAGATGTCGTGAAGAAGAAAGGCGGCGCGCTCCAGCGGCGACAGGCGCTCCAGCGCCAGCATCAGCGGCAGCGTCACGTCGTCGATCTCGTCCTGCGCCGTCTCGACCACCGGCTCCGGCAGCCATGGTCCGATATAGGTTTCACGCCGACGCCGCGCCGATTTCAACTGATCGAGGCAAAGCCGGGTCACGACGCGGCGCAGATAGGCTTCCGGCTCACGCACCGCGGCGCGGTCGGCATCGAACCAGCGCAGAAACGCTTCCTGGACAACGTCCTCGGCGTCCGCGACCGAACCCATCATCCGGTAGGCGATGCGAATGAGTTTCGGGCGCAGCGGATCGAAACTGGCGGCCGCGTTCAATCGCGGTGTCATGCTCATCTCCTCTGTTCCGGCACGTTGCTTTCGGAAACAAAGACGAGACGAGCCGGCTTGGTGTGACACGGCCCCAAACTCGCCGAGCGCTCCTAGGGCCGGAGACTGCGGCAGTGACGGCTGAATCAGTGCCGCTGCCATGCGCTTTCGTCTGGGCGGCGCGTCGTCGGTCGACGCCCTGACGGCTTTGCAAACACCCGGCCGAGCCACTATACCTGCCATAATGGCAGGAAACTGGCGCCAAGACCCTTGAAGCAGCATCGCGAATGGGTCCCGACCGCCCCATTGAGGAGAAAACGTCATGGCAACGGTGACTATGAAGGCCCCTGCCCCGGGCGGGCTTTCCAACAAGGCGCGCGAATTGATGGAGGCCATCAATACCGACGCCGGCAAGCACAACATCTGGGTGCGCACGCAGGCCAATTCGCCGGCGCAGAAACCCTGGTTCAGCGAGACCAGCGGCGAAGGCTCCGGCCAGCTCGCGACCGGACGCGTTGCCGTCAACCAGATGAAGACCGCTCCCTATATGTGGAAGTGGAACGAGTATAACGGCTACCTCAAGCAGATTTCGGAAATCGCCAGCAAGGCCGACGTTTCGCCGATCGAATTCGCCGACCGCCAGAGCATTCTCTTGCTCAACCCGGGACTAAACGGCCGCCTGCAGGTCACTAACACCATCCGCTGCGCCATCTCGATCTACAATCCGGGCGACGTCGCGCCAGTGCATCTGCATTCGCCGAATGCGAGTCGCACGATTCTGTCCAAGAAGGGCGGCTACACCGTCGTCGAAGGCGAGAAGGTCACGGCAAATTACGGCGACCTCATTCTCACGCCGAACGGCACGTGGCACGACCACGGCAACGATTCCGGCGAGCCGGTGATCTGGATCGATACGCTCGACTGGCCGCTGATGGAATTCCTCGACGCCGCCTGGGTCGACCACAACATGCCCGGCGCCCAAGGCAACACCAACGTGCAAGCAGTCACGGTCAAGGATGGTTACTCCCGCCATCTCTACGGCCATGGCGGCATCAAGCCGGCTTTCGTCGATCATCAGCGCGGCGTCGGCCATGCGCCCGCGCCGCTTTTCCATTATCGCGGCGCCGACGTGCTGGAGATGCTGCATGCACTGCGCAACGAGAAGGGCGATCCATACGAAGGCATCAAGGTCGACTTCGTCAATCCGGTGACCGGCGAGCCGGTCTTCAAGACGCTGAATTATTCGGCACAGCTCCTGCGCCCCGGCGAGGAGACCGAATGGAAGCGCGAGACCGCCGGCACCTATTACGTCTGCATCGAAGGCTCAGGCACGACCGAAGTCGGCGGCAAGCGCTTTGAATGGGGCCAGAACGATCTATTCGTGGTGCCGAACTTCCTGTGGCGGCGCCACATCAATACCGGCAAGACCGACGCGGTGATTTATTCGGTGTCCGATGCGGCGCTGATGCGCAATATCGGCCAGTACTACGCGCAAGGACGCGCCAAGGGCGGCGAAGTGACGGAGCTTTCGGTCCATTAATTTCCTTCATCTTGTGGGGAGGGTTGTCCCGCCGTAGCGCTCAGGGCGAGCGAAGGTGATTCGCGGGGGCAGATGCACGCTATCGTTCTCGCGATGCGTCTTCGCATCCGAGGTTTGCTACGCCACTGCAAGAAAGCCCTTTCCACCGCCTCCCTAAAAAAAGAAGGGAGGCGGAGAGCCGAGGGGCGCCCCGTCCATGCCGTGCCCGACAGAGCACGGCGCGGTCTCAGCGGAGGCCGCCCGCCTTTCGGCGCTCCACCGCGGCGCTCGCCTGGGCAGACGCATCCACCATTGGCTCAGCTCCAGTACCGCGCTTCCTGGGACGTGGCTTCATCGAGCGGCTATGCGGAGCTGCATCGCCGGTACGCGGAGCGATTTAAGCCTAAAGCTCCTTGCCGATGGCCCGGTCGACCGAATAAGGGCCTCCGCCACGGATCGCGATGACGAAGCATACCGCGCCGATCAGGAGCACATACTCGTATCCGCCACCACCCGCTGCATAACCCTTCGGCAAATGCACAAACAGCAAAGCCACCAGCATCTCGATGGCGAGCGCGGCCGCGAAAAAACGCGTGAACAGACCGATGATCAAACAGACGCCGCCGACTGTTTCGAGAAACATGACGACGTAGGCCCACATTAATGCGGGCTCAATGCCGTTCTTGGCGAAGATGTTCGCGGCAACCACGTCAGCACCGAGTTTGAATTTTACCGAAACATGCATCAAGAACATAACGCCGACCACAATGCGCACCAGCGTTGCGGCGATCGGCAGCATTGTCTCGTAAAATCCGGCAAGACCCGGATACAGCAGCTTTGTTTCCCCTTGAGCCACGGCACGCTCCCTATCTGCTTCTTAGACCGCGCGATCGATGCTCGCACCAAGCAAGTACAGCATGAATTTCGGGCCAGTGAAATGGGGGCAACATTCGTTGCGCTGCAAAAAATCTTCAACACCCGCGTCGCAATGGGGTCATTTTTCCACCGATCGAGGCCATCGGCGGCGTTTTCGCTCTGCCTCTGTTCACCACCGAATGACTGCGGCTGGGCGAACGCCGAAGGGGCCAAAAGGCATGGATCTCGGTTTCCGCGGGGGGTCTCGTCACGACAGGCGCGAGTATGGCCCCCGAACCGGCGGCGTGGCGGATCGATGCGTGCATTGAAGGAACTTTTGAATAACCGTCAGATTGTTCAAAACGGTTGCTTGGAAACAATGGATAAGCGAAGCGGAACCTAGAACCACGGATTGTATTATATCTGGAAGAGACGCTCGGCCCCAGCCCCTCACCCTCGGAGCGCCCCGTCCAAAAGCCCCGCAAGGGGCTTTTGTTTTCAATCGCGACAGCTTTGCCTCTGATCGCCACCGACTTGCGGCGGCAGGGCGAATGTGAGGTGGGCGCGGGCGGCGGTATCAACATCCAGAAATGCAATCGGAGCGCGGCATGACCGCGCTCCGATCTTTTGTCGCCGCAGTTGTCGGTCGGCGCGGCTACGAGGCCTTGCCGCCATTCTTTTTGCAGTCAGATCTGAATTTCTTGCGGGCGTTGCCATGCAGGCCTTTGGCATTGGCCTGATCGGTGCAAGATTTCGAGATCGCCTTCTTGTCTCCCGAACTCGCGGCGGCCGGAGCCGGCGGTGCGGCCGATTGAACGGCCGGAGCCGCCGGAGCGGGAGCCGGCGCCGTGGTCTGCGCGAAAGCGGCTCCCATGCCGAGGGCGAGTGAGAGCGCGGCTGCGATGGCGTATTTCATCTTAAGAATCCTTCTTGTTGAGGCGATCCATTTTGTTGACGCGACGATATCAGGCGCCCTTCAGATGCTTATTGCATTCGCTGTAGTAACCGCCGCCCTTCTGAATCCATTTCAGGCCGCCATTGCCGTTATTGGCCTTGTTGGCCTTATATTGATCGAGGCAGGTCAGCATCCTGCCCTTGCCTTCGGAATCCTTGGAATATTTGGAATCGACCG
>JBAQAB010000470.1:0-20969 GCA_049285535.1 Xanthobacteraceae bacterium
CATCGGGGGAACGAATATTCGCGCCGGCGTGGTCAGGCTGAACCTTAAGAAGTCACCGGACCTCGCCAAAGCCAATGTTTGGAAATTCGCGCTGTAGCGGCACGGCGACGAGGCTGACGTAAAGCGCGAGCACGCCGTTGAAAATCTCGTCGAAATGCTGAAGGGATTGATCGCGGCGGCCGATAAAAAGAATCTCAGCGTGGCGCCCTTCATTGGTATCGGTTGCCCTGGCATTATCGAGGAAGACGGCTCGATCGATCGCGGCGCGCAGAATCTCCCGGGCAACTGGGAAAGCAGCAAATTCAATCTTCCCGCAATCTTGCGTGAGGAAATACCGCGTATCGGCGACGCCGACACCGCCGTGGTCATGCACAATGACGCCGTGGTTCAGGGTTTGAGCGAAACGCCATTCATGCGCGACGTCACGCAGTGGGGAATTTTGACCATCGGTACCGGGCTCGGCAACGCCTGCTTTAGCAACAGGAAGAACGCCGAATAATCTCTGCTGCCGCGCGGCGCGGCAGCCAGGTTGTCGAACGCGCACCATTGACCTTAGCGGCGTGCCTGCGAGAATCGCAGCGCAACGCTCGGAGGCCGGCGAGTGACCAATCGCTTTTGTGACATCGTCCTGCGCGTGAACGGCGAGGACGTGCGCGAGCGCGTCGAGGCGAGAAAGACGCTGGTCGATTTCCTGCGCGACGACCTGGGACTGACCGGCAGCCATATCGGCTGCGAGCAGGGCGTCTGCGGCGCCTGCTCGGTGCTCCTCGACGGCGACGTGGTGCGCGGCTGCCTGGTGCTGGCCGTGCAATGCGACGGCGCCGCGGTCGAAACCATCGAGGGCCTGTCCGATTCCGGCATCATCGCCGATCTTCAAATGGCGTTCCAGCGGCGCAATGCGCTGCAATGCGGCTTTTGCACCCCCGGCATGCTGATCGGAGCGCAGGCGCTTCTGACGCGCGCCGGGGTGCCGAGTCGTGATATGATCCGCAACCACATCTCGGGCAATTACTGCCGCTGTACCGGCTATCAGGCCATCGTCGACGCCATCGAGTCCATCGCCCAGCAACGGGCGGAAAAGGCAGGCTCCCCATGAACGAACACGCCAATCCCCAGACACTGTCGCAAGCCGCCGACGCGCTCGAAGAACGGATGATGCATGAGCTTGGCGAGCGCATCGCCACCAAGTCGGTGCTGTTCGGCATGGCCGACGGCAAGGTGGCAATGGACAGCGGCCCGAAGCTCAAAGCCGCCAATCCGGACAAATATTTCCTGATGGGCGCCGATCCGCGGCTGCCGAAAATGCCGGAGAAGCCGACGCTGATCGACTTCTTCAACAACCGCTTCGCTTCGCTCAATCATCTGCTGCAAAGCGCGACACATGCGCTCAAGGGCGGCCACAGCGAGAAGGTCGTGCTGGCCTGCCTGCTCCACGATATCGGGGTGGCGAGCTTCATCCGCTGCGATCACGGCTATTGGGGCGCGCAGATGATCGAGCCTTACGTCGATGAGGAGGTGAGCTGGGCTGTGCGCACGCATCAGGCGCTGCGCTTCTTTGCCGATCCGTCGGTCGGCTACGAATATCCGCAGATGTACATCGACTATTTCGGCGCCGATTATAAGCCGGAGCCCTACATCATCGCCGAATACGAGCGCGCCAAGAATCACAAGTATTACATGACGTCGCGGATGATCACGGTGAACGACATCTATTCGTTCGATCCCAACGCCAAGGTCGATCTCAACGATTTTGCCGACATCATCGGCCGCAACTTCAAGCAACCGAAGGAAGGCCTCGGCTTCGACAATTCGTCCTCGGCGCACATGTGGCGCACGCTGATGTGGCCGACGCGGTTTTTGTGATGTCATTCCGGGGCGCGGGCCTAGGCCCGCGAGCCCGGAATCCATAACCACAGGTCAGCGAATATGGATTCCGGGCTCCTCGCTGCGCTCGGCCCCGGAATGACTGAGCAGAAATGAAAATCTCCCCCGACCAGCCGTCCGGCCTCACCGCGCTCGATCGGCCGAATTCCTATATCGGCCGCTCGGTGCCGCGGCCGAATCTGGCGCGGCTCACCCAAGGCCGCGGCCAATATGTTACCGACGTCGTGCTGCCGCGGATGGTGCATGTTGCCTTCGTGCGCTCGCCGCACGCGCACGCCCGCATCAAAAATATCGAAGCGGCGGAAGCAAAGAAAGCGCCCGGCGTCGCCGCGGTGGTCACCGGCGCCGAGCTTGCCAAGGTGATCACCCCCTGGGTCGGCGTGCTCACCCATCTCAAGGGCATCAAATCGGCGCCGCAGCACGCCATCGCCGTCGACCGCGCCTGCTGGCAGGGCGAGGCGGTGTGCGCCGTGGTGGCCAAGAGCCGCGCCGAAGCGGAAGACGCCTGCGCGCTGGTTGAAGTCGACTACGAGCCGCTGCCCAGCGTGACCGATGCGGAAACGGCGCTCGACGCCAAGACGCCGGTCATCCATCCCGAACTCGGCGACAATCTGACTTTCGAGCGCGTGCTCAATGCCGGCGAGCCGGACAAGGGCTTTGCCGAAGCCGACGCGGTGGTCGAGACGACATTCATCTTCGGCCGCCATACCGGCGTCACCAACGAGCCGCGCGCCATCGTCGCCGACTGGAACCCGGGCGAAGCGCGGCTGACGGTCTATCAAGGCACGCAGGCGCCGCACATGACGCAGAACCTGTTCGCCAAGCACCTTGGTCTCGAAGAGAGCCAGGTGCGCGTCCTCACCAAGGACGTCGGCGGCTCGTTCGGCATCAAGGTGCATATCTATGCCGACGAGATGGCGACCGCGGCGCTGGCGAAGCTGCTCAAGCGGCCGGTCAAATTCGTCGCCGACCGTCTCGAAAGCTTCGTTACCGACATCCATGCGCGGGATCATCGCGTCAAAGCGAAAATCGGCGTCAAGCGCGACGGCACGATAACCGCCTTCGAGATCGACGATCTGACCGGCATCGGGCCTTATTCGGTCTATCCGCGAACCAGCGGCATCGAGGCCAACCAGGTCGTCAATCTCGTGGGCGGCCCTTACACCTGTCCGAATTACCGCGCCCGCGCCCGCGTCGTGTTTCAGAACAAGAATGTGATGTGCCAATACCGCGCCGTCGGCCATCCGATCGCGACCGCGGTGACCGAGGGTCTAGTCGAACAGGCGGCGGCGAAAATCGGCATGGACCCGGCCCAGCTGCGGCGGCGCAATCTGTTCCCGGATAACAAATATCCCGCGACCAGCGCCGCCGGGCTGAAATTCGAAGGCCTGTCGCATCACGCTTCGCTCGACAAGATTCTCAAGATGATGGACTACGAAAAGCTGCGCGCCGAGCAGGCGCGCCTGCGCGCGCGCCGCGTGCACCGCGGCATCGGCTTTGCCTCCTTCATCGAAGTGACCAATCCGTCGGCCGCGTTCTACGGCGTCGGCGGCGCGCGCATCTCGTCGCAGGACGGCGCCACGGTGCGGCTCGACGCCAGCGGCGCGGTGTTCTGCCATTCCGGCGTCACCGAGCAAGGGCAGGGGACCGAATCCGTTCTCGCCCAATGCGTCGCCACCTCATTCGGCGTGCCGATGGAACGCGTGCGTGTCATCACCGGCGATACCGACAACACGCCCTATGGCGGCGGCACCTGGGCGTCGCGCGCCGCCGGCATCGGCGGCGAGGCGGCATGGCAGGCCGGCAAGGCGTTGCGCCAAAACGTGCTCGCCGCGGCCGCCTCGATTCTCCAGGCCGACCCGAAGGCGCTCGATATCCGCGCCGGCATCGTGGTCGATGCCGACACTGGGCGCGAGCGCATGGGCCTCGATGAAGTGGCGCGCGTCGTCTACTTCCGCCCCGACACTTTGCCGCCCGGCTTCCAGGCCGAATTCGCGGTGACGCGGCATTACGTGCCGCGCGCCTGGCCGTTCGCCTTCACCAACGGCGTGCAGGCGTCTTATCTTGAGGTCGACACGCGCACCGGCGAGATAAAGCTGCTCAGGCACTGGTGCGTGGAGGACTGCGGCACGGTGATCAATCCGCAACTGGTCGACGAGCAGATCCGCGGCGGCATCGTGCAGGGCATCGGTGCGGTGCTGTTCGAGCATTGCCTTTACGACGACGCCGGGCAGCTCCTGAACGGCAATCTAATGGATTATCTGGTGCCGATGGCGGGCGAGATGCCCGACATCGACATCGGCCACGTGGTGACGCCCACCGCCGATTCCGAGCTTGGCGCCAAGGGCGCGGGCGAGGCCGGCACCGCCGGCGCGCCGGCCTGCATTATGAACGCGGTCAACGATGCACTGCGCCCGCTCGGCGCCGCGCCGATCACGGCGATGCCGATTACGCCGGAGCGCGTGCTGCAAGCGTTGCGGCGGGGGTAATCCACCCTTACCGACTGTTCATGCGCGGTGGCTGCGGCGGGTGCTATATGGTCCGCCGCAACCCCCGAGTCGCCCGCGCCCGATGTCCCCCGAGTGGAAACCCAAAACCGTCGCCATGATCGTCGGCTCGGCGATCATCATGCAGCAAATCGATTCCACCGTGATCACCACGGCGCTGCCGCAGATGGCGATTTCGCTGCACGCCGACCCGGTGCGGTTGAGCGTTGCGATCACTGCCTATCTGCTCAGTCTCGCCGTGTTCGTTCCGATTAGCGGCTGGGCGGCGGAGCGGTTCGGCGGCCGCACCGTGTTCCGCGCGGCAATCGCATTGTTCACGCTCGGCTCCATGCTCTGCGGCCTCGCCAATAATGTCGCCGAGCTCACCGCGGCGCGGGTGCTGCAGGGTTTCGGCGGCGCCATGATGGTGCCGGTCGGCCGGCTCGTCTTGTTCCGCAGTATCGACAAGGCGGCATTGATCGGCATCATGGCCTATCTGCAGGTGCCGGCGCAGCTCGGCCCGGTGCTTGGCCCGCCGATCGGCGGCTTCATCACCACTTATTTTTCCTGGCGCTGGATCTTTCTGGTCAACGTTCCGCTTGGCGTTCTCGGCATCGTGCTGGTGACGCTGTTCTTCGATAATCCAAAGGAAGACACGCCGCGGCCGCTCGATTGGGCAGGCTTCCTGCTTACCGGCGTGGCGCTATCCTGCATCATGTACGGCGTCGAGGCGTTCGGCCGGGGCCACGGCGAGGTGCCGGTTGCGGCGGGACTGCTGGTGTTCGGCTTCGCCGTCGGCGCGCTGGCGCTGCGGCACCTGCACCGCACGGAACATCCGGTGCTCGACCTGTCGGTGTTTCGCGTCCAAACCTTTCGCGCCGGCATCTACGGCGGTTCGGCCTTTCGCGCCGGCGCCGGAACGCTGGTCTTCCTGCTGCCGCTCCTTCTTCAACTGGTGTTCGGCCTTTCGGCGGCGGCGTCCGGCAGTATTACTTTCGCGACCGCAGCCGGTTCGCTATCGATGAAGATCGCGGGACCGCGCGTCATCGCTCGCTTCGGTTTCCGCCATGTTATCCTCATCAACGGCGTCATCAGCGCCGCGACCATCGCCATGTGCGCCTTCTTTGTGCCGGGCACTCCGCTTGCCGTCGTCTTCCTGCTGCTGCTGGTGGCGGGTTTCTTCCAATCGCTGCAATTCACGGCGACCCAGG
Organism: Xanthobacteraceae bacterium; assembly: GCA_049285535.1. GTDB lineage: Bacteria > Pseudomonadota > Alphaproteobacteria > Rhizobiales > Xanthobacteraceae > BOG-931. The sequence continues at coordinate 5,582 of JBAQAB010000470.1, forward strand.
CGCTGGGCTATGCCGATGTGAGCCAGCGGCAGATGTCGACGGCGACCAGCATCGCCAGCATGGCGCAACAGTTGAGCCGCGGCTTCGGCATTTCGATCGTCGCCCTGCTGCTCCACCTGTCGCTCACCTGGCGCGGCGCGGCCGCGCTCGATCATTCCGATTTCATCGTCGCGTTTTCCGGCGCGACGCTGATGGCGCTCTCATGCCTCGCCTTTTCCTGGTCGTTGCCGCACGACGCCGCCGTTGAGGTCAGCGGGCATAGGCCGAAGATTCGCGATCGCATCGCCTGACCTACGCCAACTTATACCAGCTCATTCCCGCGAAAGCGGGAATCCAGCGAGATCGAGCGGAGGCTTCGCTCACGAACTGGGTCCCCGCCTTCGCGGGGACGAGCGGTTGATGGTCTGACGCGCCCGGCACTTGCCGCCAACCGGACCGCTTCTACAATGCCGGCCGGAGGAAACGCGCATGAGCCATTGGAAGGACGAGTCTATCCTCATCGTCGGCGGCGGCATCGGCGGGCTGACGGCGGCCTTGGCGCTGGAGCGCCACGGTATCCCGTCTCAGGTCATCGAGCAGGCGGCCGAGTTCAAGGAGATCGGCGCCGGCATTCAGCTCGGCCCCAACGTGTTCTGGATGCTCGATCGTCTCGGCCTGATCGCGCCAGTGAGCGCGCTCGCGGTGTTTCCCAATAATCTCATCATGCGCGACTCGATCACCGGCGAGGAAGTCACGCGCATTCCGCTCGGCGACGCATTCCGCAACAAATTCCATCATCCTTACGCGCTCATTCATCGCGCCGACTTGCATAGAGTTCTGCTCGACGCGTGCCGCAAATCCAATCGCATTCGCCTCGATGCCTCGCAGAAAGTCGTCAAGGTCGATGAGACGGACGGCGGCGTCGCGATCACGACTGAGAGCGGCAAGGACTATCGCGGCGCGGCCTTGATCGGCGCCGACGGGCTGTGGTCGACCATCCGGCAGATGATCGTCGGCGACGGCAAGCCGAAGCCAGCCGGCCACATCACCTACCGCGCCGTGCTGCCGACTGCGGCGGTGCCGGAGCAATACCGCTGGCAGGACATGGCCTTCTGGGCCGGCGAGAAAGTGCATCTGGTGCTCTACCCGCTGCGCACTGGAGAGCTGTTCAATCTCGTCGCGGTGTTTCATTCCAACCGCTACGAAGAAGGCTGGGATAGTTTCGGCGATCCGGCCGAGTTGCACGAGCGCTTCGCCCAGACCTGCGAGCCGGTGCGCACGCTGCTGTCCAAGATCGAAAGCTGGCGCATGTGGGTGTTGTGCGACCGGCCGCCGATCAAGGACTGGAGCCGCGGCCGCATCACGCTTCTCGGCGACGCCGCGCATCCGATGCTGCAATACCTGGCGCAAGGCGCCGGCATGTCGATTGAGGACGCGGTTTGTCTCGCCGACAAAGTGGTGGCTGCGGACGGCGATTACGCCACCGCATTCCGCGCCTATCAGCAGGCACGCTATCTGCGCACCGGCCGCGTCCAAATCATGGCGCGCGTCTATGGCGAGTTCTATCACGCCTCGGGCGTCGCCAAGGAGCTGCGCAACGTGATGCTGTCCTCGCGCACGCCGGACGATGCCATGGCCGGTATGGAATGGCTTTACGGCGAGCAGAAGGAATTGACGCGCGCGCCGGCTTTAGCGTGATGGCCTAGTCAGTGCTGCGCCGGCTGCGCCGCGACGGCGTCCCGCGCCCGATGAAACTCCGGCGTCGGCGGCGGGCCCCAGTTGCTGGTCTTGCCGGCTTCCCAGGTCTTCGGCCGCTGCGGCGTGTCCTGGTGCCAGGGCCGCGGTTCGAAATAACCGAGCTCCTCGTCCACCATCTTGTCGAGCTCGCAGAAGAACTCGATCACCTGATCGTCCGGATTGCGGTGATAGGTGGCGAGGTTGTGACCCGGCCCGTGCCGCAGCGGCCCCCAGATGATCGGAATTTTCCTTTGGCCGAACAGGTCGCAGGAATTCTGCAGATGGATGAAGTCCTTCAGCTCGAAGGCCATGTGGTGCATCTTCGAGGTCGTGCCGCGGATGAAATTCACGGTGTGATGATCCGAATTGCAGCGCATGAACACGAAGAAGTCGGAGATCCAATCCGAGACGCGGAAGCCCAGCACCTTGCTGTAAAACTCCGCCGTCTTCGCCGGGTTTTCGACGACCCAGGCAATGTGGCCGAGCTTGAGCGGCCCGACGCCGTGGTGCTGCAGATGCTTGCCGAGATAGCTCCATTCCTTGAACAGCGCGATCGTCGTGCCCTTGTTGTCCTTGAAGGTTAGCACCGGCCCGATGCTCGGCACCGAGTCGTTGCGCAGCTCGCTTCTGACGCCGTCCTTTTCCAGCTCGCGGGCAAGCGCGCCGAAATCGGATTCCGGCGCCACTTCGAATGACAGCGTGGTGCAGCGTTCGGCGTCGCCCTTGTTGATCTGGATGGCAAGCTGACCGACCTTGGTGGTGAGGAATGCCCGGTCCTTGTCCTTTTCAGCGAGAACGAGCCCCATCACCTCGGTGTAATAGTCGACAAGCCGCGGCAGGTCCGGCGTCTCGAAGGTGGCGTGTCCGATGCGTCGTGGCTTGATCATTCTCAACTCCTGCCGCGTTTCCCGTTTCTAGCCCGGAATCAATCACCACGCGTGCGCCGACTCAAGAGCATCGGCTTGGCTAATCGCGCCGGGCGGCCACATTGCATGGCAGACTTGCCAAGCGCGCGGTATCGCGGTTTGGTCGCACCCGGATTTGCAAGGGAGAAAACGCGATGGCTTCGGTAAAACCCGCCGGTTACAAGCTCGCCACCTATAAATCGGCCGAGGGACCGCGCGCGGGACTGATCGTCGGTGACGACGTGTTCGATGTGGCCAAGCTCACCGGCAAGCCAGCCTATGCCACCATCCTCGGCATTCTCGCCGACTGGAAAGCGGCCGAGGGTGCGCTACGGAAGGCCGTAGCCGCCGCGGCCAAAAGCCGGGGCAAGCGGCTGCCGCTGAAAAAGGCCAAGTTGCTGGCCCCGATCCAGGGGAGCGTTGCGATCTATTGCGCCGGCGCTAATTATGCCGATCACGCCGCGGCCATGGCGGCGCGGGAGGGCAGCCCACCGCCGCCCGATCCGCATAGCCAAGGACTAAAGCCATTTCACTTCCTCAAGGCGCCTGGCACCATCGTGGCCTCGGGCACGCCGATCAAGATTTCCCATTACGCCAAGGCCATGGATTGGGAAATCGAGCTTGCCGCCGTCATCGGCCGGCCGGCCAAGGACGTGCCGAAGGAGAAAGCGCTCAGTTATGTCGCCGGCTATATGGTCTCCAACGACCTGTCGGCGCGCGACCGCGGCCGTCGCGACGCGGTGGCGCCGACCTCGCCGTTCAAGATGGACTGGCTCAAGCATAAGACGTTCGAGGGGTCATGCCCGATCGGACCGTGGATCGTACCGGCAAGCGATATCGCCGATCCGCAAAATCTTGGGTTGAAACTGTGGGTTAACAGTGAGCTCAAGCAGGATTCCAACACCGCCAAAATGCTGTTCACGCTGGCCGAGCAGATTGAGCAATTGTCGGTCAACATGACGCTGCATCCCGGCGACCTTATCCTGACCGGCACGCCGTCGGGGACCGGCGCCGAGAGCGGCACCTTCCTCAAGGCCGGCGATGTCGTGAAGGTCTGGATTGAAAGGATCGGCGAGATCGAGAACCGGATGGCCTAGCGGTCCCTCGGACGGGCATGGCTGGGCATCGAGTTATGCCCGTCGCGCGGGGCTTTGGTCTGTGATAAGAGGCTGACTGCGTGGCGGCCTTGAGTCTGGGCCGCCCAATCGCCCCGGCGAGGGCGAGCCAAGAAAATGAACCAAGAAAAGGGTAAAACGCGAGGGCGTGAAAAGATGGCCGAGAAATTCGTCGCAAAACTCTCAGAAATGAAAGACGGCGACCGTCGTATTATTTTTGTCGGCGACAACGAGATCGGCGTGTTCCGGCATGAAGGCGAGTTCTACGCCTACAGCAATTTCTGTCTGCATCAGGGCGGCCCGGCCTGCGAAGGCCTGACCATCGCCAAGGTCGAGGAGCGGCTGCGGCCGGACAAAACCTCGATGGGCCTCTACTTCTCCGAGGACGAGATGCACTTCGTCTGCCCCTGGCACGGCATGGAATACGACATGAAGACCGGCGAGTGTGTCTCGGACCGCAAGATGAAGCTGAAGAAGTACAAGACGGTGCAAAAGGGGGACGAACTTTATGTCGTCGCCTAAGCGCGCAGCAAAGACTGTTGCGAGCAAAGCTGTCGCGAAATCCGCCGCGAAGCCGCGCCGGGCTGCGCTCCGCGCGGTAAAGCCGGCCGTCGTGGCCGATTCTGTCGCATCGGCGGAGGCTAAGCAGCTTGCGGCGACGCTCGAGCGCAGCATCGTCGACGACAAGCTCGACACGGTCTCGGCCGAAGCGCTGCAAAAGCTCATCGCCGCGGCCTGCCGGGTCTATACCGCGCGCGCCCAAGCCGGCGAGCACTTCACGCCGGTGCCGAAGAATTCGATTACCGCTACCGATGTCATGATCACGGCGAGCGGTTTGTTACGGTCGGCCGATCTCGCGGTGTTCGAGCTCGGCATGTGGCAGAACTGGACGGGCCGCTAGAGCCCACGATTTGGAAGACTAGGAACGGAGAAAACGTCATGGATCTCATCGCCGATCGCGGTCGCCGCGTAACGATCGAGGAGCTCAATACCACGCGCTTGCTGTCGCACGCGCGCAAGCAGGCGCACCAGCGCAATCTCGACGATATGGTCATCGTCGACGTCGACGCCCATCATTACGAGAACGAGAGCTACGACGAGTTCCTGCCGTATATGGAAAACGACGTTTTGCGCCAGCTCAGCATGGCGAGCCGCACCAAAAATAATCGCGCCGGAATTACCGCGAGCCAGGTCGGCTATCAGGACATGGGCGGCCGCGTCACGCGCTACCCGATGCGCTCTTCGGAAAAGACCGAAGGTCTCAAAGGCGCGCAACGCGACATCCAGCTCGGTCATCGCTGGATGGACGCGATGAGCGTCGATTATTCCTGCCTGTTCCCGACCGGCATGCTCAATATCGGGCTCCATCCGCAGAAGGAAATGGAGGTCGAGCTGTGCTGGGCCTATAACCGCTGGCTCACCGAGAAAGTGCTGCCCGAGGGCGACAACCGCTTCTTCTCGATGCTGTGCCTGCCGTTCAACAGTCCCGAAGCGGCGCTGCGCCACGTCGAGGTGTTCGGCGACCGGCCGAATGTCGGCGGCTTCATGGTCACCACCGTACGCTCCGACATGGCGGTCTACGACAACGCCTATATGAAGCTCTACCGGGCGCTGGAGGAACGCGGCCTCGTGCTGTCGTTCCATTCCGGCCCGAACTGGGGCGAGCCGATCTACAAGAGCTGCAACCGCTTCCTGGCGGCGCATGCGCTCGGGTTCACCTGGTACAACGTCGTGCACTGCACCAACTGGGTGATCAACGGCATGGGCGAGCGCTTCCCCAAGCTGCCGGTGATCTGGATCGAATCCGGTATCGCCTGGGTGCCGTTCCTGATGCAGCGGCTCGATCACGAATTCATGCTGCGGCCGTCGGAAGCGCCGCTGCTGAAGAAGAAGCCGTCGGATTATATGCGCGACATGTTCTACTCGTCGCAGCCGATGGAGATTCAGGATTACGGCGCCATGGAGTGCACCTTCCGCATGATGAATGCGGAGACGCAGCTCCTATACTCCTCGGACTATCCGCACTGGGACTTCGACCTGCCGTCGACGATCTACGACCTGCCGTTCCTGTCGGAGAAGGCCAAGCACAATATTCTTGGCGGCACTGCGGCGCGGTTGTTCAAGCTGCCGCCGCGCAACGACAAGCAGAAAGAGAATCTCAAGCGTTTCGGCAATCTCACTGCTGCGGCCGCTGCAGCTTAAGAGCGGAGTCCGCGCCAGCGCGGATATCCGGTCGGATCTTCGGAAATGCCCGGCTTCGCCGGGCATTTTCTTTGCGGGCTTGCGCTCTCGCGCCCCTCGGATTCGTGCTTGGGAGGGCTCAATTGCGGCACAAGCTGGGCATGGAACCGGATGCCGTTTCAAACGTTTAGAATTAAACTTATTTATCAATTGCTTGCAGAAGCTTGTGCGATGCACAAAATGCTGGCTTTTTTGTCATCCAACCGTTATCCAAGCCGCACCAGCAGAAAAGAGGGACGACTGAGGATGAAGCTAGTTTTAGCCGCCGGCTTTGTTTTGGGCCTTTTGAGTCTTTCCGCCACCGCCGCGAACGCGATTGATCTCGCCGAGCTGGCGCCATGCCGGCCAGCCGCAGCCAAGCTGTGCGACCGTGAAGGCGGCATGAGTTGGAATAACCTCCTGCGCTGCGGGGCGACGCTTGCCGCCCATAGTTGGCGCGTCGGCGACCAATGCCGCGCGGTGCTGCATAAGTATGGGCAGCTGTGATCGCATTCCCCGACATTTTGTAGCGTAGTTGCGTAGTGCAAAACCCCGGCGCCAAGGCGCCGGGGTTTTTGTTTCTGAAAGCCTGATCTTGCTGGGACGCAAAATCAGCCGGGATGAGTGCCCCCGCAGATGGGAGGCGGTCGCTGCGACCGCCGCTCGCCGCGCCAGCGGCTTCGTTCAATCGGTGCTGGACTTCGCTTTGATCTGTCTTATCTGCGCGTCGCTCAGTCCGCGAATGAAATCCGGCAGCGGGATGAAACCGACGGGTTTGAGATAGTTCTCGGCGTTACCGCCGGTTTCCGAGATGCTCCAGCGCAAGAAGGAGCGCAACGCATCGGCCGTTTCGGCGTTGGCCTGCGATTTCGCAACGACAGCATATTCGTAGTTGATCAGCGGGTAGCTGTTGTCGCCGGGCGCATAGACGAGGCTGATGCGCTCATAGGGGGGCGTGCGCGGATCGAGCTGGGCGGCGGCATCGGCAATTGTCTCCGACGTGGGGAGCAAGAACTTGCCGTTTTGGTTCTCGACCATGGCCGTGCCGAGACCGGCTTTGGCGATGTCTGCGCCGTAGCTGATGCCGACGTAGCCGATCGAGTAGGGGTTGGCGGCGAGCGTCTGAACGAGACCGTCATTTCCAGTCGCGGTCTTTTCCGCGGCAACATTGGGCCAAGAGACGGTGCTGCCGTAGCCTGGATTGTTTTCCCATTTGTCGGCGGAAAAATCCAGGAACTGAGTGAAGATGAAAGTGTCGCCGGAGCCCTCGGCACGGCGGACCGGAATGACAGTCTGGTGCGGGAGCGCCACGCCCGGGTTCATCGCTTTGATCGCCGGATCGTCCCATTGCGTGACGGCGCCGGAATAGATCGCGGCCAGCGTCGCGCCGTCGATCTTGATATTCGCGCCGTTGAGACCTGGAAGGTTGTAATTGATCGTCTGCGCCGAGATGGCGAGCGGAATATCGAGAAGATCCGGATTATGCGCCGCGATCGCGTCGGAGAGATAGGCATCGGAGGCGCCGATGCTGGCCGTCCCCGCGAGTGCGGCTTTCTCGCCGGCGCCGGAGCCGGTAGCCGCTGCGCTCAGATCGACATTGGCAGCGACACTTTTGTAGCCGGCGATCCAGGACTGGAACAGCGGATAGAGCAAGGTCGAGCCGGTTTCCGTCAGTGTAATGTTGTCGGCCGCATAGGCCATAGGGATCGCGAGGACTAAGGCGATGGCGCCGCCACCAAGCATAGGGCGAAGTCTGTTTTTCACGACTGCGTTTCCTGTTTCTATCTGTTCAGCGGCCGATGCGATCGAGGTTCACGCCGGTGGTTTCGATGCGATACATCCAGGTCACAATCGCGCCCAACACGGAGCTGACGACGAGGGCGTAAAGCAGCGAGCGAGTCCCGATGGTGACGAGCAGGATCGGGAAGCCGTAGGTGGTGGCGACCGCGCCGACCTTGCCGATCATCGCCGCGAAGCCGGCGCCCATGCCGCGTACTTCAGTCGGGAACACCTCGCCTGCGAGCAGGTAGGTTTGCGCGTTGGGGCCGATATTGGTCATGAAGTTGAACAGCATCACGCCGGCCATGATGAGGTACAGCCTAGTCGAGCCGTCCGCATCGAGGGACAACGACGCAATACCCAGCCCGACGGCGCAGCCGAGGAAGCCGAAGATCTGCAACTTGATGCGTCCCAAGCTATCCGACAGCGCGATGGCAAAGATGATGCCGACGATGAGCAACGACGTTGTGAGCGCCGCGGCCTCGGCCGAATGGATACCGCTCGCAATCAGGTCGGCGGGGCTGCGGATCTTGTCCGGTCCGCTGCCAAGCGCGGCGGCGATCAGGGTCGGTGTGAAGACGCCGATGCCGTAAGTTCCGAGATCCTGGAACAGCCACGGCGCCGAAGAGAAGATGGTGGCGCGGAGATTTTTCGCGTTGAAAAGCGCGAAGAAGCTCTGTTTCGACGCGCTCTCCTCGTCGACGACATGGCGAACCAGCTCCACCTTCTGCGGGTATGTCGGCTTACGGTGGAGCAGGCGTGTCACGGCTTTTTCGGCGTGTTCATGCGCACCGCGCACGATCAGCCAGTTGGCGCTTTCCGGGATGAAGAAACGACCGATGGTGATGACCACCGCGGGCGCCAGCGCAGTCGCGTACATCCACCGCCAGGCATCGATGCTCGGGTCGAGCACGAGCACGAGGGCGCCGACCGCGATGCCGCTCATGGCGCCCACTGCCTGGAAGGCGAAGGCGCCGAGCACAAGGCGGCCGCGCGACGCGCTGGGAATGCTCTCGGAGATAATCATGTGCGCGGTCGGGTAGTCGCAGCCGAGCGCCATGCCGATGCCGAACAGGCAGATGACCAGCGAAAGAAACCCCCCCACCATGATCAGCAGCGCCAGGAACAGGCAGAAGATGATCATCTCGGCGATGAACATGAGCTTGCGGCCGAAATAGTCCGATAGGCCGCCGAGCAGGATGGTGCCGACCAGGATGCCCGCGAGGCTTGCCGAGGTGACGAGCCCCGCCTCGCCGGCGCTGAGCCCGAATTCCCGGGTGATCAGCGGCACGGTCACGCCGCCCATGAATACGACGAAGCCCTCGAAGAACTTGCCGGACGCGGCGAGCCCCCAGATGCGCCACTGCATGCCCGTCATGGGCGTCGATTTCAGCGTGGTACCGTCGGACCACACCGGCAACTCGTCGATATATTCCTGCACGGTCTTGGCGGGCACTGGCTCGACGTCGGCGCGGGCGCGGAGATTGGTGGAAACGTTCATCGCCAAATGTTCCTTATTCTGACGCCAAATCGCTGGGGACCACATTGGCTGGCGCAGGGGTCGGCGCAAGGCGCGGCCGCAGAGGTGCCGCCGCTGTGGGAACTCTGCTGCCGTCATATGAAGGGCGCATGACAATGGCGATCGCACGAGGGGGTAACATTGACCGGGACTGTTGACCGTTTGGCGCCGCGGTCGCGGCCAGGCCCATGGCGACGCTGGCCGGCCCCATTTCGTCGCGGCGCGGCCTCGCCTAGTCTTGGCGCCTATAGGGGGGAAACATGGCCGAAGACATTCACGAGATTTATGCCATCCGTTACGGCCACCACGCCCGCCGCTCGCCAGCGAATTTCATCGACGGCGACCCGCACGACGTGTTGCAGCCGCTCGATTTCTTCGTCTGGGCGATCGTCGGGCCGGCCGGGACCATCGTGCTCGATACCGGCTTCGAGGAGGCGATGGGCAAGAAGCGCCAGCGCGAGATGATCAAGCCGGTGCGCGACGGGCTTGCCGCGCTCGGCATCGCGGCGGAGAGCGTCAAGGACGTCATCATCAGCCATCTGCACTACGATCATTGCGGCAACTACGACCTGTTTCCGCAGGCGCGTTATCATTTGCAGGATCGCGAGATGGCCTATGCCACCGGCCGCTGCATGTGCCATCGCGCGCTGCGGGCGCCGTTCGAGGTCGAGGACGTCGTCGCCATGGTGCGCAAGGTGTTCGCCGGCCGCTGCGCCTTTCACGACGGCGAGGACCAGATCGTACCGGGCGTGACCGTGCATCACATCGGCGGTCACTCCAAGGGCCTGCAGAGCGTGCGGGTGAAAACCCGTATCGGCTATGTGGTGCTCGCCGCCGACGCCTCGCATCTTTATGCGCATATCGACGGCGGCCGGGTGTTTCCGCTGGTCTATAACGTCGGCGAGGTGGTGGAAGGCTATGAAACCCTGAAAAAACTGGCGAGCGCGCCGCACCATGTGGTGCCCGGGCATGATCCCCTCGTCCTCGCGCGCTATCCAGCAGCCAAGCCGGGTCTTGAGGGCTGGATCGCCCGCCTCGATGCCGAACCCAAGCAGGGATAGCGATTCAAGCGCAATTACCCAGGAATACCGCGCGGCAAACGCTTGTGCACCGCAGCAAGGGCGGCGCCGCCCTGGGTTAATCAAACTGACAACTATTGTTTCTACATTCGCTCCGGCACGAGCGGCCGGGGGATTCCGCCTGCGCCTTTGCTATGCCGGGGGGAATTCCGATGCACACGTTGCTGTTGCCGCTGCAGCCGCGCTTTATCATTTATACGCTGGTCGTCCTGATCGCCGCGGCGCTTGGACTTGAGTTTTTCTTCGGCTTGCGATCACTCCTGATCGATATACCGCTGGTGGTTTTCATCTCGTTGGCGGTCATCGGCACCGTCGATGTTTTGCAGAAACGGCACGCGGTGCTGCGCAACTATCCGCTGTCGGCGCATATCCGCTTCATCCTCGAAGAGATCCGTCCCGAGATCCGGCAATATTTTCTGGAAAGCGAAAAGGACGGTACGCCGTTTTCGCGTGACAAGCGCGCGCTCGTCTATCAGCGCGCCAAGCAGGCTTTGGACAAAAGGCCGTTCGGCACGCAGAACGACGTCTATGCCAGCGGTTTCGAGTGGCTCGATCACTCGATCGCGCCGAAGCCGGTCGTCAAGGAGCCGTTTCGCATCCTCATCGGCGGGCCGGATTGCGCCAAGCCCTATTCGGCCTCGATCTTCAATATTTCGGCGATGAGTTTTGGCGCGCTAAGCCGCAATGCCATTCTGGCGCTCAACGGCGGCGCCAAGAAAGGCAATTTCGCCCACGACACCGGCGAAGGCGGTTATAGCCCGTACCATCGCGAAAACGGCGGCGACATCATCTGGGAGATCGGCTCCGGCTATTTTTCCTGCCGCAACGGCGACGGCACGTTCTGCGCCGACAAATTCGCCGCCGCCGCGGCGCACGATCAGGTCAAGATGGTCGAGCTCAAGCTCAGCCAGGGCGCCAAGCCCGGCCATGGCGGCGTGCTGCCCGGCGCCAAGGTCAGTCCCGAAATCGCCGTCACCCGCGGCGTGCCGGTCGGCGTCGACTGCATCTCACCGTCGCGCCATTCGGCGTTTTCGAACCCGATCGAGATGATGCAATTCATCGCCACGATGCGCCGGCTGTCCGGCGGCAAGCCGGCGGGCTTCAAGCTCTGCATCGGCCATCCGTGGGAATTCCTCGCCATCTGCAAGGCGATGCTGGAGACGAAGATCTACCCCGACTTTATCGTCGTCGACGGCAAGGAAGGCGGCACCGGCGCGGCGCCGCTGGAATTCGCCGACCATCTCGGTATGCCGCTGCGTGAAGGCCTGACCTTCGTGCACAATGCGCTCGTCGGTATCAACGCGCGGGGCCGCATCAAGCTCGGCGCCAGTGGCAAGATCATCAGCGCCTTCGATATCGCCCGCGTCTTGGCGCTCGGCGCCGACTGGTGCAATTCGGCGCGCGGCTTCATGTTCGCGCTGGGCTGCATCCAGTCGCAGTCCTGCCACACCGACCGCTGCCCGACCGGCGTGTCGACGCAGGATCCGTCGCGCCAGCGCGCGCTGGTGGTGCCCGACAAGGCCCAGCGCGTCTACAATTTCCATCGCGCCACGATCGAATCGCTTGCCGAGCTGGTCGCGGCGGCGGGCCTCGATCATCCGACGCAATTTTCGCCGGCACATTTTTCGCGGCGCGTGTCGCAACACGAGGTGAAAAGCTTCGCCGAGCTTTATCCGCCGCTGTCGCCCGGTGAGCTACTCACCGGCAGCGCGGACAAGCGCTACCAGATGGCCTGGGACATAGCGAGCCCGGAAGAATTCCGGGCGCTGCCGCGGGCGGCTTAAGCCAACTTGTCACGCTTTCTGACCTGCGCGATAGTGAAGTCCTAAAAAAACAAGCTTGGGGAGGAGAAGCGATGCGGCACCGCGTCATGCCTTGGATTGCGGGCGTAACGATTGCAATCATAACGATGCAAGCCGCCATTTCCGCTCAGGCGGCGCAGCCCTACGAAATAACGATATTGGAATCCACTCCCGGCTTTTTTGATTTGCCGTTGCGCAACGCGATTGCCGACTTCGCGCCTAAGCTGAACCTCGACGTAAAGCTTATCACTGTGACGGGGGGCGGCGGACTAGCCGTCGAGTTTGAAGGCGGCACCGGTGACATAGCCTTGGTCGCCGCCGATACGCCGTTGCGCCTGGCGCAAGCCAATGCCGTTCCCGGCGGGGTGACCATCGTCGGCACGAACATGACGAACATGCTCTACGCGCTCGTCGCCAAACAGGGATCGCCTTATCACACGCTGGAAGACCTAAAAGGCACGAATGTCGGAATCACCGGTGCCGGCGCGGCCAGCGAGGTCGTTTTGAAGTGGGCGCTCAAAACCAAGGCCCACTTGGATCCGAGCGTCATGCGCCTCGTGCCGCTTGGTCCGCCGCCGACCATTCTCCAGGGCATCATCCGCGGCGCCGTGGCGGCGGGGACGCTATTCAGTCCGGCGCTCGATCAGGGCCTCAATCAGCACGATGTTCAGATGGTCTTCGACTTCCGCGATTATCATTATGCGCAAAACGTGTTCATGGTGCGCACCAACCAAGTGAAGACGGATGCTGAGCCGTTTCGTCTGCTGATGCAGGCTTACAACGAGGCCGTCCAGCGCATGTACGCCGATCCAAGCTATGCTTCGACTACGGCGCTGAAATTTTGGGGCCAAGGCGCGACCGAAGACGTCGTGAAGGCGGAGCTGGATTTTTACATGAAGGATGAATGGAAGGAGACGCGGTTCACCAAAGAGCTCTATGACGCCTGCAAGGACGTGCTGCTGAACTCAGGCGCCTTTCCGACCAACGATTTTCCGAGCTACGAGTCGCTGACACAGAACGCTCCCCACTCGTAGGCCGTTGCGTTGATGCCGGCCTTGGACGCGAGCCGCAGCAGCTTGGCGGTAAGGAATGTCTCCGTGCGTTACCCGCAACGGAGCACGCAACGTGCATCCGAAGTGCCGGCGGTGAGTGATGTCAGCTTTTCGGTCGCGGCCGGCGAGTTCGTCGCCATCGTGGGTCCAAGCGGTTGCGGCAAGTCCACCCTGCTCAAGGCGATTGCCGGATTGGTGCCGCTGACGTCCGGCAGCATTGCATTCGGCAGCGGTCGCGAAACGCGCGTCGGATTTGTCTTTCAAACCGACGCGCTGTTGCCCTGGAGCACCGCCAGCGGCAATATCGAGCTCGCCCTTCGGCTGGCGGGCGCATCGGCCGCGACCGCGCGAAATCGCGCACGGGCGTTACTCGCCCACGTCGGACTGGAAAATGCTGCCGATCTGTTTCCAGGACAGCTATCCGGCGGTATGCGAAAGCGCGTCGCCATCGCTCGGGCGCTCGCTTACGATCCCGCCGTCTTCCTCATGGATGAATCCTTCAGCGCGCTTGATGCTCAAACCCGGATCCACGTCGGCAACTTCTTTCTAAGCTTGCTCGCCGAGTCTCAGCAGACGGTGGTGTTCGTGACCCACGACATCGAGGAGGCCGTCGTACTGGCCGACCGCGTGCTCGTTATGTCCCATGGACCCGGACGGATCGAGTGTGAAATCGCCGTTCCGCTGCCGCGCCCGCGCGACTACCATGCCAGTCGCTTTGTCGCAGGTTTCGACGATCTGCAGCGCCGTGTTTGGACGGCGCTGCCGGCTACTCGGGAGATGGAGCAGTGAAGCGAGATACAAGCTCGGGCCAAGGGATAACCGACTACCTCTTACGTTTATCTCCGCGTCTCGCATCCTGGATGCTTGCGCTTGTCTTGATCGTGATCTGGCAAATCGCGGCAGATACTGTTCCCGGCATCGTGTCGCTCGCAAGCTCGCCGTTGCTCGTGGCTGACCGGTTGATGACTATGGCAGAGAACGGCGAACTTTGGCACAATCTGCTGCCTACGCTGGAAGAAACCGCCGGTGGTCTGCTGCTCGGGCTGCTGGTCGGTATCTGTGGCGGGGTCCTGATGGCTCGCTCGCGATTTGCAGCCACGGTGTTGGACCCTTACGTCATCGGCATCAATGGCTTACCGCGCGTGGCGCTGGGGCCGTTCTTCGTTGTCTGGTTCGGCATCGGGATTCTGTCGAAAGTTCTTCTCGCCGTCTCGATTGTCTTTGTTGTCGTGCTGTTTAACACGCGCGAAGGAATTGAAAGCATCGACCGCGACCTGGTCGATGCTTTGCGCAGCATGCGCGCGAACCGATGGCAGATGCTGCGCCATGTGGTGATCCCGTCGCTCATTCCCTGGTTGCTCGCCGCCACCAAGATCGGGATCGGTTTGGCGCTGACCGGCGCGGTCGTGGGAGAGCTTGTCGGCGCCAGTGCCGGGCTTGGCTGGTATATCACCAACTCGCTGAACGTTATTGATATGACGGGGGCGGTCACAGCACTTCTCGTCATGGCAGTCGTCGCGATGGTGATGTACTATATCGTCCTTCTCATAGAACGGCGGCTGCTGGCGTGGCGGCCGCAGGCGGCGTCGCGCTAACACAGCTCCATCTCTTGGGAGCCGAGGTATCCCGGGCGCTACAGCGGGCAGCAAGGCGCAACCTACTTGCCGCATCCCTCCCAACGCGCAACAATCGGTTGACGGGCGCCAAGACCCGAACAAAAGCACGGCCGGGAGGATTTCATGCGCTTTCAGCTTATGACGCTGAAGCTCGTCACCATGCTCGGTGTCGTGCTCGGCGTCACCGCCGCGCGCGCGGCGCCGTTCATGATCGTCGGCGACGACGCAAAGGCGGGATTTGCCGATGGCAAGGCCGTCGTGTCGCCGCCGGGAAACGACGCGGTCTTGATCGTCGACGTGGCCGATCCGCTTAATCCGAAAATCGTCGCCAATCTGCCGCTGAAAAATTCGGTGGTTGGACCGCCGGTCAATCTGGCCATCGATCCAACCGGTTCGGTGGCGATCGTCGCGGATTCAATGAATGCCGTGCAAGACGGCGGCACTTGGAAGCAAGTGCCCGACAACAAGATCTACATCATCGATCTCAAGGCGAAGCCCGCCAAGCTCATCAACCCCATCGAGGGCGACAAGCAGCCGTCGGGTCTTTCGATCAATCCGGCCGGCACTCTGGCGCTGGTCGCCAAT
>JBAQAB010000471.1:0-2547 GCA_049285535.1 Xanthobacteraceae bacterium
GCTGTGCTCGGCGACCGCGATAAGGCCAAGGATGCGGCTGCCTACGCCAAGCGTGCCTTGTCGGCTCACCCCGACGAGATCAAGCGAATCGACGACCTGGTCAAGGATCTCGGTCTGGCCGGCTGACATGAGGCGGAGAAAAAAAGAATGACCCGCAAACAGCGACGCCTCACGTTGATCGGCAGCGGCCTCGCCGTGCTCGCCGTCGCGGTCGCGCTGATGCTCAATGCGTTCCGCGATTCGATCGTGTTTTTCAATTCGCCAAGCGACGTCGTGGAGAAGCATGTCGAGCCCGGCACCCGCATCCGGCTCGGCGGCTTGGTCAAAGACGGCAGCCTGGTGCGCGGCAACAATCTAAACGTCCGCTTCGAAGTGACCGACGGCAAGACGGAAATTCCGGTAGCCTATACTGGCGTCTTGCCCGATTTGTTCCGGGAAGGGCAGGGCGTCGTCGCCGAAGGCGTACTCGATGGCGGCGGCGTATTCAACGCCGATACCATCCTCGCTAAGCATGACGAAACCTATATGCCGAAAGAGGTCGCCGACGCCTTGAAGAAGTCGGGACATTGGAAAGACGATTACGCGCAACGGGCGGCGATGCCGATCGGCGGAGGCAGCAAATGATTCCTGAACTCGGCCATTTCGCTCTGATGCTGGCGCTGGGGCTCGCGCTGGTCCAGGGCATCATGCCGATCGTCGGCACCCGCACCAACGATCCGGTACTGATGAGCATCGCGGCGCCGGCGGCGCTGGCGCAATTTGCCTTTATTGCGATGGCGTTTATCGCGCTCGGCGTCAGCTATGTCACGTCCGACTTCTCGGTGCTCAACGTCTACGAGAATTCGAATACGCAAATGCCCCTGATCTATCGGCTCACCAGCATCTGGGGGAATCACGAAGGCTCGATGATGCTGTGGGTTTCGATCCTGACGTTTTTTGGCGCCTTGGTGGCGGCGTTTGGGACCAATCTACCGGTGGCGCTCAAGGCCAATGCGCTCGCGGTGCAGGCCTGGATCGCGGCAGCCTTCGAGATTTTCATTCTTATGACGTCGAACCCGTTCGTGCGCATCCCGAATGCGCCGTTCGAGGGCCAAGATCTCAATCCGATCCTGCAGGATCCAGGTCTCGCCTTCCATCCGCCGATGCTTTACCTCGGCTATGTCGGTTTCTCGATCGCTTTTTCCTTCGCCATCGCCGCCTTGATTGAGGGCCGCATCGACGCCGCCTGGGCACGCTGGGTGCGGCCCTGGGTGCTCGTCGCCTGGATGTGCCTGACGCTCGGCATCGCCGGCGGCTCCTATTGGGCTTATTACGAATTGGGCTGGGGCGGCTTCTGGTTTTGGGATCCGGTTGAAAACGCGTCCTTGATGCCGTGGCTTGCCGGCACGGCGCTGTTGCACTCCGCCGTGGTCATGGAAAAGCGCGGCGCGCTCAAAGTATGGACCATCCTGCTTGCCATCCTGACCTTCTCGCTGTCGCTGATCGGAACCTTTTTGGTGCGCTCTGGCGTGCTCACCTCGGTGCATGCCTTCGCGGTCGATCCTCGCCGCGGAATTTTCATCCTGGGCATTCTTGTTATCTTCATCGGCGGCGCGTTGGCGCTTTACGCCTGGCGTGCGCCGCTTCTTAAGCAAGGCGGCCTGTTCGCGCCGATTTCGCGCGAAGGGGCGCTGGTTTTCAACAATCTATTCCTGACCACTGCTTGCGCCACCGTATTCGTCGGGACGCTCTATCCGCTCGCGCTCGAGGCGCTGACCGGCGCCAAAATTTCCGTCGGTCCGCCGTTTTTCGATCTGACCTTCGGCCCACTATTCATACCGCTGATGGCGGTCATGCCGTTCGGTCCATTGATGGGGTGGAAACGCGGCGATCTGTTAGGCGCCGCGCAACGGCTCTTGGCCGCGGCGATGCTCGCGGCGCTGGCAACTGCGGCTGCATTTGCGCTCGAGCACGGCGGCCCGGTGTTAGCGCCGTTCGGCGTGGGTATCGCCGTCTTCGTGATGGCCGGCGCGGTGACAGATATTGTCGAACGCACGCTTATCCTGCGCGTGCCGTTCCGCGCGGCGTTACGGCGCGCCTTAGGCTTACCGCGGTCGGCCTGGGGCACCGCCTTTGCGCATTTCGGCATCGGCGTGACCCTGATGGGCATCGTCGCCGTCACTGCATGGGGCAGCGAGCGCATCGCCGAGATAAAGCCCGGCGCCAGTCTCGACATCGCGCATTACCGCGTGACCTTCGACGGCACCTTCAATCGCGCCGGGTCGAATTATCGCGACGTGGTCGGCCGCTTCACCATCCACCGCCTGAACGGGGAATTGATCGGCAATTTGCAGCCGAGCCGGCGCGCCTTTCCGGATCGCAACATGGCGACCACCGAGGCGGCGCTGATGTCGCGCGGTGTCAATCAGCTTTACATCTCAATCGGCGATCCGAACAAGGACGGCAGCGTGCCGGTACGGCTCTATTTCAAGCCCTATGTGCTCATGATCTGGCTCGGCGCCGGGATCATGTTCCTCGGCGGAGCTTTGTCGCTCTCGGATCGGCGGC
>JBAQAB010000472.1:0-15456 GCA_049285535.1 Xanthobacteraceae bacterium
GGCGGCGAAGCCGGTGGCGAGAATGCCGGTCGACAGACCGAAACTGACGATGCCAAAGATCATGACCACGCCGCCGAGCAGATGACCGAGCTGCGTGATCGGCACCTTGTCGCCGTAGCCGGTCGTCGTCAGCGTCACCACCGCCCACCACAGCGCTTCCGGCAGCGAGCTGAAGGCGCCCGGCTGCACGCGGCGCTCGATCACATACATGGCGGCCGAAGACAGAAACAGCACGATCAGGAACAGCGCAAACACGCTCGCCAAAGGCTTTGCTTCGAGCACGAAGACGCGGCTGAGCTGGGCGAAGCCCGGCGAGTTCTGGGCAAGCTTGAGCACCCAGAATGACGCGAAGAGCCATGCGTTGGGACCGCTCACCCCGTCGAGCAGCGCAATCGGGACGGCAAGCACGCTGATGGCGTCGACAAAAAACGAAAAGGAGAGGAAGTGGTCCCGCGCCAGACTGGCGCGGATGGCGGTACGGGCGCGAACCGCGCTCTCGACCGCAAAATAGGCGAGGCAGCACCACAGGCACGCGGCAAGCCAGCCACCGGCCGCGCTTTGCAACGCCGGCACAGTGTACGCCGTCATCGCCGATAAACCGACGGCAAGGATAACCACGCCCGCGACAGACGAGGCGCTGAAGCGGCGCAACGGCGCCGTTAACTGCGCGAAGATCCCTATCGCGTCCTTGAATATCACGCGAACCCCGAAAGATCTGATTGCGGCAAAGCCGGAGGTAAATTACGCCGTCACGGCCGGATGGGCCAGCCGAAATTGCATTCGGAAAGCGGCTGAGAAGGCGAAAACTTATTGATGGAAAAGGTAAATTCGTCCGCCGCCGGGCGTTCCTCGCGCTTAAATTCGCCCCCCGATGCCGGTACACTGCCACGACTCAAGACCTTCCTTTCGTACCCGAGCCGGGGCAATTCATGACACGACGGCCGATCACGCGCTTGGAGCTTGCCGGCTATCTGCTGTCGCCGTCGCTTTTCGTGATGGTGGTGCTGATGGTGGTCGAGGCCATGCTGGCCGCGGCGACGACCTGGCTCGTCATCAATGCCGGGCGCCGGGTCGCGGTCGGAGAATTCCTGGTCACCGATCTGGTCTGGATCCTCACGGCGCAATCGACGTCCTATGTCGTCGGCGTGATCAGTTGGATCTTTGCCGAACGGGCAGGCTATCGCGGCTTCGGCAAATTCATGCTGCGCTTCGCGCGCGAGAACCGCGACAAGGTCACGCTGCTTGGCGAGAAGCCGGCGCGCGAGCAGGTCGAGCCATTTCTCACCGGCGAGACGTTCCAGTGCTTCTTCAATGTCATGTACGAACTGGAATTCGCGCTGAAGCTTTTCCTGGGTCTCGTTTTCAACGCCTTGGTGCTCGGCGCCGAGATCGATCCCAGCTTGCCGTTCGCCTATGTCGGCGCCTTCGGCACGCTGTTGCTGATGCAATGGGTGCTGCAGAGGCCGATCGCGAGCGCTTATCTCGAAAACCAGCGCATGAACAACCGCATCACCGCGCAGGGCTACACGGCCTGGGACAATGTTTTTGCCGGCAACAGCTACAATTTGAGGCTTTGGCTGTTCGGTTTTAAGACCAAATTGCGCGAAGGGCTGGTGGCGCAGATCCGCGCCATCGTTGCGCGTGAGGGCATGAGCGCGATGAGCGGCATCGTCAGCCTGGCAATCGTGTTCGCCACCATCGCCATGGTCGCATTGCGCCATGTCGGCGACACCGTATTGCTGGTCGGTCTGGCGACAACGCTGCCGCGGCAGATCGAGATGACTTACGAGCTGCATCTGCTCGCCAGCGGCTGGAACGATTTCATCGCGATCTGGACGCGGTTCGGCGGCGTCGCCGCCAATATGTCGCCGCAGCCGGATGCGGATTTCGACCAGCGCATCAAATACGACCGCCTGGTCCTGCGCGAGGGCGATCACGCCAATGTGGTGTCGTCGTTGGGTGACGCCTTGCGCGTGGTGTTGGCGCAGCCGACCGGCCGCGTCAATGTGCGCGGCGGCAACGGCACCGGCAAATCGTCGCTGCTGGCGAGCCTGAAGACCGAGTTGAAAAAGCGGGCTTATTATTGGCCGACGACGGATCGTCTGGCGTTCCACTTCGCCGGCGGCGTGGTGCCGGTCGACGTCGAAGAGGACGAGGAAGGCGAGCCGATCGTGGTCGCCGAGACGATGGACAAGAAGCTCGGCTTTTCCTCGGGCGAGCGGCAGCTCAAATCGCTCGAGGAGATCGTCGACGCGACCGACGCGCAAGTGTATCTGCTCGACGAATGGGACGCCAATCTTGACGCCGCCAACAAAGCGAAGGCGGACGTGCTGGTCGACGCGCTTGCTGCGCGTGCCCGCGTGGTCGAGATCTCGCACCGCGATCAAGCGGCGTAAGCGTTCAGGAACGCGATGAATTATCGCGTTTGGTAGCCCTTTCCGGGTGTGACGCTCGGCACAATTGTCCGCTTGAAATGTGGTACCCTACTCGCAAGCCTAAACGTGAGGGAACGCATGAAGCGGCGTGAATTTATCGCCCTTGCCGGCGGCGCGGTTGTCCTCTTGCCGCTCGCCGCGCGCGCGGAGCCGGCCGCTCAAGTGCGGCGGATCGGCGTGCTCATGAATCTTTCCGAAGGCGATCCTGAAGTTAAGCGGTTCCTGAAGTCGATGAGTGCGCTGGGCTGGAATGACGGAAACAACATTCACGTCGATTATCGCTACGGCGTCGATCCGCGAGTCGTTAAGAAGAACGCCGCGGAATTGGTTGCGCTTGCGCCGGCCGTTATCTTGGCGAATGCGCCCCCGACCGTTCTGGCGGTGCAGCAGGCAACTCGTACCATTCCGGTGGTGTTCGCCGGAGTCACCGATCCGGTCGCGCTCGGCCTCGTGCAAAGCTTGGCGCGGCCGGGCGGTAATGTCACCGGCTTTTCGCCCGCCGAGTTGGGCTTAAGCGCCAAGTGGCTAGAACTCCTCAAGGAGATTGCTCCGGCCTTGAAGCGGGTGGCTGTATTCCGAGCGGCAAGCAATCCTGGATCGGATCCGCAAGTCGCGGCTATTGAGAAAGCAGCGGGTTCCTTGGGAGTGCAAATAATCATGATCGACGTCAGTGACACAGCCGCGATGGAACGTGGCGTCGCTGCGTTCGCCGGCTCGTCGGACGGCGGCCTGATCGCAATCAGGACGTCAGAGGACATCGCGGCTCGCGGCGAGATCATCGCGCTGGCGGAGCGTTACCGGCTTCCGGCGGTTTATCCGTTGCGCTTCTTCGCAACCGGCGGCGGGCTCATTGCGTACGGTCCCGACATCGTCGAGGAGTACCGGGAAGCCGCAGGCTATGTCGATCGCATCCTCAACGGCGCGAAGCCGGCCGATCTGCCAGTGCAGTCAGCAAGCAAGTTCGAGCTGACGATCAATCTCAAAACCGCCAGGCAGCTTGATTTGACAATTCCGCCGACGCTGCTGGCGACTGCCGACGATGTGATCGAGTAAGTTTGTTTATAAAGGAGAGCACCATGAGACGCCGCGATGTTCTGCAAGCGCTTGCCGGCGCAATGCTCGCCGCACCCGGAGCCGCCGCCGCCGATACTTCCACCAAGGTCTACCGCGTCGGCACGCTGACCGTCGGGCCGCCGCTCCCGCCCACTGCTGGCGCCGGAGCTATGCTGATCGATGGGCTGGCGCAGCGCGGCTTCAAGCTCGGGCAAAACCTTGCCTATGAAGCCCGCGGCGCTGCGGGCAAGGTGAGTCAGACGGCAAATTTGATGCAGGAGTTGAAGGCCGCGAATGTCGAGGTGGTGGTGACCATCAGCTATCCCGCAGCGGCGGCCGCGAAGGCATCGGGCGTGCCGACGGTTATCGCGTCCGGTTCCGGCGACCCGGTAAAGACCGGGCTGGTCGCGAGCCTGGCGCGGCCCGGCGGCAACGTCACGGGAATAGCCGACGACGCAGCGGCGCTGTCCACCAAGCGCCTCGGTTACCTCAAGGCATTATCGCCGCAGCTCCGTAAAGTGGCCATGCTGTGGAATAAGGACGATCTCGGCATGTCGCAGCGTTATGACGCTTCGGCGCAGGCCGCGCAGGAGCTCGGCGTCACGGTATTACCACTTGGCGTGCGCGAGCCCGACGACTTCAACGACGCCTTCACGGCCATGGACCGCGATCCGCCCGACGGCATATTGATGGTCTCCGATTCACTTACGCTGCTCAATCGCAAGCGCGTGTTCGATTACGCGCTCGCGCACCACCTGCCGGAAATCTACGAGCAGGATTTCATCGCTCAGGACGGCGGCTTAATGTCCTACGGCGCGGACCCGAAAGAATCTTTCCACCGCGCCGCGGCGCTGACCGCTCGTATCTTCCAAGGCGCAAAACCCGCCGACCTGCCGTTCGAGGAGCCGACCCGCTATCTATTCGTGTTCAACATGAAAACCGCGAAAGCGATGAATCTGAATGTGCCACCCACCGTGCTCGCGCTCGCCGACCAAGTGATCGAGTGAGGCGACAATCGAATGGGTCCCGTATTCCCAGCAGAGCCGGAATCTCTGCTAAGATGACCGCATGAAAGCGGACGTGGACCATAGGGCTGGTGCTTCTGGGAGCGGCGCAGCCGATCGGCTCGTCGGTGGCGCACCGGCGTCCGGCCCCTCGATCGTGCGCAGCCGGCTTTTCATCAAATACGTGGCGCTCTTTGTGAGCGTAGTGGTGTTGGCGCTAGTCGCCAATGGCGCGTTCGAGGTGTGGTTTTCGTTCCAAGAGCAAAAATCCTCGCTGATCAATATCCAGCATCAGCAGGCCGAGGCTGCCGCCGACAAGATCGAGGAATTCGTTACTCAGATTCAAAGCCAGCTCGGCTGGACCACGCAATTGCCGTGGACCAGTGGCACGCTCGATCAACGCCGCTTCGACGCGCTGCGGCTCCTGCGCCAAGTCCCCGCCATCACCGAACTGGCGCAGATCGATGCCTCCGGTCACGAGCAGCTCAAAGTCTCGCGGCTTACCATGGACGTGGTGGGCAGCGGCATCGACTATTCGGACAAGCCGGAATTCTCCAAGGCCATGAAGGACAAGGTCTATTACGGTCCGGTCTATTTCCGCCGCGAATCCGAGCCGTATATGACAATTGCGCTGGCGGGCGCCCGTCCCGAGAACGGCGTGAGCATCGCACAAGTCAATCTCAAGCTCATTTGGGACGTGATTTCCGGCATCAAGGTCGGCGAGAAAGGCCAAGCTTACGTGGTCGACGGCGACGGCCGCCTGATCGCCCATCCCGACATCAGCCTGGTGTTGCGCAATACCGACATGTCGAAACTCGCCCAGGTTCAGGCCGCCCGCGCCGGAGGCTCGGGCGAGGACGTACAGGAAGCCGACGACATAGCCGGCCACAAGGTGCTCACCGCCTACGCGCCGGTGCATCCGCTCGGCTGGTTCGTGTTCGTCGAGACGCCGATCGAGGAGGCCTATGCGCCGCTCTACCGATCGATCCAGCGCACCGGCTATGTGCTGTTCGGCGCGCTGGCGCTGGCATTTATCGCCGGCACGTTTCTCGCCCGCCGTATGGTGGTGCCGATCCAGGCGCTGCGCGCCGGCACCGCACGCATCGGCGCCGGCGACCTCGCCCAGCGCATCGACATCAAGACCGGCGACGAGGTCGAGTCGCTCGCCGATCAGTTCAATGACATGGCGGGCCGGCTGCAGGAATCTTATGCCAACTTGGAGAAGAAGGTCGACGATCGCACCCGCGAATTGAGCGACTCACTCGAGCAACAGACGGCGACTTCAGAAGTGCTCAAAGTGATCAGTTCGTCGCCGGGCGAACTGGAGCCTGTGTTCCAGGCCATGCTGGCGAACGCAGTTCGGATTTGCGACTCGCAATTCGGCACTCTGTTTCGACACGATGACGGAAGCTTCGAGGCGGTTGCTCTGTTCGGGACGCCTCCGGCGCTCACCGAATTTCATCAAAAGCGCGGTCGATTTCGGCCGGCTGCAGGGGCCGGTCTTGAACGCCTGGCGCGAACGAAAGATGTGATCCGCATCGCCGACGAAGCGGCCGAGTCTACCCCCAGCGTCTCAGCACGGCTTGCCGGCGCACGATCGGTTCTCGTCGTGCCGATGCTGAAGGAGAGCGAATTGATCGGTGCTATCAGCATCTACCGGGGGGAAGTGCGGCCCTTCACCGATAAGCAGCTTGCACTGGTGAAGAACTTCGCCGCCCAAGCCGTGATCGCCATCGAGAATGCGCGGCTGTTGAACGAGCTGCGCGAGTCATTAGCACAGCAGACCGCGACTTCGGAGGTCTTGAGCTCAATTGCCGGTTCGCGGGGTGAGCTGAAACCGGTTTTCGACATTATCCTGGCCAGCGCCAACCGGCTCTGCGAGGCAAACTACGGTACAATGTACCTGCGCGAAGGCGACGGCTACCGAGCAACTGCGCGCCAGGGACATCTGCCCGCGACCGCCGAGCAGAAATGGTGGAGAGGTGAGCTGTTCCAGCCGCGGCCTGACGTCCCGTTCGGGCGCGCCGTCGCCACTGGCCGTCCCGTCCTGGTCCACGATTTGACGACCGAGCCGGCCTATCGCGACCGCGATCCGTGGATGATTGCCGGCGTCGACGAGGCCGGCATCCGGTCGATGTGCGCCGTTCCGATGATGAAGGACGCCGAACTGGTCGGGGTAATGGCGTTTTACCGTCGGGATGTGCGGCCATTTACGGAAAAGCAGATTGCATTGGTGGAAAATTTCGCCGCGCAGGCGGTCATCGCCATCGAGAACGCGAGGCTGCTTAACGAATTGCGCCAACGTACCGACGATCTCAGCCAATCGCTGGAAGAATTGCGTACCGCGCAGGATCGCCTGGTGCAGACCGAGAAACTCGCTTCGCTCGGCCAATTGACCGCCGGTATCGCCCATGAAATCAAGAACCCGCTCAATTTCGTCAACAATTTCTCCTCGCTGTCGGTCGAGCTGATCGACGAATTGCAGGAGGAGTTGGCGAAAGTGAAAATCGGCGATGCCGCGCGCGCCGGGATCACCGAATTGTCGAATACTCTGAAGGGTAATCTCGACAAGATCGCCCAGCACGGCAAGCGGGCGGACTCGATCGTCAAGAACATGCTGCTGCATTCGCGCGAAGGCTCCGGCGAGCACCGTCCGGTCGACATCAATGCGCTGGTCGAGGAAAGCCTCAATCTCGCCTATCACGGCGCGCGGGCGGAGAAGCAGGGCTTCAATATCGCGCTGGAGCGCGCATTCGACCCAGCGGCGGGTGAAGTGGATCTTTATCCGCAGGAGGTCACGCGGGTGCTGCTCAACCTGATCTCAAACGGTTTCTACGCGGCGACCAAGCGCAAAGCGCAGGCCGGCGGCGAGAGTTTCGAGCCGAAGCTCGCGGCATCGACAAAAAACCTCGGCGACCGCGTGGAAATCCGCATTCGCGACAACGGCACCGGCATACCGCCCGAAGTGAAGGAAAAGATGTTCAATCCGTTCTTTACCACCAAGCCGGCGGGAGAAGGCACCGGGCTCGGCCTATCCATCAGCCACGACATCATCGTGAAACAACACTCTGGAACGATCGCCGTCGATACCGAGCCCGGCAAGTTCACCGAGTTTACAATCGTGCTGCCGCGCAAAGCCGCGGCACTAGAAAAGACTGGAGGACGTGCGTGAATCTTCTCATTCTCGTGGTCGATGACGAGCCCGATGTTGAAATACTGTTTCGGCAACAATTTCGGCGCGAGCTGCGCGCCGAGCGCTTTACCATGCAATTTGCCCAATCGGCGGCGGCCGCGCTGCAGGCCATCAGCGACGCCGCGAGCGTATCGCTCATTCTCATTCTCTCCGACATCAACATGCCGGGCATGAGCGGCCTCGAACTGTTGCCAAAGGCCAAGGCAGCCAGGCCCGACGTTCCGGTCATCATGATCACCGCCTATGGCGACGCCGAGACCAAGCGCAAAGCGTTGGAACACGGCGCGGATGCGCTGCTCACCAAGCCGATCGATTTCCTGGCGCTGCGTGAAGAGATCGAAACGCGGGTCGGAAAGGCGGCATGAACATCCTGTTCGTCGATGACGAGCCCGATCTCGAGGCTCTGATTACCCAGAAGTTTCGCCGCCAGATCCGCGACGGAACGGCAAAGTTTCTGTTCGCCCGCGACGGCATCGAAGCGCTCGAAACGCTGAAAGCGAACAGCGACATCGATCTCGTCGTCAGCGACATCAATATGCCGCGCATGGACGGGCTGACGCTGCTGCAGAAGCTGCAGGACAGCGACGCTGGGATGTCGACCATTATCGTATCGGCCTATGGCGATATGGCCAATATCCGCACCGCGATGAATCGCGGCGCATTCGATTTCGTCACCAAGCCGATCGACTTCGCCGATCTGGAAACCACCATCGCCAAGACGCTGCGCCATATCGAATCGTTGCGCGAGGCGCGCCGCCGCCAGGCCGAGGCCGAGCGCGCGCATGCATCGCTGTCGCGTTATTTCTCGCCGAACCTGGCGCTCCGCCTCGCCGGCGAGGGGGGCGCAGGCGAGCTCGAAGGGCGGCGCCGCGAGATCGCGACGCTGTTCACCGACATCACCAGCTTCACCGCGCTGGTCGAAGCGCTGGAGCCGAGCGTGCTCGGGCCGCTGCTCAACGACTATCTGACCGGCATGACCGATATTGTCTTCGCCCACGAAGGCACCGTGGCAAAGATCATCGGCGATGCCATCCACGTGCTGTTCGGCGCACCGGGCGAGCAAGCGGATCATGCGTCCCGCGCCGTGGTCTGCGCGCTGGCGCTCGATGATTATGCGCAGGCGACGTGCGAGCGCTACCGGGCGAAAGGCCTCGCGCTCGGCCTGACGCGGATCGGCGCGCATGCCGGGCCGGCGATCGTCGGCGCCTTCGGCGGCGGCCATTTTTTCGATTACACCGCCTATGGCGACACCATCAACGTCGCGGCGCGCCTCGAAGGCGCCAATAAGCCTCTTGGCACCCGCATCTGCGTCAGCGCGACGCTCGCCGGCAAAGTCGGGGATTTCAGAGGCCGCCCGGTCGGCGATCTGGTGCTCCGCGGCAAAACCGAGGCGCTGCGCGCCTTCGAGCCGTTGCGGCCCGAGCACTATGACAGTCCCGCCACCAAGAGCTACCTGGACGCATTCGCCAAGCTCGAAGCCAACGATCCCGGTGCGGTCGCCGCCTTTGCCGC
This sequence comes from Xanthobacteraceae bacterium, assembly GCA_049285535.1. Taxonomy (GTDB): domain Bacteria; phylum Pseudomonadota; class Alphaproteobacteria; order Rhizobiales; family Xanthobacteraceae; genus BOG-931. The sequence continues at coordinate 9,198 of JBAQAB010000472.1, forward strand.
CCATCTCGGCAAGGAGCCCGCGGACCAGCTCGCCAGCTTTCATCTCAAGCGGCTCTTGAACGGTGCGACCGGCACCCGGATCGCGATGGAGTAAAGCATTGGCGAGCGGTAAGGCAGCAAACCCGCGGCGACGCAAAGTCGCGCGCCGAAAGCGCTCCGTTGTCGCTAAGCGCAAGGCCGTGAGCCGAAAGCGCCCCGTTGTCGCTAAACGCAGGGTGGGCGGTGGCGCCCTGCAGGAACAGCTCGAGCAAAAAACGCGCGAACTGAACGAAGCGCTGGAGCAGCAGGCGGCGACCGCCGAAGTGCTGGGCGTGATCAACGCGTCCCGCGGCGACCTCCAGCCGGTGTTCGAGGCGATGGTGGAAAAGGCGCGGCGCTTGTGTCAGGCGGATGCAGGACATCTCGCCCTTCCGGTAGGTGACGATTATCGAAGCGTCGCGGTCGCCGCGATGTCGCGCGAGATGGAGGTGCTGATCGGTTCGGTGTCATATGCGCCCGGCCGCGGGACGGCCATCGGGAGAGCCCTGGCAGAACGCCGTCCGGTGCAGATATCGGATATTGGCACCGACAATGAGCACGTCGCCCGGCAAGCCGCGCATAAGGGCTTCATAAGGACGATCCTGGGAGTGCCGCTCCTCCGGGAGGGCGAGGCGATCGGCGCGTTCGGACTTTCGCGCCAGCGCATAGAGCCGTTCAGCGAGCGCCAGATCGAACTGGTGCGTACCTTCGCCGACCAGGCAGTCATCGCCATCGAGAACACCCGGCTGCTCAACGAATTGCGGCAATCGCTGGAGCAGCAGACGGCGACGGCGAATGTGCTTCGCGTCATCAGCTCCTCGCCGGGCAACCTCGCTCCAGTGTTCCAGGCCATGCTGGAGAACGCCATGCGGATTTGCGACGCGAGCTTCGGAAACCTGCTGCTGTACGGCGGGAACGTCTTTCGCCGCGCCGCATTGTATAATCCACCGCCGGGCTGGGAGCGCGCTCTTCCCGATGGCATCGTGCCGCGCGATGTTGCACCAACGCCTTATCGCGTGGTCGACACCAGAAAACTGGTCCACGTCGCGGATATGAGCCTGGAGGCTCCCGACGAGGCGGCCACCAAAATTGCGGGTGCACGGACTTTGCTGATCGTGCCGATGATCAAGGAAGATATTCTGATCGGCGCCATCACCATCTATCGTCAGGAAGTCCGTCCCTTTTCCGACAAACAGATCGAGATTCTGGAAAACTTCGCCGCCCAGGCTGTCATCGCCATCGAGAACACGCGGCTGCTCAACGAATTGCGCCAGCGCACCGACGATCTCTCCGAGGCCCTTGAACAGCAAACCGCAACATCGGAAGTACTGCGGGTCATTTCGAGTTCGCCCGGTGAGTTGGAGCCGGTCTTTAGTACGATGTTGGAAAACGCGACGCGACTTTGCGGGGCGAAATTCGGCGTTCTGTTTGTCGCCGAGGGAGAGACCGCATACCGCATGGTCGCGGCGCACGATGTGCCGTCGGCATTTCTGGAGGCTCGCCGACGCGAGCCCGTGGTAGCTACCAATCCCGATACCGTGATGGGCCGCGTTGCGGCGACCAAGCGGCCGTTCCAGTTGCCGGATGTCCAAGCTGAGGCGGCCTATGCCAAGGACCCGGCTCGCTCTGCTTTTATCAAGCTGACGGGCGCTCGCACCGTACTCAATGTGCCGATGCTCAAGGACGGCACGATCCTCGGGCAAATCGCGATCTATCGCCAGGAAGTACGGCCCTACGGCGATAAGGAAATCGCATTGTTGACGAATTTCGCCGCGCAAGCCGTGATCGCCATCGAGAATACCCGGCTGCTCAGCGAATTACGGGAATCGCTCGATCAACAAACCGCGACTGCCGACGTGTTGCGCGTCATCAGCTCGTCGCCCGGCGCGTTGGAGCCGGTCTTCCTCGCCATGTTGGACAACGCAACGCGAATTTGCCAAGCCAATTTTGGCACGTTGTTCCTGCGCGAGGGCGAGGCGCTGCGCGTGGCCGCGCACCACGGCTCTTTGGCCAAAGCATGGGACGAGCAGTGGCGGGTCGGGATGCTGCTGCAGCCGGATCGTGACTTGCAGGCTTTCCAGACTCTCTCCGGCGGGCAGCCGCTCCAGGTCGTGGACCTGAGCAAGGCGCCGTCGTATCTCGCCCGCAATCCGAAGGCCGTGAACTCCGTCGAGACCGGCGGTATTCGCACGATGGTCACCGTGCCGATGCTCAAGGACGGCGAAACGATCGGGGTTATCACCATCTTTCGCACGGAGGTGCGCGAATTCACGGCAAAGCAGATTGCGCTCGTGACGAACTTCGCGGCCCAGGCGGTGATTGCCATCGAAAATACGCGACTCCTCAGCGAATTGCGGCAATCGCTGGAGCAGCAGACGGCGACGGCGGACGTGCTGCGCGTCATCAGCTCGTCGCCGGGCGACCTGGAGCCGGTGTTTCGGGCGATGCTGGAGAACGCCACCCGGATTTGCGAGGCGAAGTTCGGCACGCTGGCGCTATGTGAGGGCGATGCGCTTCGCGCGGTCGCCCTGCATGGGGGACGAGAGGACTATGCCGATGAACGGCGGCGCAATCCTGTGTTCCGGCCGGCGCCGAACGTTCCGGTCATGCGGGCCGTAAGAATGAAACAAGTGCAGCATGTCGCCAACATGCTGACCGAACAGGCCTATGTCGATCGCGATGCGGCGATTGTAACCATGGTAGAAACCGGAGGCGCACGGACCTTTCTCGCCGTGCCGATGCTTAAAGACGACGAGGCCGTTGGCGTTATCATCGTTTATCGCCAGGAGGTGCGGCCCTTCAGCGACAAGCAGATCGCGCTGGTGCAGAACTTCGCCGCCCAGGCCGTGATCGCCATCGAGAACACGCGGCTGCTCAACGAACTGCGCCAGCGCACGGATGATTTGACGCAATCGTTGAACGAACTGCGTACCGCGCAGGATCGCCTGGTGCAGACCGAAAAGCTTGCATCGCTCGGCCAGCTCACCGCCGGCATTGCCCACGAGATCAAGAACCCGCTCAACTTCGTCAACAATTTTTCCTCCCTTTCGGTCGAGCTGATCGACGAATTGCAGGAGGAATTAGGGAAGGTAAAGGTGGACGTCGCCGCGCAGGAGGCGATCACCGATCTGGCGGAAACGTTGAAGGGCGATCTCGAAAAGATCGCGCAGCACGGCAAGCGCGCCGATGCGATCGTCAAGAACATGCTGCTGCATTCGCGCGAGGGCTCCGGCGAGCACCGGCCGGTCGACGTCAACGCGCTGGTGGACGAGAGTCTCAATCTCGCTTATCACGGCGCGCGGGCGGAGAAGCAGGGCTTCAACATCGAGTTGCAGCGGTCGTTCGACACGGCGGCCGGCGAAGTCGATCTCTACCCGCAGGAGGTGACACGAGTCCTCCTCAATATCATCGCCAATGGCTTCTATGCCGCGCATAAGCGTAAGTCGCAGGCCGGCGGCGCCGATTTCGAGCCGATGTTGATCGCGTCGACGAAGGATCTCGGCGATCGCGTCGAGATCCGGATCCGCGACAATGGCACTGGTATTCCGCCCGAGGTGAAAGAAAAAATGTTCAACCCCTTCTTCACCACCAAACCGGCGGGTGAGGGCACCGGGCTCGGGCTTTCCATCAGCCACGACATCATTGTCAAGCAGCACGCCGGCGCCATCGCGGTCGATACGCAGCCCGGTCAATTCACCGAGTTCACCATCGTGCTGCCGCGCAACGCCGCGACGGCCAAGCCGGCAAAAACGGCCTGATCCTGATCGACGGGCGAGTGCAACTTGCCGTCGAACCGATCGCCTGCGTGAAGCCGCCGCTCGGCGCGCTCGACCTCAAAGGTCGCATGGCCTAGTGCGCACCTTCAATGTTCGTGAGCTTATGGTGTAAAAGGACGCGGCCCGCCAAGAACCAGCCATAAGAGGGGGAAATTGTGCCCGACAATAAGATGACCAACCTGATCGAGGAATTGGCGCTTGCCAACCGTATCCTCGCGCATGAGGGCGTGCTCGATGCTTTCGGCCATGTCAGCCTGCGCCACCCGGCCGATCCGGGCCGCTATCTGCTGTCGCGCTCGCGATCGCCGCTTCTGATCGAGCCGGATGACATTCTCGAATATACACTCGATTCCCAGCCGGTGCGGCCGCCCAAGGTGCAGCTCTATGCCGAGCGCGTCATTCACGGCTGCATCTATCAGGCGCGCCCCGACGTGATGGCGGTTTGCCATCATCATGCGCCCGCGGTGATGCCTTTCGCCATCGCCGGCAAACAGATCGTGCCGGTTTTCCATCTCGGCGCCGCGGGCGGCGCGGATATGCCGTTCTGGGATCAGCATCGCGAGTTCGGCGATACCAATCTCCTGGTGGTGAAGCCGGAGGAGGGGCATTCGCTGGCGCGGGCCTTGGGGCAGCATCCGGCCGTTCTGATGAATCGCCATGGCGCGACCGTGGTCGGTGCCGGATTGCGCGAACTGGTGTCGCGCTCGATCTTCATGTGTCAGAACGCCGATTATCAGTTGCGTGCGCTCACGCTCGGCACGCCGGAACCGCTGCATCCCGGCGAGGTCAAGCTTGCGAGCACGCTCAATGCCCTGCCCAACGTGGTCAACCGGACCTGGGAATACTGGAGCATGCGGCTGGAAGCAGCCGGCGCCATGCCGCCACGGCGCTCGACCGCCAAAGCGGCGCGCCGCCCGGTGCCGAAATCGTCACGCGTCACGCCGCGCGAACGGCGCAAGGGCAGGCGGCGCTGACGCGCCGCCCGCTGTCTCATCTGGAATGCTTCGCTAGGCGGACACCGAGATTCTATCGGCCGGCCTAGCAAGCGCCCTTGTGAATAATCTTGATGCCCTGGACTTTCGCCAGGCACGTGTTGGTCCACGCCGTATGCTTGAAGCCGTTTTTCTCGGCGACGCAATATTGTGCCAGAACGTACGGGCAGGCCTTGGCGGAAGCTATAATTGAGGTCATCGCCATCGCCACGGCGGCGATGCCGACAAGCAAGCCAAGCACGGAAGTCAGCCGTAAAGTGGTCTTCATTTCGTCCCCCCTGTTGCGCGGGATTGCCTTTAAGCATCCCGACGGAAACCTAGCACGACTTTCGGGGGGGGCAATGAAGTCAAAGTCGGGAAGTAGCGAGCCGGGCCGGATTCAATGGCGGTCGCGGGCTGCCGCGCTGATGGCGCGCAGCATGGCGACGCGATCTTCCTTGAGCACGGCGCGGACCGGTTGCTGCGTGCCGATCTGGCCCATTTCGCGCTGACGCTTGACCGTCGCCGTTGTCATCAGCGGCTCGACGCCGAGCTCCCGCAGCGTGTCGGCGACTTCTTCCATCTCAGCGGCGCGCCGCTCGCCGTGACTTGCCATGCGCTCGAGGTTGTAAGGCACGATCTTGGCCCAATCGAGCCCCGGATAGTTGTTCTTCATCGAACTGGCGACTTCGTCGATCACGCCGGCGCGTGCCGCGGCCAAGAAACACTCCAGCGTCAGCGCCTCGATGCCCTTGATCATGACGCTGCGCACCATCTTGATCGCGGCCGCGGCGCCGATTTCGGCGCCGGCGATGGTCGTGCGCATGGCAAGCGCAGCCAGCGCCGGCGCAAGCGCTTCGGCGTCGGCGAGCAGCATCGGCGTCTTATGCCGCGCCGGATATATCGGCGCCAGCACGGCGACGTCGACATAGCGGGCGGTGTCGCCGAGAAGCTTCGCGGTCTGTTGCTTACGTCTGGGCGAGACCGAGTTGATGTCGAGCACATAGGGCGTTCCGGCAAGGTGCGGTTTTATCGACTGCGCCGCTTCCACGCTCGACGCCGCAGTGACGGCGGAGATGACGATATCCGCGTTCCGAACCGCGTCTGCGGCCGAGGTCGCGCAGCGCACGCCGATCGGCGCTGCGGCTTGGCCCAGCCTTTCGCCGGCGCTGTGCGGAAACAGGATGTCCCAAGCCGCCATCCGCTCCACGCCCTCATCGTGAAGTCCGGCGGCGATCGCCTGGCCCGCTTCACCGAAACCGATAAAGGAGATGCGCGGTCGTGTATCCGGCATGGTCAATTCCCTTGCTCGCGTCTTTGCTCGGCCAATGATATGGCAGTTTTGGTGCCTCGTTCGCAACGGTGCCCTGCCGACCGCGTTTCCCTCTTCGCCGGATAGTTTCATGACCGAACCCTCCTGCCGCGACCGTCTCGAACTGGCGCTCACTCGCATTGCCGACCCGAATGGGGAGGGGGCGCGCGCCTGTCTTACCG
>JBAQAB010000473.1:0-4945 GCA_049285535.1 Xanthobacteraceae bacterium
TTCTCGCTGCGCGATCAGTCTTTCGCGGGCCAGAACAATGGCGGCGGCGCGCAGCCGAACCCGGCGCAGCAGCTCGTCGTCCCCGATGCCGATCTCTCGCCGGTGGAGACGACGCAAATATACTCCCGCCTCAATCTCGGCGGCAGCGGCATCGACATTCGCGTGTGAACGGTAATTCGGCCTAAGGATCGACCATGACGACCAGCACAGCAATTCCCTCGACGAGCACTTCAGGATCAACCACCAACAGCAGCGCCACCACGGGCAACACCGGCTTGGCGCAGCTTGCGAACAATTTTAATTCGTTCCTGACGCTCTTGACCACGCAGTTGCAGAACCAGGATCCGCTCGATCCGCTCGACACCAATCAGTTCACCCAGCAGCTGGTCGAGTTCACGTCGGTGCAACAGCAGGTCGACATGAACACCAACATGCAGACCTTGATCTCGCTGCAGCAGACGTCGGAAGCGACCTCCGCGATGCAGTTCCTCGGCTCCAGTGTCACCCTGACCGGCACCAGCGCGACCCTCGCCGCCGGCTCGCCGGCGACTTGGTCCTTGAATTCGCCGTCGCCGGCCACCGCCAATGTCACGATCACCAACTCAAGCGGTCAGACGGCCTATACGGGAACCGTGTCGCTCAATGCCGGAACCCAGAGCTACAGCTGGAACGGCCAAAGCAATACCGGCGTCACGTGGCCCGCCGGCCAGTACACGCTGGCGATCAACGCCACCGGTGCCAACGGTCAGGCCGTCACCGTCGCCACGCAGATCCAAGGGACCGTCAGCGGGGTCAATCTCAGCCAGAGTCCGCCGCAGCTCACGGTCAATGGACAGAGCTACCCGATCAGCGCGGTCCAATCGATCAATAACGGTAGTCTCAGTACCCTGAGCAATCTCAACGGCACGCTCGGCAGCCTCAACACCAGTCTCACCAATCTGACCAACCTGCTCTAGCGGCTACCCCGTACCGCCTGGCTAAGGAACTTGTGCGCACCTGATTCGGAGCGTCGCCGACTGCGAAATCGATGCTTTCCGAGCTTCGCTCTACAAATTGCGGCCAATTGCGTGCGCCGCTTAGGCAAATTTTAAGCGGCGGTGCGTAAGGTCGCCAACTGTAGTTGTCGAGTTGTGAGAGTGAATATGACCGAACCCCATCGCCCGAGGGTTAAATACGTCATCGGGCCGGACGGTTCGCCCCTGACCATCGCCGATTTGCCGGCGCCAGGAACGAAGCGTTGGGTCATCCGCCGCAAGGCAGAAGTGGTCGCCGCAGTGCGCGGTGGGTTGCTGTCGCTCGAAGAGGCGTGCAGCCGCTACACCCTGACGGTCGAGGAATTCCTGTCCTGGCAATACTCGATCGACCAGCACGGCCTTGCCGGGCTCCGCACGACCCGCATCCAGCAATACCGGCAGTAACTCCCGCTTAATTGATCTTACCAAATTGCCAACGCCGGTCGCGCGGCCGGCTTTTCGATTCTTGATCTCTTCGTGATCCGCAGACGAACGAAGGCGCCCCCAGACATGCGCCGTCGGGCGGCCGAGCTCGCGTGGCCCGCCTGCAACCAGGATGGCTGCCTCCGCTATCGCTCGTCGCGACGTCTTAGCCAACTCTCGGTCGGCTCCCTTGCTTGCGCTTGAGAGGGGGGACGAACGCAAGTTGTGCAATTCCCGACTTTATTAACCGGGCGCTAACCATCAACCGGGCAAATCTTGCCGGGTGAGACGTTTGCGCGTCGCTGCGCGGGGGAAGCTCGGTGCAAAGTCTGGTGGAGTTCGTCAAAACGCTCGGCGCGCCCCGTATTGCGGCTATGGGTGCGGTTACCATCGCGCTCATCGGCTTCTTCGCCTTTCTCATCCTGCATGTGACTACGCCGCAGATGACGCCGCTGTTCACCGACTTGTCGTTGGAGGATTCCGGCTCGATCGCCAAGGAGCTCGACCGCGAGGGCATCACTTACGAGCTGCGCAACGACGGCAATGTGATCATGGTGCCGCGCGATAAGGTGGCGCGGCTGCGCATGACGCTGGCCGAGAACGGCTTGCCCAAGGGCGGCGGCGTCGGCTACGAGATTTTCGACAAGTCGGACGCGCTGGGCACCACGAGCTTTGTCCAGAACATCGACCAGCTGCGGGCGCTGGAAGGCGAGCTGGCGCGCACGATCCGCACACTTGATCAAGTCGAAGACGCGCGCGTGCATCTGGTCCTGCCGGATCGGCCGCTGTTTTCGCGCGACAAGGTCGAGCCGTCCGCCTCCATCGTGCTCAAGTTGCGCGGCACGCTCCAACCGTCACAGGTCCGCGCCATCCGCCACCTCGTCGCCACCGCAGTCTCCGACCTGCGGCCGCAGCGCATCTCGATCGTCGATGAGCAGGGCCAATTGCTGGCGGACGGCGCCAGTGACGACACGAACGCCGGCGGCGCCGAGGCCGACGAGCGGCAGGCCGCCTACGAAAAGCATTTGCGCGAACAGGTTGAGTCGATCGTCTCCTCGGTAGTCGGACCGGGTCATTCGCGCGTGCAAGTCGCCGCCGCTTTCGATTTCAACCGCATTACCCAGACCTCGGATAAATTCGATCCCGACGGCCGCGTCGTTCGGTCCAGCCAGAGCCGGGAGGAAACCTCGGCTACAAGCCAGGGCAACAACAACGAGGTGACGGTCGGCAACGAATTGCCCGGCGCCAACCAGCGCCAGCCCGCCAGCGCCAATGCCAGTCCAGCCGATCAGAGCCGCAAAACCGAGGAAATCGTCAATTACGAGATCTCCAAGACCACCAAGACGGAAGTGATCGAGGGCGGCAGGCTCAATCGTCTTTCGGTCGCCGTCCTAGTCGATGGCACCTATGCCAAGGACGACAAAGGCAACGTGACCTACCAACCGCGTAGCAAGGAAGAGCTCGATCAAATCGCGGCGCTGGTGCGCTCGGCGATCGGCTTCGACCAGAAACGCGGCGACCAGGTCCAGGTTGTCAACCTGCGCTTTGCCGAAACGGCGGCCAATCCGATCGTCGAGCCGACCGGCTGGCTGTCGATGCTGCATCTCACCAAAGACGACATCATGAGCCTGGTCGAAACGCTGGTCATGGGCGTGCTCGGTCTTATCGTGCTGCTCCTGGTGGTGCGACCGCTGGTCCGCCGTATCATCACCCCGGACGAACGCGCTCTCGCGCCACCCAGCGCCGGCGCCGGCGGAGGTCTGCCGTCAGGGATGGCCGTCGCGGCGCTCACAGCGGAGAGCGGCGCCGATCCCGCCAAGGCGGCAGAACCGAACCAGACAGCAAAGATGATCGACATCGCCCAGATCCAGGGCCAAGTCCACGCCCAATCCGTGCAAAAGGTCGGCGAACTCGCCGACAAAAACCCTCGCGAAACCGTTTCCATCATCCGTTCATGGCTGAACGACAGCGCCGCCGCGTAATAGACCCATGGCTGCACCGAACAGGAACGACCCGAAGCAACACGACACCGCGCAAAGCGAGATCGCCAGCGCGCTCGCGAGCCTTGCCGGCAAGGCGACGCATGCGGCGCCGCCCAAACGCCCGCTGCGCGGGCCGGAACGCGCGGCAGTTCTGTTGCTCGCGCTCGGCGAACACCACGGCGGCAAGATCTGGAGCCTGCTCGACGACGACGAGCTGCGTCAGATCTCCATATTGATGTCGACGATCGGTACCATCGAAGCCGAGCAGGTTGAGAATCTGCTGCTGGAATTCGTCGGCCGGATGTCGGCTTCGGGCTCGATCATGGGCACCTTCGAGGCCACCGAGCGCCTGCTGCAGTCCTATCTGCCGCCGGAACGCGTCGGCACCATTATGGAGGAGATCCGCGGGCCGGCCGGCCGCAACATGTGGGAGAAGCTCTCCAACGTCCAGGAAGAGGTGCTCGCCAACTATCTCAAGAACGAATACCCGCAGACCGTCGCCGTTGTTCTGTCGAAGATCGGCCCGGAACATGCCGCCCGCGTGCTTGCCATCTTGCCGGAAGATCTGGCGCTCGACGTCGTCAACCGCATGCTGCGGATGGAGGCGGTGCAGAAGGAAGTCCTGGAGCGCGTCGAGCAGACGCTGCGCACCGAATTCATGTCGAACCTGTCGCAAACCCGCCGGCGCGACGCGCACGAAGTCATGGCCGAGATCTTCAACAATTTCGACCGGCAAACCGAGACGCGGTTCTTGACTGCGCTCGAAGAGGACAATCGCGAAAGCGCCGAGCGCATCAAGACCCTGATGTTCACCTTCGATGACCTGTCAAAGCTCGACGCCGCTTCGGCGCAGACGCTCATGCGCCACGTCGAAAAGGACAAGCTCGCCGTCGCGCTCAAGGGCGCCGCCGAGCCGGTACGCCAGTTTTTCCTGTCCAACATGTCGACGCGCGCCGCCAAGATGCTGATGGACGACATGCAGGCCATGGGCCCGGTGCGCCTGCGCGAAGTCGACGAAGCGCAGGGCCTCCTGGTCAATCTCGCCAAGGATCTCGCCGCCAAAGGCGAGATCGTGATCTCCAAGACCCGCGGCGAAGAAGAACTGATCTATTGATGCGCAATTCGATCAAGCCGATGGCAAGACTCCGAAGATGAACGCAGCGACGAAAAAGTTCCTGTTCGATACCGATTTTGCTGGCCCGGGCGAAAGCAAGTCGACGGGCACGGCGATCGCGCTGACCGAACACGTGCTCAAAGTCGCCGAGGCGGAAACCGCCGCGCATCGCAGAGGCTATGCCGACGCCCAGAGCGATGCCGCGATCGAGTCCGGCCGGCGCGTGGCCGACGCGCTCGAGCACATCGCGGCAGCTCTCGTCGTCGCCAACCGCGCGCTGGCGGCGATCGAAACCCGGCTCGAATGCGAGGCAGTCGAGGTTGCGGTGGCGGTGGCGCGCAAGCTTTCGCCGGCCCTGATCGCGCGCGAGCCGTTTGCCGAAATCTCGGCGCTGGCCAGCGACTGCTTCCGCC